>JBCBIS010000095.1:0-15312 GCA_038524325.1 Pseudomonadota bacterium
CCCTCCCGCCACAGCCGACGCGTCCCGGGCGCGGTGCAGCGGGACGCTGCTCCGCAGACCCGGGACCTCACGCTCGGGCCCGAGACGCCTCGCGCCGCTCCAGGAGGTCCCGGGTCAAGCCCGGGACAGCGCAGCCCCCACGACCAAAGGACGCCCATCATGATCATCGTGCCCGAAGCCATGTGCCCCGAATTGGTGGGCCGCACGGAAGCGTTCGACGCCGTCGAGGCGATCTTTGCCGCCATGGCTCGCGGAGACGCCTATAACTTCCCCGTGGTCCGAGAGGCGATCGGCCATGCCGATGCGCTCTATGGGTTCAAATCGGGGTTTGACCGCGCCGGGCTTGTGCTGGGCGTGAAGTCCGGCGGCTATTGGCCGGGCAATGCGGCCAAGGGGCTGACCAATCACCAATCAACCGTGTTCCTGTTCGACCCCGATAGCGGCCAGCTTTCGGCCCTTGTCGGCGGCAACTATCTGACAGCGGCGCGCACGGCGGCCTCCTCGGCGGTCTCCATCGCCCATCTGGCGCGCGAAGACGCAAGGGTGCTCGGCATGGTCGGCGCGGGCCATCAGGCCGGGTTCCAGCTCCGCGCGGCGGCGGAGCAGCGCAGCTTCGAGAAGGTCGTCGCCTGGAACTACCACCCCGACATGCTGCCCAACCTGGCCAAAGTGGCCGAGGAGATCGGCGTGCCCTTCGAAGCCGTCGACCGCGAGAAGCTCGGAGCCCAGGCGGATGTGATCATCACCATCACCTCCAGCTTCGAGGCGCAGATCATGGCTGACTGGATCAAGCCCGGCACCCATATCGCCTGCATGGGCACGGATACCAAGGGCAAGCAGGAGGTCGATGCTGCGCTGCTGGCCCGCGCCACGGTCTTCACCGACGAGGTTGCGCAATCGGTCAGCATCGGCGAGGCGCAGCACGCGATCTCGGCCGGTCTGATCGCCGAGAGCGCCATCACCCCCATCGGCGCCGTCATCAACAAGGACCATCCGGGCCGCCAAAGCGCGGACGAGATTACCCTGTTCGACGGCACCGGCGTCGGGCTGCAGGATCTGGCTGTGGCCAGCGTCGCAGCCAAGCGCGCGGTCGAGCTCGGCAAGGCTCAGACCATAGCGCTCTGACCCTCACAGGCTTGGCGATCCCCGGCCCCTCTGATACCATGTTAATGTTGCGTTAAGTGGTGGGGGGGGGCCCTATGCCTGAATTCAATCCAGTATTCGATCTGAACGACATCAATGGCACGAATGGTTTTCGCATCGATGGCGATGCGAACTGTTAGCGCGTTGGGTTCGGCTTCAGCGGCGCCGGCGATCTGAACGGCGACGGCTTCGCCGATGTGATCTTCGGTGCGCAGGGCATCGGGGGGGATCTCGGCGGCGCTTTCGTCGTGCTGGGCGGCGACACGCTGGAGGATCTGGATCTTGCGAATGGTGGCTTGGACGGTGTTCTCAACGTCGCCGATCTCGATGGGTCCAACGGCTTCACCGTCACTGGGAACCTGGCCGGCGCCTCCACCGGCTTCTCGGTTTCCTCGGCCGGAGATGTCAATGATGACGGGCGCGACGATCTGCTGATTGGCGCCCCTTTTGACAATGTCGACGCGAATCGTGGACAGGCCACGCTGCTGTTCGGCCAGAGCAGTTTCGCCGCCGACATAACCCTGCCGCTGACGCCGAGCGAGGGCTACATCCTCAATGGTTTCAGCGACAATGACTTCGAGAATTTCGGCGTTGCGGTCTCGGGCGCCGGAGACTTCAACGGCGACGGCATCGACGACATCGTCATCGGTGCGAACAATTCCGATCCCCAGTCTGCCGCCGGTGATGGCAACGAGGGTGCGGCGTTTCTCGTGCTGGGCGGGTTGGTCAATCTGGTCGATCTCGACGACGACGATGGCACCCCAGACGGGCAAATCTCGATCGGCCAGCTTGATCCGGACGAGGGCACGATCTTTGCCGGCGACGACACCTATGCCGGTGCCGGGCTTGGCTATGCCGTCAGTTCGGCCGGGGATGTCAATGGCGACGGGTTCGACGACCTGATCCTCGGCGCCCCCAGCACCGATGAGACCAATGGCAATGATCTGCGCGGCGCTGCCTATCTGGTCTTCGGCCGCGAGGACATCACCACATTCGACGATCCGGAGCGGGTCGAGTTTTTCAACGGTCTGGAGGGGGTCGCGTTCCGAGGCCTCGCCGACACCGGCGCTCTCGGCCGCGAGGTCGCGGGAGGAGGCGACATCAACGGGGACGGCTTCGACGATTTCGCCATCGCCACGCCCTATTCTGACGCGCCCAACGGCAACAATAGTGGCGGAGTCTTTGTTCTGTTCGGCAAACCTGCCTGGGGCAGTGTGGACCTTGCTGATCTGGACGGCAGCAACGGTTTCCGGCTGCCGGGCCTACGGATCGGCGACTATGCCGGTTTCGGGCTCTCATTTGTCGGAGACGTCAATGGCGATGGGTTCGACGATTTGATGATCGTCTCGCCCTATTTCGATCAGATCGGTGCCGACAGCCCGGGCGCGGCCTTTGTGATTTTTGGCAAACCCGACGGCTTCGACGCGGAGATTGACCTGGGCGCGCTGAACGGAAACGACGGGTTCCGGATCGACGCGCCAGCACAAAATAGTCTTTTCCTGGGCCGTGGCGCGGGTAGCGCAGCCGGCGATGTCAATGGTGACGGTTTTGACGATATCGTCCTCGGAGGACGCAATTTCGACAGTGACGGCCTGAATAATAGTGGTGCGGGCTTCGTGGTCTATGGCCAGAAGGCGCAGAGCTCGGTCACCCGGATCGGCACCGATCTGGCGCAAACCCAAAACGGCGGGATTGGAGACGATCTCATCGACGGGCGCGACGGCAGTGACAGCCTGATCGGACATGAGGGCGACGACACGATCTTTGGCGGCGCGGGCAATGACACGATCGATGGCGGGGCCGACTCCGATACGGTCTTCGGTGGCTCGGGCGGAGACAGGTTCTTCCTCGGCAGCGGCGAGGACACCATCTCGGGCGGCTCGGGCGCCGACAGTATCGACCTCGGCACGTTCGAGACCGGCCAGACCTTGCGCCTGTTCGATGGCAGTGTCGGGGCCGAGGAGGATCTGACCGAATTTACCTCGATCGAAAACCTGTTCGGCACCATGGAGCGGGATATTCTGGCCGGCAACGGGCGGGTCAACTTCATGGCCGGACGGGGCGGAGACGACCAGCTCAGCGGCGGCCAGGGCAACGATCAGCTCGTCGGCAATGCCGGGCGGGATGTCCTGTTCGGCGGCGCGGGGAACGACACATTCACCTATTTCAACACATCGGATTCGCAGGCGGGGGCGGCCAATCGCGACCGCATCGCCGATTTCACCCAGGGCGAAGACCGATTGCGGCTGGTGAATATCGATGCGGAAACGGGCACCGGCGGCAATCAAACCTTCAGCTTTGTCGACCGAGACGCATTCTCGGGCACCGAGGGAGAACTGCGCTTTACGATCTCGAAGGCCAACAACTTTACCCTGGTTTTCGCCGACACGGATGGCGACCGACAGACCGATTTTCAGATCGAGCTGACCGGCACAATCGATCTTCAGGCGAGCGATTTCATCCTCTAGACCAAAATCGTTTCAACCTGACTCAGGTTGAAAAAGAGTTTTGGTCCAGACTCATAGCTTTGAGCAAAATCCTAGGATCTGACTGGTTCAGTCAGATCCGTTTTTGCTCTAGCGGCTTCGCTGTTTTGTCGCGGAACTGTCGCCCTATCGTAGCGGCAGGGACTCCGACCCTCGGTAACGGACAATTAACCATCCGTTACCACTCAGGGGGAGTCCGCCCATGTCCACCGAAATCCGTGTCGCCAGCTTCAACGCCTCGCTCAACCGCAACAATGCGGGCGATCTGATCACCGACCTCTCCGACGGCTCGAACGCACAGGCCCAGGCGGTCGCCGAGATCATCCAGCGCACGGATGCGGACATTATCCTGATCAACGAGTTTGACTTCGATGCCGAGGGCGAGGCCGCTTCCCTGTTCCAGCAGAACTATCTGAGCGTCGACCAAAACGGCGCGGGCGCGATCGACTACCCCCATGTCTTCGTCGCTCCCTCGAACACCGGCGTGCCCAGCGGGGTCGATCTGGATGCCTCGGGCGCGGTCGGTGATTTCGCACCGGGCGACGCGCAGGGCTTTGGCTTCTTCGAGGGGCAGTTCGGCTTTATCATCCTGTCGAAGCATCCGATCGACGAAGAGAACATCCGCACCTTCCAGAATTTCCTGTGGAAGGATCTGCCGGGCAACCTGCTGCTGAACGACCCGACCGACAACAAGCTGATCGATCTGGAGAACCCGGAGAACGGGTTCTATGACCCCGAGGTCGCCGATGTGTTCCGCCTCTCATCAAAAAACCATGTCGACCTGCCGGTGATTGTCGATGGCGAGACGGTCCATGTCCTGGCCGCGCACCCGACCCCACCCGTCTTCGACGGCGCCGAGGACCGCAACGGCAAGCGCAACCATGACGAGATCAAGTTCTGGGCCGACTATGTGAACGGCACCGCGTTTACCGACGACAATGGGGTGACCGCCAGCCTCGACGACGATGCGCGCTTTGTCATCGTCGGCGACTACAATGCCGACCCGTTCGACGGCGACAGCTTCGACAGCGCGATCAACCAGCTTCTGGACAATCCCAACATCCTCGGCTCGGCCACCGATGCTGCGATCACGCCCAACAGTGAGGGCGGGGTCGACTCGACCGAGCGTCAGGCCGGCTTCAACGAGACCCATGAGGGCAACCCCGCCTTCGACACCGCCGATTTCGGCTTTAACGGTTTCACGGACGGCGTGCAGAACCCCGATGCCAGCCCGGGCAATCTGCGGGTCGACTATGCCCTGCCCTCGGTCGAAGGCTTTGACTATCTCGGCGGATCGGTCTTCTGGCAGGCGGCGGAGGATCCGCTGTTCCCGCTGGCCGAGTTCCCGACCTCGGACCACCGGCTGGTGTCGGTCGATCTGGAGATCACCGATATCGAAGACCCCTCGATCCGCTTTGACGACAAGGACCGCCGGGTGGTCGATGCGGTCGAGTTCCTCGGCGTGGTTGAGATCCCCAGCGGCACCGAGTTCGACGGCACCATCATCGGCGGCCTCTCCTCGATCGTGTTCGATTTAGAGAGCGGCACCTACCTGACCATCTCGGACGACCGGGGCGCGGGCGAGGATGGCACGCCGCGCTTCTATGAGGTCGACATCGATCTGTCGGACGGCGCGCTGGACGAGGGCGATGTGGTCTTCACCGATGTCACCGCCTTCACCATCGACGGCGAAACCTTCGACGTGCTGAACCCCGACCCTGAGGGGATCGCGATCGGCGCCGACGGCCAGCTTTTCATCTCGACCGAGCGCAATATCGACGGCCGCATCCCGCAGCTTTTCAAGGTAGACCGCGACGGCACCATCACCGACGAATTGCCCGTGGATGACCGCTTCAAAGGCCTCAACGACTTCCAGGGCGTGCCAAACAACAACGGGTTCGAGAGCCTGACGGTCACCCCGGACACCAAGTTCCTCTACACCGCGACCGAGAGCACGCTGATCCAGGACGGCCCGCGCTCGAACTTTGAGACCGGCGCGTTCAGCCGTGTGATCAAATACGACACCGCGACGGGCGAGGCGGTGGCCGAGTTCCTCTATCCCATCGACCCGATCGCGGTTGAGATCGAAGGCACCCCCTTTGCCGATAACGGACTGGTCGAGTTGATCGCACTGGACAACCAGGGCACCTTCCTGGCGCTGGAGCGCTCCTTCACCCTGGGCGCCGAGGATCGCGGCTATACCGGCAACCTTTATCTCGTGCGCTCGCAAGGGGCGACGAATGTCATCGGCCAGGATGTCGAGACCTTCATCGAGGACGGCGAGCTCGAGGCCAATGTCGATGAGATCGCAACCAAGGAACTGCTGCTCAATCTGGACGACTTGGGCATCGTGATCGACAATATCGAGGGTCTGGCGCTCGGCCCGGTGCTGGAGGATGGCCGGCAATCGCTGATCATCAACTCGGACGACAATTTCTCGGCCTTTGGCCCGCAGGCGAACCAGTTCATCGCCCTGGCGCTGGACCTGAGCGAAATCCCGACCATCGAGCCGGTGCTCGAGACCCCGTCCGAGCTGCGCTATGACGAGGCCGATGTGGTGCCGCTGGATGAGCGGCCCATCGTGATCGCGCACCGGGGCTTCTCGGCCGAGCGGCCGGAGCACACGCTGGAGGCCTATCAGCTCGCCATCGATGCCGGTGCTGACTTCATCGAGCCGGATCTGGTCACGACCTCGGACGGGGTGCTGATCGCCCGACACGAGCCGTTCCTGGCCACCGTCGAGACCGACGAGAATGGCGAGATCGTCCGCGATGAAGACGGCAACCCGGTGGTCAATTTCCAGACCACCAATGTCGCCGACCTGCCGGAATTCGCCGACCGGCTGACCACCAAGCAGCTGAACGCCTTCACCTCCGTCACCGGCTGGTTCGCCGAGGATTTCACGCTGGAGGAGATCAAGACGCTGCGCGCCCGCGAGGACCAGCCCGATCTGCGCCCGCAATCAGCCGCCTTCGACGATCAGTTCGAAATCCCGACCCTGGCCGAGGTCATCGATCTGGTGCAGGCCCATGAGGCCGCGACCGGCGAGAAGATCGGCATCTACCCCGAGACCAAGGACCCCAGCTTCTTCGACGCCCAGGGGCTCAGCCTGGAGGAGCCGCTGATCCAGACGCTGATCGACGAGGGCTTCACCGACCCCGAGCGGATCTTCATCCAAAGCTTCGAGATCCAGAACCTGCTTGACCTGCAATTCAACATCATGCCGGAGGCCGGTATCGACCTGCCGCTGATCCAGCTGGTGTTCAACTTTGCCGATATCCCGCCGATCGATCTGTTTGCCGCGCAACAGGCGGGCGACCTCTCAGCCTATGAAGCGATCGAGGGCATCGAGGATTTCGTCGGCCTCAGCGGTCTCTTGAGCGAAGAGGGGCTGGCCGCTCTGGCCGATGCCTATGCCGAGGGGATCGGCGCGCCGATCAGCCTGGTGATCGACGACAACGGCGCCAGCACCGGCCTGACCGATGCGGTCAGCCAGGCGGGCCTCCTGACCCACGTCTACACCCATCGCGACGAGACCACCTTCGTCACGCTGGAGGGCGAGGAATTCCAGGGCGAAGACTTCTACCAGCTCCTGCTCGAAGCAGGGGTCGACGGGATCTTCACCGACAACCCGGATACGGGCCGCGATGCGACGGATGCGTTCTTCGAGGTCGAGGAAGGCCCGGACAGCGACGATGCCGCGATCTGGTACGACAACACCAACCCCGCCTATTCGATGATCGTCACCACCCACAAGAACGGTGGTCTGCGGGTCTATGACCTGGAGGGCGAAGAGCTTCAGCGGATCGAGCCCGAGGGCATCCGCTACAACAATGTCGACGTGCTCTATGATGTCGGCCCGAACCGGGTGAAGTTCGACCTGGCCATCGCCAGCGACCGCGAGAACGACACGCTGGCGATCTTCAAGATCAACCGCCAGACTGGCGAGTTCGAGGACGTCACCGCCCCCAGCATCCCGGACAGCATCTTCGGTATCGATGATGGCGAACAGACCGCCTATGGCCTCGCCGCCTATCAGTCGCCGGTGGATGGCGAAGCCTATGTCTTCGTCACCCAGGCCGACGGGTCGCAGATCGCCCAGCTCCGCCTGGTGCAGGAGCGGGGCCAGTTCACCTATGAAACGGTGCGCATGCTCGACCTGCCAGTGGCCGAGGGCGACGACCCGGCGGACTACCAGTCCGAAGGCATCGTGATCGACCGCGAAACCGGCATCGGCTATGTCGCTGTCGAGGAGGAGCTGGGCCTGCTCGCCTTCGAGGCGGAGCTTGGCGGTTCGGATGACTTCGAGATCATCGCCCCGATCGATGCCGACTTCTTCGAGCCCGATCTGGAGGGCGTCGCGATCCATTACGGCGAAGAAGGCGAAGGTCTGATCGTGGTCTCCAGCCAGGGCGACAGCACCTATGCGGTGTTCGACCGGATCTCCTATGAATTCCAGGGCTCCTTCGCGATCCGCGGCGACCATGCCGAGATCGACGGGGTCGAGGAGACCGATGGGATCGAGATCCTCTCGACCGGCCTGCCGGGCTTCGAGAGCGGGATCCTGATCACCCATGACGGCTCGAACGACCCCGAAGCGGTGTTCCAGGACCCCGAAGACGGCGAGCTGCAGAACTTCAACACCAACTTCAAGTTCTCGGATCTGGGCGACGTGCTGGAGATCTTCGACCAGCCCGCCAACCCGGAATTCGACCCGCAGGAGATCGCCCCCCACACCCTGGTCAACGGCATCGGCTCGGGCGATGTGACGACCGAGAGCGTGATCCTCTGGGCCCGCTCGCTGGCCGTGGGCGAAGTGACCTTCGAGATCCGAGAGCTCGGCACCGCCCGCGTCCTGCAAACCCTGACCGCCGAGGTCACCGACACGGATGTCCCGGTGAAACTCCTGGTCGAGGGGCTCGAGGACGGCACCGATTATACCTACACGGTTACCGATGCAGCCGGCGACACCGATACCGGGCGCTTCATCACCGCGGCGGAGGATGGCTCTAACGGCCTCAACTTCGGCATCACCGGCGATTGGCGCGGCGATCTGGCCCCCTACCCCGCCGTGTCCAACGTGGCAGAGCAGGAGCTGGATTTCTTCGTCCTCGGCGGCGACAACATCTATGCCGATTTCGACAGCCCGGCGAACCCGTCGGACCCCGATGCCCTGTTCCCCGATCAGGCGGTCACGCTGGATGACTTCCGCAGTCATTATGACGAGGTCTATGGCGGCCGTGCGGGCGAGAATTACTTCAAGGATCTCAAGGAAAGCACCTCGGTTTTCGCCACCATCGACGATCACGAGGTCACCAACGACTTCGCCGGCGGCGGGATCATCGGCGAGACGGCGGAGGACGAGTTCCGCGCGCTGTTCCCCGAGGACGATCAGGGCGGTTTCGTCAACGACTCGACCCTCTACGAGAACGGGCTGCAGGCCTGGCAGGAATGGCACCCGATCGCGGATGAGTTCTATGGCGAGACCGGCGACGACCGGACGGCGGAGGAACGCAAGCTCTATCGCAACCAGGAATTCGGCCAGGACGGGGCGGTCTTTATCCTCGACCAGCGCAGCTTCCGCGACGAACAGATCGACCCGTTCCAGTTCGGCAGCCAGGACGATCTGATCCGCTTCCAGACCGAAAGCTTCGATCCGACCCGCACCCTGCTGGGCGAGGCGCAGCTTGAGGAGCTGAAGACGGACCTGCTCGCCGCCGAAGAAAACGGCGTGACCTGGAAGTTCATCTATTCGCCCGAACCGTTCCAGAATCTCGGCCTGAACAATGCCGACAGCTGGGAAGGCTATCAGGCAGAGCGGACCGAGATCCTGCAATTCATCGACGAGAATGAAATCGACAACGTCGTCTTCGTGGCCGCCGATATTCACGCAACCTTCGTCAACAACATCACCTATCAGGAACAGCCCTTCGGCCCGCAGATCGCGACCTCGGCCTTCGAGATCACGACAGGGTCGGTGGCCTTCGACCCGACCTTCGGCGAAGGGATCCTGGATGCGGCAGCAGGCCTCGGCCTGATCTCGCCGGAGGAGCTGGCCATTATCAACTCCCTGCCGATCGCACCGGACGGGGACGGCATTCCGAACGACCGGGACGATGTGGTCCGCGATCTGTTCAACGATGTGACGCTGACGCCGCTGGGTCTCGACCCGCTGGGCCTCGACGACAATCTCGAGATTGCCGACGGGCTGATCGATGCCGAACTGCTGCAAGGCGGCTGGGTGTCGAGCTTTACCTTCGGCTGGACCGAGTTCGAGATCGACGCCGATACCCAGGCCCTAACGGTCACGACCTATGGCATCGAGAGCTACAGCCCAGAAGAAGCCGGCTCGGCCGAGGTGCTCGCCCGCGAGCCCGAGATCGTCAGTCAATTCGTTGTTCAAGCGGATCTGGAGGACCAGCTGGACGTCAACATCATCGAAGCCACCGCGGTGCGCGAGACCCTGCAAGCCACCGTCGAGATCGATGTCTTCGAGTTCGAGACCGGCGACAGCACCGTGGGCGCGGTCGACCGCATCCAGGGCTTCGAGGCGGGCGACCAGATCGATCTCAGCGATTTCGGCTTTACCGAGGCGGCCCTGAACCGCTGGCACTTCGATGACGAGACGGTCAGCGTCCGGCAGTTTGGCGAGGACGTGGTGCTTTCCAACCTGGAACAAGACCCTCGCTTCCGCCTGATTGTCGAGGACACAACCGTCGCCGAGGTGGCCGAGGGTCTGATCCTCGACGCCAACGACACGCTGCTGTTCTGATCTTCCACCAATGATCGCATGATGGCCGCGCGTCCCTCCCCGGGTCGCGCGGTTTTTCTTGGCGCCCCGCCCCTTGCAAAGCCGCGGCCATATCCGTGCGGGGCACGGATCCCGGGAGGGACAAGCCCTCCCGCCGTATGCTGCGCATCCGGATGGCCGCTCGGCGCGCCGCTCAACCGATCGCTCCAGCTGGAACCCGGTCCAGCGCAACGGAGCCGCTGCGCGCCGGGTGGGCGGGTGGGGGCGGGCGGCGGCTTTGTTGCGCTGGACCGCGCTGCTACTGCGCCGCCATCGCCTGCGGCGTCGGCGGGCCAGCGCGGAGCTGTGTCAGCAAAGCCGCGCGCTCCTCGGCCGCCGCTTTGGCATTGCGTTCCTTGACATGCCCAAAGCCGCGGATCTTGAGCGGCAGGCGGGCGAGCTCGATTGCAACCGGGCGCATCGCCTCTGGCGCGGCCAACAACTCCTCGGCCAGAGCCTCGTAGTCAGCGATCATCCGCCGCTCCATCCGCCGTTCCTCGGTCCGCCCGAACGGATCGAAGGGCGTCCCACGGAGGAACTTGAACCGGGCAAGCACCCGGAATGCTACTGCCATCCAGGGGCCGAACTCGGTCTTCACCGGGCGCCCCTCCTTGTCTTTTTTGCCGAGGATCGGCGGGGCGAGGTGGAAGGTCACCTTTCCAGCATTGTCGAACGCCTCGGAGATCGCCGTCTCGAGCGTCTCGACATGAAGCCGCGCGACCTCGTATTCGTCTTTATAGGCGAGCAGCTTGAAGTACCCCTCGGCCACCGCCGCGCCCAGCGCATCGTCCACGTCGCGAGCGCGGGCGACCAGCGCCTCGTAGCGACGGGCCAGGCGGGCGTTCTGATAGGCCGTCAGATGCTGGCTACGCCGCGCAATCTTCTCCTCCAGCGTCTCCTCCAGCGCGGTTTCTTCGCCCAGCATCTCAGCGGCTTGGCCCGGCATCGCGACGGCCCAGCGGCCGATCTCAAAGGCCTTCAGATTTCCCTCCACCGCCGCGCCGTTCAGCTCGATCGCCCGGCGCAGTGCGGCCTCGGAGAGCGGCACCATCCCCGCCTGCCAGGCAGCCCCCAGCATCATAACGTTGGAAAAGATCGCATCGCCCAGCATCTTCTCGGCCAGCCGGGTCGCCGCGATCATCGAGAACCGTTCGGCCCCAACCCGGCGTTCGACGGCCAGTTCCAGACTGTCCACAGGCAGCGAGAACTCGGTGTCGCGGGTGAAGGCGCCGGTTATGATCTCCTGCGTGTTGCAAACGGCCTTGGTGCGCCCGCGCGCCATGGCGGCCAGGGTCTTGGGCGCGGCGGTCACGACCAGATCGCCGCCGATCACCGCATCCGCCTCGCCCGTCGCGATGCGGATGGCCGAGATATCCTCAGGCGTTGGCGCGACCCGGCAATGGATGGCGACAGCCCCTCCCTTTTGCGCGAGGCCCGCCATCTGCATCTCGGCCGCGCCCTTGCCCTCGACATGGGCGGCCATGGTGATCAGGGCGCCGACGGTCACCACGCCGGTCCCACCAACACCGGTGACCAAGATGTTCCAAGTCCGGTCGAGCGCCGGCACCTGTGGCTCCGGCAGGGTCGGCAAGGTGAACTCCGCCGTCGCGCGTTTCTTCGGCGTCGCGCCTGCGACCGTGACAAAGCTGGGGCAGAACCCTTTGAGGCAAGAGAAATCCTTGTTGCACGCGCTCTGGTCGATCTGGCGCTTGCGGCCCAGAGGTGTCTCCAGCGGCAGGATGGCGACGCAGTTCGACTGCACCCCACAATCGCCGCAGCCCTCGCAGACCGAGGGGTTGATGAAGACCCGCTTGTCGATATCGGGGAACAGACCCCGTTTGCGACGGCGGCGCTTTTCGGCGGCACAGGTCTGGATATAGACGATGGCTGTGGTGCCGGTGACCTGCTCCAGTTCCTTCTGTACCGACAGGAGATCGCCGCGCGGGTGCACTTTCATCCCCGAGGGCATCTCGGGCACGTCTTCCTTCTCATCGGCGACCACTTCGACCCGGCCCACGCCAATGCCGATCAGCTCTTCGACAATCCGCCGCGGTCCGATGCCGCCGTCATGGCTTTGCCCGCCGGTCATGGCGACGGCGTCATTGTAGAGGATTTTGAAGGTGATGTTCGTGCCCGCCCCCACGGCGGCGCGGATCGCCTGGATGCCAGAGTGGTTATAGGTCCCGTCGCCCAGATTCTGGAACACATGCGCGCGGGTCGAGAACGGCGCCTCGCCGATCCAGTTCGCGCCCTCGCCGCCCATATGGGTATAGCCCAGTGTCTCTCGATCCATCCACTGCACCATGTAGTGGCAGCCGATGCCGGAATAGGCCCGGGCCCCCTCATGCAACTGCGTGCCCGTGTTATGCGGGCACCCCGCACAGAACCAGGGCGTGCGCTGTGCCAGCTCTGGCTGGTTGTCGGCCTTGACCGCTTCGTTCAGTTGGCCGAGCCGGTCGGTCACCGTCTCGTTCATGACACCTTCAGCCGCCATCTGTCCGCCGATGCCACGGGCGATGGTGACAGGATCGAGGCCCTTTTTGACGGTGAAGAGCACCTTGCCCTCGGCATCCTTGTGCCCCACCACCCGCGCGTGAGAGCGCTGGTCGAACAGGATCTCCTTGAGCTGCGTCTCAAGAATGGGGCGCTTCTCCTCGACCACGAGGATCAGATCCAGCCCCTCGGCCCAGTCCATGAGCGGCACGGGGTCCAGCGGCCAGGTCATGCCGACCTTATAGGTTGTCAGGCCGATCCGCTCGGCCATCTCGGCGTCGATCCCTAGCAGGTCCAGCGCATGGGCCACATCCATATAGGTCTTGCCTGCCGAGACGATCCCAACCCGCGCCCCGGGCGCCCCTAGCGCGCGCCGGTCCAGCCGGTTGGCGCGGGCAAAGGCCAGCACCGCGTCTCGTTTATGGTCGTGGAGGCGTTCCTCCGCCTGCCAGGGCTCCTCATAGACGCGGATGTTGAGGCCGCCGGGCGGCATCGGGAGGTCGGGCGTCGTGATTTCGATGCGCTCGGGCCGGCCATCGACCACCGAGGTCGCCTCGACCGTATCCTTCATGCATTTCAGGCCGACCCAGCACCCGGTGAACCGGCTCATCGCCCAGCCGAGGATGCCATAATCCAGCAGCTCCTGCACCCCGGCGGGCGAGAGGACCGGGATATAGGCGTCCATCATCGCCATCTCGGATTGGTGCAGCGTGGTGGAGCTCTCACCGGTATGATCGTCGCCCATGGCGACCAGCACGCCGCCCAGGGGCGAGGTGCCGGCGAGATTGGCATGGCGGAACACATCGCCCGAGCGGTCGACCCCCGGCCCCTTGCCGTACCAGAGGCCGAAGACGCCGTCATAACGGCCCTCTCCGCGGAGTTCGGCGCCTTGCGCACCCCAGAGGGCGGTGGCTGCCAGATCCTCGTTCAGGCCGGGATGGAAAGTGATCTGCGCCTCGCTCAGCGCGCCCCCTGCCGCTGCGAAGACCCCATCGACCGCGCCCAGCGGCGAGCCGCGATAGCCAGTGACATACCCCGCCGTGTTATGCCCCGCCGCCCGGTCGCGCGCCCGCTGCATCAGCGCAAGGCGGACCAGCGCTTGTGTACCGGACAACAGCACCGAGGGTTTCTCGAGATCGTAGCGGTCCGAGAGGCGCACATCCTGAAGCTGAACGGAATGCAATTGACCGGCGTGAACTGTCATTCGACCACTCCCTGTTTGCCGAGAAAGGGTAAGCTTTTGTGACCTTTTTGCAAGGCCAAATTCTCTGGCATGCCGCCGGACGCGCTTGCTGCAACGCACAAAATGCCTATCATCCAGCGGTGTTCGTAAAGGTCGATCATCCCATGCCGCTCGCGTCGCCGTTTTCCTTCTCCGCCGCTATCAATGCACGGTTCCCGCCGGTTGGGGAGATGGTTTCGGTGGGTGGCCGGACCCTCCACTATGCGACAGCAGGACCCGCGGAGGCGCCGGTTCTGATCCTGCTGCACGGCGCCAGCGGGAACCTGCTGGACTGGACCACGTCGGTGACCGATGCCCTGGCGGCTGAGTGGCGTGTGATCGCCTTCGACCGGCCGGGATATGGCCATTCCGACCCCGCGCCCCGGCAATCCTGGCTGATCCATCCTCAGGTCGAGATGCTGCGCGCCGCGGTCCGCGAACTCGGCCATACGCGCTATGCCCTGCTTGGCCATTCCTATGGGGTCGCTGTGGCGCTGGATTGGGCGCTGGCCTTCCCGGATGATGTCTGCGGACTCCTGGCGATGTCGGGGGCGATGGAGAGCTGGGAAGGCGCCCTCGGCTGGCGCTATCGCTGGGGCGGTCTGCCTCTGGCCGGCCAAGCGATGGGGGCCATGGTGCCCCTTGTGGCGACCGAGCGCCTGCTGCGGAGCGAATTGGCCGAAGTCTTCGCGCCGCAACCGGTGCCGGACCATTATCTCGACACGGCGGGCGTCGCGCTGGCGCTCAGGCCAGCAACATTTGCGCTGAACCTGCGATCGATGGACACGCTGCATGCCCAGACCATGGCCTTCCTGCCGCGGGCACGAGACGTTCTGTGCCCATGCGAGGTCCTGCATGGCGCCGCCGATGAGATCGTCCCCTATGACCCACAATCCCGTCCTGTCGCCGCTGGCGTTCCCGGGGCCGAGGTGACCCTCCTGCCCGATATTGGACACATGCCGCACCATGTGGACCAACCATCTGTCCTCGCAGCCGCCGCCCGACTGAAGACGCGAATCACCGAGAGATGACGGCAATTAGCGTCAGTTTTGATTGACATTTAATTTCTTCTGAACACATTAAAGCAGTATAATTCTATGATCTGCGCCGAATCTCATAATTCAAATGTGTTTAACTGACACATTTTGCGAAATTGGACACAGATTTCATATCACGGA
>JBCBIS010000096.1:0-15202 GCA_038524325.1 Pseudomonadota bacterium
TGATCGCCAGCCTCGTCCCCCGGGAGCTGCAGCCCCAACTCGCGCAGACGAAAACTGACCGAGCGGCCCTGGCCGACCAGGTCGAGCTCTGCGTCGATCTGCGCTTCGCTGGGCTCGGCGCGGCGCAGGAACCGGGCCCGGACGACCTCGCGCCAAACGGTCTCTGCGCCCACGAAATCGGCAATCGACTGGTCGGTCACGCCATCATCGCGCAGCCGCTCGCGCAGGGCGGGCCCGTCAAGGCCGAATTGTTGCGCGAATTCGGCGAGGCCCAGTTCGACGATCTCCTCATTCGCTTCGAGGCCCAGGCGTTCGCCCGCCTGGACCTTCAGCTTCTCCTCGATCAGGCTGTTGATCGCCTGGCGGCGCAAGGCATCGGGTGCCGGGGCCGCCGCGCCCAGGGTGGTGAAGATCTGAGCGCGCTGAGCCAGATCGAACCCGGTGATCACGTCATCATTGACGACCGCAACGGGCCGGAAAATGGTTTGCGCCTCGGCGCCGACCGCGACGAGTGACAGGCAAGTCCACATGATACCGAGAACCGTCAGCCGGCTCCAAACGCGCAGTCGTGTCATACCCCAGTTCCTCGCCCCAATCCCCGGATGTGCCGGTCGCTCGCAGCACTTTTATCTGTCATGGCCGACCCGGAAAGCCGTGTCGTCCTCGCGGCTTCCCAAGCTGTCGAAGAAACCGCTATCAGAGGTGCCGAGCGTGAGCAACTTCACTTGCACACCGACCGAGGTCGAGGCCGGCACATCATCGCTGTCGGTGAAGCGGCGCCGGATGAAGAGGTCGATCTCGCAGCACTCGTTCGCATATGTGATGCCGCCGCCGGTCTCGACGAATTCCCGCTCCTGCAGGTCGCGCTGGAGGAAGCCCCGGATCGCCCAATTCTTGTCGATCCGCACCGTGGCGCCAGCCGAGACCTCCTCGCGGTCCTCGATCTGGCCGATCGAAGGGTCGGATTCGAGAAAGACGTAATCTGCCGTGATGTCGAACCGGTTGAAAGACAGCTTCGCCCCGACCTCGTTGCGGTTCACCTGGAAATCCTCGTCCACCCTGAGCCGCTGGCGGATGGTGACATAGGGGTCAAAGCCAACGGCCCAGGCGGCGACCCAGTCCGAGGAGCTGTTCGACAGGCCCGAGCCCGAGGTGAACGCATCCACATCGCGCAGCCGAAAGACCCGGCCGACCGAGGCATCCAGCCGCAGACCATCATCCGAGATCCGGGCATAGCGCATGCCGAGATTGAGCCGCGGCCCCTCCTCGATCGCGTCCAGCCCGCTGAAATGGCTGCGATCGAAGAGGTTGGTCTCGTCGAACTCGGTCAGCGAGCTGTCCTCGTTGAAGAACCGGTCCGAATTGCCGCCAAAGGGCGCCACGATGGCCTGGGCGATCGGCTCGATCACATGGGCGTCGCCGTTCTCAAGCTCCCAGATCAAGGGATAGCGCGCCTCGATACCGGCCAGTGGAGCGAAGCGGAAACTGGTTTTGTCGGGCAGGCTGGGGTCGTCGCGGCGCACCAGAATATCGCCCCGCATCTCGGCGAAGCCGGTCAGCGCGAGGCCCATGGGCAGCACGAGGTTCCGCTCCCAGTCCAGCCCGATCGAGAAGCGCGCCGTGTCGGTTCCGGGCGTGCGGTTCAGCGCGACGACCGAGGCGAGATCGGCCCCGCGCGGCTCGAAATCCGTCGACCGGAACAGCGCAGCCGTGTCGAGGAACACGCCGAACTCGCCACCAAGGACCGGGTCGGGCAGTTCGGTCCGCGCTTCGAAATCGGGCAGGACAAGGGGGATATCCCCGGTGAATTCGTCATCCCGAAGCGATTGGAAATAGACCAGCCGTCCATCGTAATAACTGTTTGGCGAGTAGTGATAGACGAAGGCCTCGCTCTCCAACCGGTCCTCATTCGAGAAGTCGAAAAAGCGCAGATAGGCGTCGTCGGTGGTCAGATCGACATCCCATCCCCAGCGCGCATCGCCAAAGCTGAACAACCCGGTGGTGTCGAGATGCCCTTGCAGCCGGCCATCGTCGAACTCGCGCGTATGGGTCAGAGAGCCGCCGATCGACAGATCGCCATTGCGAAACGCCCGGCGATAGACTGCCTCTCCGATCAGCCCGTTATCGGTGGTGATGAACGGGATCAGGGTGATGTCCGATTGCTCGTCGATCACCTGGTAATAGGGGATCTGCGCGCCGTAGCCGTAATTCGACGAGTTGCGGAAGCTGGGGGTCAGGAACCCGCTCGCCCGCTCGACCGTCGGGTCCGGGTGGCGGAAATAGGGGGTCCAGAAGATCGGAATGCCCAACAGATCGAAGGTGGCATTCTCGTAGTGGATGATCTTCTCTTCCTCGTCATGGATGATCTTGCGGGCCCGGATGCGCCACAGCGGGGTGGGGTTCTCTTGGCACACTTCGCAGGGCGAATAGACCGCTTTGGAGAGGACGTTGTAGCGATCCTCGACCCGGCGGCCTTCGACCGCCGCCACCTTGCCCTGCTGGCCGATGATGGTCTGGGCGCCGCGGATCAGGCCGTCGGTCAGCTCCGAGTCGAGATCGACCAGCGAGGCATAGACCGTGGTGCCGGTCGGATCGCGCAGCACGATGTCTCCGCTGGCCGAGATGCGCCGGGTCGTGTCGTCATAGGTGATCGTATCGGCGGTCAGCGTGCGCTCGCCGAAATAGACCTCGACATTGCCGGAGGCGGTGAGCTGGCCTGAAGCGCTGTCATAGATCATCTCGTCGGCGATCAGGGTGACCGGCTGGTCGGGGTCGATCTCGGTCAGATCCTGCGCCGCGGCCAAGCCGCAGGTCACGAGGAGAGCAGCGAGTGCCCAGACCAGTCGCGTGATCGATGCCATTGCCGAAGCTCTCCCCAAACAGACCCCGGGACGGTTCTAGCCGTCTTCGAGATGCAGCAGCAAGCCCAGAGCGAGAAGAACCGCCGAGACCGGCGGGGCCCAGCCGGCAAGCATCACCGGGATCGCGCCCGAGGCCCCCAGCGCCGTCGCGATATCCGAGATGAAGAAATAGCCGAACCCGGTCAGAATACAGCCCAGCGCCATGCCGCCCAACCCGCCGAACCGGGCATGGCGCATGGAAAAGGCGGCTCCGATCAGCACCATGGCGAAGAACACGACCGGGGTGGCCAGCAGGGTGATATAGTGCATCCAGTGCCGGTCCGAGCTGAAGCCGGAATCCTCCAGCAGACCGATGAAGCCGGGCAGTGCCCAGAACGAAATCGTCTCGGGCGCGGCGAAGCTTTCGGCGATGCGGTCGACGGTCAGGTCGGTCGGCAGCCGGACCTCCTCGCTCAGGGTCGCGGCGGTTTCGATCATCTGGGTGGCGGCATCGGCCTCGGCACCCGGTTGCAGATCCCAGCGCTTGACGCCGGTCAGCCGCCAGGATTGGTCCTCCAACACGGCCGAGCGCGCGTCGATCCGCTGATAGAGCCGGTCCTCCTGATCGAAGCGGAACACGGTGACATCCCAAAGCCGGTCGATCGGGCCCGAGGCGCGGTCGGCGCGCAGCACGGTCTGGCCCAGCTCGTCGCCCTGCCTCAGCCAGATCCCTTGGCCGGCAACCGAAAGCGAGGAGGAGGATTTGTCAAAGTACCGCTCCTCGAGATGCTTGAACCGGTCGGCCAGCGCCGAGGCGACCGGGTTATAGATCGCAAAGGCGACCACGCCCAGCAGCAGCGCCGCGCCGAGCGCCGGCAGGGTCAGCCGCCAGGCCGAGACCCCCGCAGCCCGCGTCACCACCAGTTCGGAGCGCCGTGCCAGCGTCGCGAAACAGACCATCGAGGCGAGCAGCATCGTGAACGGTGCCGCGGTGATGGTCAGCGAGGGGGCATGCAGAAAAGCCATGCCCACAAGGTCGGAGAACTCGGCCAGGCCTTTGCGATTCGACCGCATCAGCTCGACCAGATCGACCAGCACGATCAGGGCGAAGACGGCCCCAAAGGCGAACAGGGCATTCACCGTGAACCGGCGCGCGATATAGAGGCCGAGGGTCCAGCTCATGTCGCCCTCAGCCCTGCGCCGCGCGGACCGCGCCCATGCGCTGGCCCAGCCGGCGGCCCGAGGCCGAGATCAGCCAGATCGCGATGACGATCCCCAGCACCGGCGGGACATACATCAGCGGCCAGAGCGCGGCGACGCCCGAGACCGCGCTTTTGATGCCGAGCCCGGCGAGGCGCAACGCGACCGCGGCCGCGACCGCCACCAGGATCCGCTTGCCAAAGCCCTGCCGCTTGAACCCGCCCGCGATGACGATGGCCACCCCCAAGAGCGGCAGGGCGAGGACATAGAGCGGGGCCGAGAGCGCCTCATGCCCCTCGGCCCGGTAATCGCCCAGGCCGCGGCGGCCTGCATCCTCGGCATTTATGCTCAGCAGTTCGGGCAGGTAGAGTTCCGAGGGTTTGCGGCTGCGCTGGCCGCCCCCCTCGTTGAAGCGCGAGAGGTCATAGCCGAGCTGCTCGAACCGCAGGATCGACAGCGCCTCGCCCTCGGGCCCGCCGGTGGTCTGCGCCACCCCGTCGAACATCACCAGCCGCGGCCCCGGCGCGTTGTCGAGCAGGACGGCGCGCTCGGCGGTATAGGTGACGATCCCGTCCGGGTCTCGCTCGTCATGGACGAAGATCCCCAGCATCTCGCCCGGCCGGGGCATCTCGCGCATATAGACAGTGACGCCAGCCTCAGGGGTGACGAACGCGCCGGGGCGCAGAAAGGCGGCGGCGATATCGCCCCGGATCTCGGTGATCCGGTCCAGCATCGCCCGCTGCGCCGTTGGCGCCAGATAGGTGGTCAGCGCCCCGGTCAGCAGCATGACCACCAGCGCGAACAGCGCCACGGGCCAGAGCAGGCGCACCGCCGAGACGCCCGAGGCGAACATCACCACCACCTCGCTGTCCGAATAAAGCCGGTTGATCGCATAGAGCGTGCCGGCAAAGGCCGCGACCGGCAGGACGATCACCAGGACCTTGGGCGCCAGGAGCCCGATGAACTCGGCAAACAACAGCGCCGATTGGCCCGAGGTGACCACCGTGTCGATCACCCGCAGCGACATGGCCAGCCAGATGACCCCGGCAAAGACCAGCACGAAGAACAGGAACGGCCCGATGATCTGGGCGATGATATACCGGTCGAGCCGTGACACGAAGGGACCCTCCAACAACGTCGGCACAGTACGCGGCGGCCGCGTGCGGGGCAAGGCGGGGGGCCGAGGTTGTGCCGCGCTTGGAGAGCGCCCGGCACCGCCCCGGCGGCCGCATCGCGCCAAAGGGCGCGGCACCCCGTGCACTGGCGGGCTGGCGGTATTCGCGTTAGGGGTGACGCAAAGAGCAGCCTATCCCGGAGATCGCACCATGACCACGACGCCGACCCAAGTCACTTTTGGCCCCGAAGCGGAGGCCGATCTCGCCGCCGTCGAAGGGGTGCTGATCGTCTTCGCCGATGCGGCCGGGGGGCTGTGCCCGGGGGCGGCCAAGGTCGACGGGATGATGGGCGGTGCGCTGTCGCGGGCGCTGGCCGACCCCGAGACCAAGGTGAAGGCGGGGATGACGCTTTCCTTCGGCTATCCATCGGGGCTGGCGGCGCGCCGGGTGATCCTGGCCGCCATGGGGGCCGAGCCTGACCGGGCGGCGGCGCGCAAGACCGGCTCGGCCATCGCGAAAGCTCTGCCCAAGGGCGGCGCGGTGCTGGCGACCGAGGGGCTTGGCGAGGTGGCGCTTGTGGCCGAGCTGATCTGGGCCATCACCCTGCGCCAATACGATTTCGACGAATACAAGACCAAGGGTGACGAGGACACGCCGAAGCGCCCGAACAGCCTCGAGGCCCTGTCCGGCTATCCCGAAGGTCTGGCGGCCGCCTCGCGCGATTTCGCGGCGATGGCCGAGGGGGTGTTCTTCACCCGCGATCTGGTTTCGGAACCGGCGAACCGGCTGACCACGGACGAGTTCGCGGCCCGGCTGGCGGCGATGCAGGAGCTTGGGCTCGAGGTCGACATTCTGGGTGAGCCGGAGCTGCAGGCGATGGGCGCGCGGGCGCTGCTGGCCGTGGGTCAGGGCTCGAACAACGAATCGAAGCTGGTCGTGATGAAATGGATGGGCGGCGGGGACGAGCCGCCCCTGGCCGTGGTCGGCAAGGGCGTGATCTTCGACACGGGCGGGATCTCGCTGAAACCCGCCGCCGGCATGGAAGACATGACCATGGATATGGGGGGTGCGGGCGTCGTCTCGGGCCTGATGCGCACCCTGGCGCTGCGCCGGGCGAAGGCGAATGTGGTGGGCATTGTCGGCCTGGTCGAGAACATGCCCGATGCCGCGGCCCAGCGCCCCGGCGATATCGTGAAATCGATGAAGGGCGAGACGATCGAGGTGATCAACACCGATGCGGAGGGACGCCTGGTGCTGGCCGATGCGCTCTGGTACGCGCAGCAGGAATTCAAACCCTCGGCGGTGATCGATCTGGCCACCTTGACCGGCGCGATCATCGTGGCGCTGGCGAAGACCCGGGCGGGCTATTTCTGCAATAATGACGCGTTTTCGGGCGAGTTGCAGGCGGCTTGCGAGGCGACGGGCGAGCAGGCCTGGCGGATGCCTCTGGGCAAGGAGTATCACGAGCTGATCAAGTCGCGCCTGGCGGATATCAAGAACACCGGCGGGCGCGATGGTGGGGCTTGCACGGCGGCGGCGTTCCTCGAGGTCTTCATCGAGAAGGAGATGCCCTGGATCCATCTCGACATCGCAGGTGTGGCGATGGCGAAATCCGGGACCGAACTGGCGCCGAATGGCGCGAGCGGCTGGGGCGTGGCGGCGCTGGACCAGCTGGTCCGCGGCCGGGAGGCCGGGTGACCCCCTCGCAGCCCGGCGCAGCCACCGCCCGCCCCCACCCACCCCCCGGCGCGCAGCGGCTGCGCCGGGCTGCGAGGGGGTGAGCGGGCGATGGGCGAAGTCCGGTTCTATCATCTCACCGAACGCAGTTTGGAGGCGGTTCTGCCGGTCATGCTGGAGCGGAGCCTCGACAGGGGCTGGCGCGTGCTGCTGCGCGGCACGTCGGAGGAGCGGATCACGGCGCTGGACCAGCTCCTCTGGACCTATCGCGACGAGAGTTTCCTGCCCCATGGCCGCGCCGGGCAGGGGGCGGAGGCATCCCAGCCGATCCTGCTGACCACCTCGGCCGGGGCGCCGAACAGCCCCAACACGCTGTTCCTGATCGACGGCGCGGTGCCCGAGGCGGGGGAACTGGCTCGGATGGAGATGGCGGCGATCCTGTTCGACGGGCGCGACCCGGCCGCAGTGGAGCAGGCCAGAGGGCAATGGCGCGCCGTCACCGGCGATGGGCTCAAAGCGGTCTATTGGGCCGAAGATGCCGGCGGCTGGGTGCGCAAGGCCGAAGCCTGAAAGCGCCTGGGGAGCAAGGCCCAGCCCCGGGAGACCCGTGCCGCGAGGCGCGCACGACAAGATCTTCGCCAAGGGTCCAACTCCAGAGGACCATTGCGCGCAACCCAGCCCCGGAAGACCAGTGCCCGAGGCTGAGGGCGGTACCGATGGCCCAGTTCTTACGGGTCGGTACCCTAGTCGCGACACCGTCAATTCAGTGCCTACGGCGTATCGCTTGGAGATCAGCGCCGATCGCCCGGGTCGCGAAAACCACACCTGACACCTCAGCGCTCGGCGATCAGGGCCGAGGTCTCGGCTCCTGGAGACGAGTCCGGATGGCTGATCGTATGGAGATCAGCGCTGATGACCCCGCGCTTGAGGACATGGTCCGACGGCGCAGCGTTTCGAGATCAGCGCTGACGGTCGCGTGCTGGATGACCGTGCCCGACGCTTCAGCGTTTTGAGATCAGTGCCGATGGCCCGGTGCTTGGAGACGAGTGCCGATGGCTTGACGTTTGAGGATCAGCACTGATGACCTCTCGCTTGAGGACAAGGTCCGACGGCACAGCGTTTGGAGATGGGCGCTGACGGTCGCGTGCTGGACGACCATGCCCGACGCTTCAGCGTTGGAAGATCAGGGCCGAGGGGCCGGTGCTTGGAGACGAGTGCCAATGGCTCGACACCAGATGGCCAGCGGTATTGGCCCGGGCCGGAGGATCGGCCCTGACGGTCAGCGTCGGAGGATCAGCGTATCGCCCTCGAACGCCGTGCTGCGATAGCGGTCGAGATAGCTCATCCCCAGAAGCGAGATCCCCAGCTCACCGCCATTCACCCGGGCGCGGACGTCGAAATCGGTGATCTCACCCAGGCGGACCGAGTCGAGCAGGACCCCCGCTGTCGAGACGAGCCCATTCGCCGTCCGTGCCTGGCCCATAAAGTTCAGGCTGTCGATCTCGATCCCCGCCGCCGCGGCGTCCGCCCGGGTCAGCACCAGGTCCGAGGCACCGGTATCCACCAGGAAATCCAGCGGTGTGCCGTTGATCTCGACCCTGGCGTGGAACGCGCCATCCGCGCTGCGCTTCAGGAGCACGGTGCGATTGTCGAGCATCTCGGCCCGGTTGGGGTAGAGCTGCGCCATGAAGGGGTCCTTGAACCCATAGGCGGTGACGGCGCTGAAAAAGATCAGCCCCCAGATCGCCGCGTCGCGCAGCCCCTGCTTCAGGCGATAGCCCTGGCTGAGGAACAGGCCCCAGGCGATCAACGTGCCCAGCAGGGCAAGATAGAAGAAGCGGGCGGTCGTGTCGTTGTCGTCGAAAATCATGGACCCTCCAGCCCAGAGAATGGGGTGGGGGCGGCCCGGAGGCAAGATCTCAGGACGCGGCCTCGAGCGCTTCTTCGGCCACCAGCCAGAGGGTTTCGGCACGGGCCTGAGCCTCGAGGATCTCGTCGCGTTTGATGTTGAGCGCTTTGATCTTGTCGACCGGGCCCTCATAGAGGGCGGGGTCGGCGAGGCGGGTGTCGATCTTCTCCAGCATCTCGGTGATTTTGGCCAGCCGGGCTTCGCAGGCGCGGACTTCGGCGCGCAGTTGCGCCTGGGTCTGGCGGGTCTGATGCGCGCTCTGCTTGTGCGGATTCGGCTTGGTCTCGCGCGCCGGGCGGCCGCCGGCCCTGGCCTCGGAGAGCAGCATGCGGCGATAGCTGTCCATGTCGTCGTCATAGGCGCTGACCCGGCCGTCCTTGACCAACAGCAGACGGTCGGCCACCAGCTCCACCAGATGCGCGTCATGGGTGATCAGGATCACCGCGCCGGAATAGGCGTTCAGGGCGGTGACCAGCGCCTCGCGGCTTTCGATATCCAGATGGTTGGTCGGCTCGTCCAGGATCAGCATATGCGGTTTGTCGAGGGCGGCGAGGCCGAGCAGCAGCCGCGCCTTCTGCCCGCCGGAGAGGGCGCTGACCGGGGTCTCGGCGATCTCGGCCCCCAGCCCGGCCTGGGCGAGACGGGAGCGCAGTTTGGCCGGCTCCAGATCGGGCAGGGCGCGGCGATAATGGTCGAGCGGGGTCTCGCTCATCACCAACTCGTCGCCCTGGTGCTGGGCGAAATAGCCGATGCGCAGTTTGCCCGAGGCTTGCCGGGCGCCCGACAGGGGCGCGAGATGGCCCGAGATGATTTTGGCAAGGGTCGATTTTCCCTGGCCGTTCTGGCCGAGCAGCGCGATGCGGTCGTCCTGATCGATGCGGATATTGATCCGGTTGAGAACCGTGGTGGCGCCATAACCGGCGGCGAGCCCGTCGAGCTTCATCAGCGGCGGTGCCAGCTCCTCCGGTTCCGGGAAGGCGATGGGGGTGACGGCGCCTTCGGCATGGGCGGCGATGGGCTCGAGCCGTTCCAGCATCTTCAGCCGCGACTGGGCCTGTTTCGCCTTCGAGGCCTTGTAGCGGAAACGGTCGACAAAGCTTTGCAGATGCGCGCGGGTCGCGGCCTGTTTCTTGGCGGCGGCGGCTTGGAGGGCGAGTTTCTCGCGCCGGATCCGGTCGAAATTGTCATAGCCGCCGCCGGTGTAGAGGGTGAGGCGGCGCGCTTCGAGATGGAGAATACTGTTGACCGCACGGTTCAGAAGGCCGCGGTCGTGGGAGATCACCAGGACGGTATGGGGATAGCGGGCGAGATAGCCTTCGAGCCAGATCGCGCCTTCGAGGTCGAGATAATTGGTGGGCTCGTCCAGGAGCAATAGATCGGGGGCGGAGAAGAGCACGCCGGCCAGCGCCACCCGCATGCGCCAGCCGCCGGAGAAATCCTTCGAGGGCCGTGCCTGCGCCTGGGCGTCGAAGCCGAGGCCGGAGAGGATGGTCGCCGCCCGGGCCTCGGCCGAATGGGCGTCGATATCGGTGAGCCGCGCCTGGATCTCGGCGATGCGGGTGGGATCGGTGGCGGTCTCGGCCTCGGCCAACAGGGCGGCGCGTTCGGTATCGGCGTCGAGCACGGTGTCGAGCAGGGCGCGGTCCTCGGCCGGGGCCTCCTGCGCGACACCGCCGATGCGCGCGCGCGGGGGCAGCGAGATCTCGCCGGTATCGGGGGTGAGCTCGCCGCGGATCAGGCGGAAGAGGGTGGTCTTGCCGGTGCCGTTGCGCCCGACCAGGCCGAGCCGCGCGCCGGCCGGGATCTGCACCGAGCAGGTCTCGAACAGGGGCCGGCCGGCCATGGCGAAGCTGAGATCGCGGATCGTGAGCATGGCCAGAGCGCTAGCAGAGCCGGGCCGGGCGGTCCATGGGTCAAAGACGCGACCGGTGCCCCCTCCCGCCGGGAGGGGGCACCGGTCACAGGGGAGCGCGCCGGGCGCCGTCGGGTGCGGCGGGACAGGGCGGGCTGGCGCGCAGACCCGGTTCGATGTCGGGACCTGTGCCACGGCGATCGGTGCGCTGCGAGGGTGTGGTCGGCGGTGGTCGAGGATCGGGGTGGGTGGATCCGGGACAGCGCCATCGTCTCTGTCCGCCCGCCGGTCAGACGAGGAATCCGTAGGCGCCTTCGTGGCGCAGCAGCCAGATCTTGGTCTCGACCCCGCCGACGCCGGAGAAGCCGCCGACGCCCGTTGCCGCGAGGACCCGGTGGCAGGGGATCAGGATGGCGATCGGGTTGGCGCCGCAGGCCTGGCCGATCGGCTGGGCCGGGCTGCCGAGGGTTTTGGCGAGATCGCCATAGCGGCGGGTCTGGCCAAAGGGGATGCGGCGCATCTCGGCCATCACCTGCTGTTGGAACCGGCTGCCCGCCGGGGCGAGCGGCAGGTCGAAGCTGGTCAGCTTGCCGTCGAAATAGGCGGTGAGCTGGGCCGCGGCCTCGACCATCAGCGGCGTGCGGGGCGGCGGGGCGGTGGAGCGCCAGTCGAGCCCGGTGAGCGCGCCGTGTTCGGCGGTCAGGCCGAGCGGTCCGAGCGGGGTGGCGATGCTGGCGGAGTCGGTCACGGCTGGTCCTCGCTTTGTGGTGGCGCGAGGATAGGGGATCGCGGCGTGGGTTGCCGCCCAGAACATGTGCCCAGGATATGAGCCCAGAATATGCGTCGGGCTGGTTGGTTTGGGAGGGGCTATTCGATCCCCTCGCCCTTGGCGACCATTTCGGTGAAAGGGGTGCGCAGGCGCGTGCCGATCTCGGTGAGTTGCTCGCGGTCGAACAGGATCTCGCGGGTCTGTTCGGCGGGCCCGCCCGTGTCGGTCGGGCATCCGGCGAACCCGGCGGCGAGGGTGCCGCCCTCGGCCAGGGTCAGCACGTCGCGCTTTTCCAGCGTCAAGAGATGGGGGCGGGTATAGCCGCGCAGGACGGGGAGGGTCGTGCTCTCCTCGCCGCGGGTCAGCGTGGCCGAGGCCAGGTGGCAGCCGCGCGGCGGATAGATCACCGCCTGAGGCCGGGTCCCGCCATCGAAGGCGCGCAATTGCGCCGAGCAATCCGGCCCGCCGCCGCAGGCCATCCAGGTGCTGGTCAGCGCGCCTTTCTGCAGGATCGTGTCATGCAGCACCGCGCCGCTGGAGAGTTTCTGGTTCAGCGCCGGGGTCACCTTGTCCGAGACCTTTTGTGCGAAGGAGGCGCATCCGGCGGCCAGGCTGGCGCCGAGCAGGGCGAGGAGGATCGGCTTGCATCTCATCTTTCGGCGCCTCTGTCAGGTGGGACGGGACTGCGTGAACAGTCCCGCACAAGCCCTTCCGGGTCAAGCGTTTCAGCCGGCGAGGGCCTTGTTCAGGTTCTCGTCGACTTTCTCCAGGAAGCCCATCGTGGTCAGCCATTTCTGGTCCGGCCCGACCAGCAGGGCGAGGTCCTTGGTCATGGAGCCGCTCTCGACGGTTTCGACGATCACCTTTTCCAGCGTCTCGGCGAAGTTCATCAGCGGCGCGTTCTCGTCCAGCTTGGCGCGGTGCTTCAGGCCGCCGGTCCAGGCGAAGATCGACGCGATGGAGTTCGTCGAGGTCGCCTCGCCCTTCTGATGCTGGCGATAGTGGCGGGTGACGGTGCCGTGGGCGGCCTCGGCCTCGACGATCTTGCCGTCGGGCGTCATCAGTTGCGAGGTCATCAGGCCCAGCGAGCCGAAGCCCTGCGCCACCGTGTCCGACTGCACATCGCCGTCATAGTTCTTGCAGGCCCAGACGAAGCCGCCGTTCCATTTCATCGCACAGGCGACCATGTCGTCGATCAGGCGATGCTCGTACCAGATGCCCTTTTCTTTGAACTTGGCCTCGAACTCTTCCTCATAGACCTGCTGGAACAGCTCCAGGAACCGGCCATCATATTGCTTCAGGATGGTGTTCTTGGTGGACATATAGCAGGGCCAGCCGAGGTTCAGCGCATAGTTCATCGAGGCGCGGGCGAAATCGATGATCGACTGATCCAGGTTATACATCGCCATGAAGACGCCGGAGGCCGGGGCGTCGAACACTTCACGCTCGTCCACCGTGCCGTCCGCGCCGACGAATTTCATGCTCAGCTTGCCGGGGCCGGGGAATTTCAGGTCGGTCGCGCGGTATTGGTCACCGAAGGCATGCCGCCCGATCACGATCGGCTGGGTCCAGCCCGGGACCAGACGGGGCACGTTCGAGCAGATGATCGGCTGGCGGAACACGACCCCGCCCAGAATGTTGCGGATGGTGCCGTTGGGGCTGCGCCACATCTTCTTCAGGCCGAATTCCTCGACCCGGGCCTCGTCCGGCGTGATCGTGGCGCATTTGACGCCAACGCCGACCTCTTTGATCTTCTCCGCCGCATCGATGGTGATCTGATCGTCGGTGGCGTCGCGGCTTTCCATGCCGAGATCGTAGTAGAGGAGGTTCACGTCCAGATAGGGCAGGATCAGCTTGTCCTTGATGAACTGCCAGATGATCCGGGTCATCTCGTCGCCATCGAGTTCGACGACCGGGTTCTCAACTTTAATCTTGGACATTTTCCCTCCGTGCCTTGCGAATCGGCGCGACTGTAGGGGCGGCTCTGGTGCGCTGCAATGTGCGAATGGGCACAGGACGGGACGCGGTTCCAAAGGGTGGAGCGCGGGCCAGAGCCGGTAATGCGCGCGCCTTGATCCGGATCAAGGCGGGCGCAGGGACGACATGTTGCTGTGACGAAAGGAAATCCAGATGGAGAGACCCGCCATGCAATTGGACCAACACGAGATCGACCTGATCCGGCGGACCCATGACGACCTGTGCGACCGGCTGGATGGCGTGTCCGAGCAGTTCTATCACAACCTGTTCGCGCGGGCGCCCGGGCTGAGGGCGATGTTCCGCAGCGATCTGGGCGATCAGGGCATGCGCTTCATGACCGCGATCGGGACCGTGGTGAACTATCTCGACTCGCCCGAGCGGCTGGCCGACCGGTTGCAGGATCTGGGCGAGGGGCATGCGGCGCTGGGCGTCAGCCGGCTGCATTACGACCCGATGCGCGATGCGTTGCTCCAGACCTTTCACGACACGCTGGGCCCGGCCTGGAGTGACGATGCCGAGGCTGCGTGGCGCCATGCCTTCGATCAGGTCGCCGACCGGATGGCCTCGATCTCCGAGCAGACGGCCCGCTCGGCTTGATCTGGCTGTGACGGGTGGGTAAGGCCTCTCGCACCGAGGAACAGGGCGGATGATCAGGGCGGAGGCGGGCGTGGCAGAGCTGGTGCTGCTGGGCGACAGCGTGATCGACAACGGCACCTATGTGCAGCCGGGCCAGCCCGATGTCACGGCGCAGATCCAGGCAGCCCTGCCAGGCTGGCAGGTCACCGGCCGGGCGCTGGATGGCAGCATGGTCGCGCATGTCACCGAAGGGCTGGCCGAGCAGCCTTTGCCCGCGGGCGCGCGGGCGGTGCTGAGCGTCGGTGGCAACGACGCATTGAACGCGGCGGGTCTGTTGGCGGATCCGCAGGAGATGACCTTCGCCGAGGCGATGATCCGTCTGCACGGTCTGCGCGAGCGATTTCGTGCCGGGTATGCCGCTCTCCTCACGCGTTTGCCGGTCCGGAGCCTGGTCTTCACCATCTACAACCCGGCCTTTGCGGGGGACGAGGCGGATTTGCAGGTGCCGGCCGAAGGCGCTTTGTCAGCCTTCAACGATGTGATCCAGCAGGAGGCGCTGGCCGCCGGCCATGCCATCCTGGACCTGCGGCGGCTGTTCGACGATCCCGCCGATTACGCCAATGCGATCGAACCCAGCGCCCAGGGCGGGGCGAAAATCGCTGACCGTGTCGCGGATTGGGTCGGGGCGTGACCCTGCGGACCCGCTGGCGCCGCTTTCGGATGGGCATGGCGACGCTGGCAGGGCGGCCGCAGGGCTTTTTTAGCCCCTATCGCTATGCCGGGGCGGTGCAGCCGACGGTTTATCCCGAGCTGGAGGCACGGTTTCGGGCGGCGGAGCCTCGGATGGCCGAGATCTTGGCGGCGATCGATGCCGCGATGGCGGATCTGGTGGGCCTCGACGGCCCTCCGCCGACGCCGCGCTGGCGCCAGCACTGGTTTCCCCGGCTCGACGGGGCGGCGGCCCATGCGATCGTCTCGGCCATGCGTCCGGCCGAGATTGTCGAGGTCGGGTCCGGCCATTCGACGCGGATGCTGGCCCATGCGGCGGCGTGGATGGGCACGCGGATCACCTGTATCGACCCGCAGCCCCGGGCGGTGCTCGACGCGCTGGATATCCAGTGGGAGCGCAGGGTGCTCGCGCCCGGGGATGTCGCGCGGTTCGCCAGCCTGCAGGCCGGGGATATCGCGTTTTTCGACAGCTCGCATCTGCTCTGGCCGGGGTCGGATGTGGATCTGATCCTGAACCGGATCCTGCCGGTGCTGGCGCCGGGCGTGCTGGTGCATCTG
>JBCBIS010000097.1:0-14720 GCA_038524325.1 Pseudomonadota bacterium
CCTGAGCGGTGGCGAGCGCGAAGGCCGTATTGGACGAGGTGCGCCCGAAGGTCCCGGCGGAGGAGTTCCCGCGCCTGGTCGCCCGCATCAGTTTCTTCGTGAACGCCGGCATCCGCTTTGTGACCGAGATGTGCAAAATGCGCGCCTTCGTCGACCTCTGGGACGAGATTTGCGAGCAGCGGTATGGGGTCGCAGACCCCAAACTCCGCCGCTTCCGCTATGGCGTGCAGGTGAACTCGCTGGGGCTGACCGAGCAGCAGCCAGAGAATAACGTATACCGCATCCTGATTGAAATGCTGGCGGTGACGCTCAGCAAAAAGGCCCGCGCCCGCGCCGTACAGCTCCCCGCTTGGAACGAGGCGCTCGGCCTGCCCCGCCCCTGGGACCAGCAATGGTCACTGCGGATGCAGCAGGTGCTGGCGTTCGAGACCGATCTCTTGGAATACGGCGATCTGTTCGACGGCAACCCGGCGGTGGACGCCAAAGTCGAAGCGCTGAAGGACGGCGCGCGGGCCGAACTCGCGCGGATCGGCGAGATGGGCGGGGCCGTGGCCGCCATCGACTATATGAAGGGCGAGCTGGTCACCTCGAACACCGCGCGCCTTGCCGGGATCGAAAGCGGCGAGACCACCGTGATCGGCGTGAACAAATTCACCACCACCGAGGAAAGCCCCCTGACCGCTGGCGAAGGCGGGATCATGGTGGTAGATCCGGCGGTGGAGGCGGATCAGATCGCCCGCCTGACCGAATGGCGCGCGGCCCGCGACCAAGCCGCCTGCGACGCGGCCATCGCCGCGCTGAAAGACGCGGCGCAGACGGGTGCCAACATCATGCCGCCCTCGATCGCCGCGGCCAAAGCCGGGGTGACCACCGGCGAATGGGGCGCTGCGATGCGCGAGGTCTTTGGCGAATACCGCGCCCCAACCGGCGTGGCAAAGGCAATCAGCGCCTCAGCGGCGGGCCTCGACGAGATCCGGGCCGATGTGGAGACAGTGACCGACAAACTCGGCCGCCGGATCAAGTTTCTGGTCGGGAAACCGGGGCTGGACGGGCATTCCAACGGGGCCGAGCAGATCGCCGTGCGTGCGCGCGATTGCGGGATGGAGGTGGTCTATGAAGGCATCCGCCTGACCCCGGCGCAGATCGTCAACGCCGCGGTCGAGGAATCGGTCCATGTCATCGGCCTCTCGATCCTCTCCGGCAGCCACATGGAGCTGATCGCCGAGGTGCTGGAACGGATGCGCAACGCGGGGATCGACGACATCCCCCTCGTCGTCGGCGGCATCATCCCGGACGAGGACGCTGCCCAACTGCGCGCCCAAGGGGTCGCCCGGGTCTATACGCCCAAGGATTTCGAGCTGAACCGCATCATGTCAGACATCGTCGCGCTGGTGGGAGAAGGCTCACGAGAGGCTGCTTGAGACCTAAGACAAGCAAAACGCGTCTGGTTCGAGCGTGGCTCTCTGACCGGATAGGCCGCTGGTGGCGTGCCTGGGCGCTGTTTGCTGCATTCGGGCTTTTTTACATTGTACTCTTTGCTGGCCCTGTCACCAGATACGCTCCTGAAACCGCAACGCTGATCCGCGAGGGTCTCTCGGAGACCTGGACAGGGACGAAACGGATCTGGTTCATCGAACTGGCTAGCGGCAGCGTCCGCTCCATTCGCCCACGTCGCGTTTCTGTCTTTGAAGCTGGAGCCAAGATCTGCGTTCAACGTGGGGGGATCGGATGGCTTGGCCTCAAAACTCTCCGGATCAAGGGGTTGGCGCGTTGCGCAGACCTTCAGCGCGGCTCAAACGTTCAACCATCCGGTTAGGGCTGAGAGGAACTCGGCGGGACGCTCGGCGTGAAGCCAATGGCCAGCGCCGTCCAATGTTACGAACTCTGCCGCAGGAAACATGCGGCGGATCGAGGGGTGCATGTCCTCGGTGACATAGTCAGAGGCGCTGCCGTGGAGGAACAAAGTCGGGCCGTCATAGTCACTGTGGGGCCAGGTGGCGGGCCAGGCCATCAGGGTGGGGAGGCTGTCCTTGAGCGCATCGAGGTTCAGGCGCCACCGGGCTGTCCCTCCCTCGACGATGAGGTTCTGGAGCAGGAAGGCGCGCAGCATTTTCTCGGGAATCGCCCGGGCCAGCAGCGGGTCGGCATCGGAGCGGCGGCTGACCGCGCTCAGATCCACCTCTCGCATCGCATCGATATAGCCTTCGTGGGAATGGTCATAGGCAACCGGTGCGATATCCGCCACGATCAGCCCTGCGACCAGGCCGGGCCGCGAGACCGCCAGGGCCATCGCCGCCTTGCCACCCATGGAATGACCCAGGACCACAGCGCGGCCACCGCAGGCCCGCTCGACGACACCGGCGAGATCCGCTGCCATCGCCGGATAGGACATCTCGTCATCCCAGGGGCTGCCGCCGTGATTGCGCATATCCACCATCACGACCCGCCGGTTCGTGGCCAACGCTTTGCCGAGAGAGTTGAAATTGCGCGCCGACCCATAAAGGCCATGGGCAATCAGGAGTGGCGGGTCCGTCTCTGAACCGGTCGCGGGATGCTCCAGGATGGCGAGTTCAAGTGTCATGATCGCGGGCCTCCAATCGGCTTGGTTCTTCTCTTGGCGGCCAGACGCACCGGTGTCGCGGCCCGGGACGCCGTGCCAAGCCTTTTACTCGATCACGGTTTCGACCAGCGCCCTTTTGTGCATCGCATTGACGACATCGATACCAAAAGTCACAGCGCAAGTCGCCCGACCTTGCGGTGTAGCGGCCCTCCGCCCGCCACCGGCGGTCGAGTCGTTCGATCTGACGTCTTTGAAGGCTCCGGCGCAGGTCATTCTGTTCGCGGATCGCATAGATAACGACCGGATCCTCGGTCCACGCTCGCAGATTCTGCCGAGCAAACCCGACGAGCAGGTCATAATCCTCGGTCGAACCTCAGGCCCGGGTGGTGAGTTCCCATGTGCTTTGCGCCCATATGGTCTCATCCCTGGCGTATCGAGCAGGCTTGGAAGCTGGCAGAGTTTCAACTACACAAAATACAGGTGGTGGTGGAATGCGTGTCGCTTTGTATCCGTGTAAATCGCTTTGACGCCCAAACGGCGCCACAAATTCAAGAACAGTGACAAAACGCAGGCGAGGCCGGCGGATGCTTTTTGGATGGGGAGGGAAAGCGTCAATGTCAAAGAAGAGCAAGATGATCGCGGCATCGCTGATCGCGACAGCGCTGACTGGACAACTCAGCGGCGCATCAAAAGCGCAGAGCGCAGCGGAATTCGGCGACGCTGTGCTGAACATCGCGCAATCCGAGTTGCAGGAATGGATCACCGACCCGGTGATTGTTTTTGCCATTCGCGAGCAAAACCAGCTCCATGCCGGGCTGAACGAACGGCGCATCAAGCGACTGGACAAGCGATGGGTCGCCGGCGGTTCCTATGGCCCGATGGTCGGAGATTTGCTGGGCCGGCAAGCCTCGGTCATTCTTCGCGACCGGCGTGAACGCTCGAACGGTTTGATCAACGAGATCATCGTCATGGACGCCTTTGGCATGAATGTTGCCATCTCGGACGCCACATCGGATTTCTTCCAGGGCGACGAGGCGAAATGGCTGGAGACCTACCTCAAAGGCCCAGATGCAGTGCATATTGGCGAGATCGAGTTCGACGATTCCACGCAGAAGGATCAGAGCCAGGTAAGTCTGACCGTCACGGACCCCGAGACGGGTACGCCCATCGGCGCTGTGACCTTCGGAATCGATGTCGGCATCGCCCTGGCGCGCGGCAGTTGACCGGGATTAGCCCCGGCGCACCTCGACTTCATACCCGGGTTCTTCGGGCTCGTCGTCGACCATCTCGGCCGGAAAGCCTGGAGCGCGGATATCCAGCCCGGTTGCGTCTTCGAGTCGGCGGATGATGTTGGGGCTCAATTCGCGCCCGCCATAACGGGCCTCGCCATCCTTGAAGATATCGACCATCACGGGGTTCAGTTCCAGCGGCACCCCGGCGCGTCGGGCGACCTCGCCAAAGAGACCGATATCCTTCGACACCAGATCCATCGTGAACGAGATATCGCGCGAGCCGTTCAGGATCACCTGGCTCTCGGTCTCATGCACGAAACTGGTGCCCGAGGAGATGCGGATCGCCTCATAAGTGGTGGCAAGGTCCATCCCCGCCGCCTTCGCCGTCACCAGCGCCTCGGCGCAGGAGATCAGGTTGGCGGTCGCCAGGTAATTGGTGATGACCTTCAGGATCGAGGCGGAGCCGAGCGGCCCGGTATGCAGGATCCGCCGCCCCATCTTGGTGAGGACCGGCAGCATTCGCTCGAACACGTCGCGCTCGCAGCCGGCGAAGATCGAGATATTGCCCGTCGCCGCCCGGTGGCAGCCGCCCGAGACGGGGCAGTCGACGGCATGGCCGCCTGCCGCCTCGACCTTGGCGCCCAGGCGGCGGACCTCGGCTTCGTCGGTCGTCGACATCTCAGCCCAGATCGTGCCGGGGGTGAGACCAGACAGAACGCCCTCCACGTCCTCCAGCACAGCGGCGGAGGCGGCGGGGGAGGGCAGGCAAGTGATCACCAAATCGCAAGCTGCGGCCATGGCGGCAGGGCTGTCGCCCCAGCCCGCGCCCTGCGCAAGAAACGGCTCGGCCGCGCTGCGGTCGAGATCGCGGACCACCACCTCCTGGCCGTTGCGGATCAGCGAGCCCGCCAGTTTGCCGCCGACATTGCCAAGCCCGATGAACCCGATCTTCATGCCGCGGCCTCTTGGGCGTCGAGCGCCGTCACCTCCTCGGCAAAGCGGTCGAGATCGGCATCCGAGATCTCGCAGGCCGCATTATCGGCCATCCCGCGATTGGCGGAAGATTTCATCTGCTCAGCCAGGGCCCGAGAGGTCACCTGTTGGCAACTTGGGGGCAAGGCGCGATCAATGGCACACGCGCGCATCAGTCGGGAGAACGCCTCCGGCAAGTCGCTGCCACCCATCGCCTGCGCCGCCATCGCATAGGTCTCGGCCCCCGCGGGACGCGCTGCCAGGACAGGCAGCGTCACCTCCAGGGCCAGACCGGTGGCCAGACCGTGATGGATTGGCGCCAACGAGCCGAGCGCATGCGAGATGTTGTGCCCCATATGCGTATTGCAGTTGTGCAACGCGAGGCCAGCGACCATCGAGGCCCATTGCACACGCCCCCGCATCTCCAAGTCCGTGCCATCGGCAACCGCGCTCGGCAGCGCATCGGTCAGCAGGCGAAGCGCCTCGAGGCCATAGAGTCGCCCCGCCGCATTGGACTTACGCGCGGTGACCGCCTCGACCGCATGGGCAACGGCATCGATCCCGGTCCAGGCAGTGATGGCCGGCGGCAGGGTCAGGGTCAGTTCTGGGTCGAGAACCGCGTGGGCGAACATCAGTTCCTCGGCCCAATACCAGTATTTGAACCCCGCTTCGGTGGAGATGATCGAGGTCCGTGTCACCTCCGAACCCGTGCCTGCCGTGGTCGGCACCGCGATGGCGGGGAGCGTCTGTTGCGGGAAAGGGTTGCGGCCAAGCGCATAATGCCCGCAAGGGTCGGCGGCGGCCCCGGCAGCGGCGACAAGTTTGGCCGCATCCATCGCAGCCCCTCCGCCGAGGCCGATCACCGCCGAGCACCCGGTGCGGGCCCGAGCGCACAGCGCGTCGACCAGCGCCTCTTTCGGCTCGCCGGAGATTTCGGCAGCGAGATCAACGCCGAAACCCGCCGCTTTCAGATCCGCTGCCATTTCATGCGCGGGCCCCAGTTCGGCCAGGATGGCATCGGCGACCAACAGGACCCGCGCCGGCCCGCCGGTGAGGCCCGATAGAATGCCCGGCAGGTCGCGCCGCCGCCCTGCCCCGAAGGTTACGGGCGGCACCCGCCCCATGTCGAAGGCTGCCATCACACCATCTCCTCACTCCGCGACCCGTCTGCCGCGCCCGATACATGCAACGCTGGTTACGTCAAAAATCCGTTGGCTGTCCGCCTTCCGCGACACGTCGCTCGACAAAAGCGTCGAGTTCCTCGGCAATCGCTTCGTCCATCTTGGGCGGCTCGAATTCGGCCAGGATCTTTTTCCAGATCGCATTGGCCCGGGCCGGGGTGCGGACCGATCCGGCCTCCTCCCAGCCTTTGAAATTCGTCCAGTCGGACAGGAACGGGCTGTAGAATGCCGTGGTGTAGCGGTCCTGGGTGTGCTGCGCGCCGAAGAAATGGCGGCTGGAGGGCGGGAAGGCGTCGACCTCGGCAATCGCATCCACGGCCAGATCCTCCTCCGAGATCCCGACCGGCTGGTTATAGGCGTCGATCTGCTGGAGCAGTTCACAATCCATCACGAATTTCTCGTAGGACGCGCAGAGCCCGCCTTCGAGCCATCCCGCCGCGTGATAGATCATATTCGTGCGGCTGGAGGTCGTGGCCCAGAGCGAGAAGGCGCTCTCCCAGCTCGCCTGCGCATCGGGCACATTCGCTGCATTGGCGTTCGAGGCGCGGAGCGGCAACCCGTAATGCCGTGCCATCTGCCCGGACATTTGGGTCGCGCGCATGTATTCCGGCGTGCCGAAGGCGGGCGCCCCCGATTTCATATCCACATTCGAGGTGAACGAGCCCATCACCACCGGACAACCCGGATTGATCCATTGGAACAGCACAATCGCCGCCAGCGCCTCGGCCGTCTGCTGCGCGATTGCACCGGCAAGTGTCACCGGGGCCATGGCTCCCGACAGGGTGAAGGGCGTGACGCTGACCATCTGCCCGCGGCGCACCAACCGCATGGCACCGTCCAACATCGGCCAGTCATGCTTCAGTGGGCTGGTAGAGTTGATATTGGTGTAGATATGCGGGCTGGCGTCGAACTCTTCATGCGTCAGCCCGGCCCCGATTCGCGCCATCTCCAGCGCGTCTTCGACCCGCTCGACCCCCAGTGAATAGGTGTGGATCACCTTGTCCGAGAGCTTCAGCTTGTCGCGCAGGCAGTGCAGGTGGCGGACCGAGGGGTGCACATCCGCAGGCTCGACCGGATAGCCCCCGATGATATGGATGCAATTGAAGTACTGGCTCAGCTTGATCAGCTCGCGATAGCTCTCCATATCGCCCACCCGACGCCCGCGATCGAGATCGGACACATTTGGCGGCGAGGAAACATTTACATTGGCCTGCCAGTTTCCGCCGATCCGCAACTGCCGTTCCGGGTTGCGCGCGGAGAGCGTGAATTCCGACGGCGCCTTGGCCACCAGTTCGCGCACCATATCGCGGCCCATGCGGACCCGTTCGCCGTCCACAGTGGCCCCGGCCTGTTTCAACAGCGCGCAGGCCTCCGGATGGAGAAAATCGATGCCGATCTCCTCGAGAATCCGCATGGCGGCATTGTCGATCTTTGCAACACCGTCTTCGTCCAGGGGGCATGTCGGGGCGTCGATCATACGAGGCTGTCCCCAGGGGCGCTGGCTGATCGCCTGGGTCGACCCACGCCGGTCGTTCGCGCTGCGCCCGCCGCTGCGGCGGCGTCGGGTGGTTGTGGTCATGGGGTCCCTCTCGCTTCAGTCACCCTGCATGGTCACCTGTGCGAGACAAATTGCCATCCATTTTGCGTCATCTGATGGCGTAAATCCGCGAAGCTTTGACGAGATGCGGTTTCGATCGGCCAAGGTTGCGCGAGTGACCTTGGGTCACCGACGGCACGGTTCATCCAATCCCTCAAACTCCAGTGCTGCCGTTCAGAGGCTGGATCACGCCGCGTACCAGGAGAAACCGTTCCAGGTCCTCGATCGAGTCCAAGACGGCATCGGCGTGGGGTTCCAGATCGACCCGCTCGGCAGGGCCGGTCAGCACCCCGATCGCCATACCCCCGCCGCCATTGGGCACCATGGCCAGATCCCCGACCGAATCGCCCACCATCGCCACTTCCTCCGGCAGGATTGCCAAGCTCTCGGCAAACCCATGCAACATGCCAGGAGACGGTTTCAGGCCAAAGCCTGTGTCATAGCCCGCCAGAAAGTCAAACGCCTCGAGCACGCCGACGACCTCGAGCTGATGCCGGGCGCTGGCCTCGGTGTCATGGGTCGCGACGCCGAGCTTCAGCCCATAGGCGCGGAGCCGGTCAAGCAACCCGGGTAGATCGCGCGCGGCGGGCCGAAGTGCGCCCATCCCGGCGGCCTCGATGGCGGTGCGGTCGGCCAAATCGGTGATCTGACGGGCCGTCCAATTTGGCAAGCATGCCGCCCAGAGTTCTGCAATCTCCTCGGTCGACGCTGCGACCAAGGGAGCGCCCGGCTGAAATCGCCGCGACCCCATGTCGAACCCGGCGACCCGCGCCAGCTCGGCGCGCTGCCCCGGATCCTCGCTCAACGTGCTGATGACCGCGACGGCAACATCCGCCCAGGTCGCCTGAAAATCGAAGAGCGTTCCGTCTTTGTCGAACAGAACGGCGCGGATCTGCGGTGTCATCGGGGGTACGATCCTCTCTCGCAACGACTTGAAGCATGGGCGAAAACCGGGGCTGCTTCCCCATCTTTAATTCAACGAGAAGCTGTTGCGAGGAATAATTTTCTCCATGTGTTTCGGGTGTTTACCATCATCTTCTGTCGGGCGGTCGCGAGAAGAAATCGTTGACTTGCGCAACGCTTGAGCGTAACCAGCCAGTCGGGGTGTAATGCCGGAATGCGTATGTGAGGAGACCGCCGGTGGAGCAATCGAGCGAAAACAAGCAAGAATGGGTGGCGCCTGTTCTTGTCGTGGCGGACATGTCCGAAGTGACACGCGGTGGGGTTTTTGCAGGTCGCCCGATCTGTAATCGGTTCCCCGACTTGGACGTCTGCCAATCCTGAGAAGACTGATCGTTTGTCCAGTTGGACCCATTAGGCCGACTGCGCACCAACCCGGCTGGCGTAGCGCCTGGTCGCGTTTCCGCTATGCATACTTTTTCTGATAGTCTGCGGGGATGACCAACCCTCTTGATTCCACCAGCGCTCTGCTGCAACGCGGCTCTGGCCATGTTGAGACAGAGATGACCGACCAGATCGTCGCGATGAGCCTCGAGCAAGGGAAATACTTTGCCTTCAGAGGCACCGCGCGGCGGGTCTGGGATCTTCTGGAGACGCCGCTGAGCCGGGAGGATCTGATCCACGCCCTCGCCGCTGACTACGATGTCACGCCCGAGCAATGCCGCCGCGACTGCGAGCCGTTTCTGCGAGACCTGCTCGCGCATGGTCTCATCGAGGAAGCGACAGAATGAACGGTCAGACGACCGATCGACGGATCGGCCTTGAGGCCGTTCTGGAACTGTGCCGCGCGCGCGTTCTCACATTGCTGCCCCCGCGCATTTACACCCGCGCGCTCGGCCAACCCAGCAGCGGCATGCCGGACACTTCTCCCGCAGATCTTCAACAGGTGAGGCGGTTTGCCAGCACGGTAGAGCGCGTGGCGGAGCGGATGCCGTTCCGCGCCCAATGCCTGCAGCAGGTCATCGCCACCCGCCGGATGCTGCGCCGCCGAGGGCTCGGCGCCACGATTTATCTCGGTGTCGCCCGGGAAGGGGATCTCAGCGCCCATGCCTGGATCATGGTGGGGGACGAGGTTATCTCGGGTGACACATCAGTCGATGGGTTCGCGGTCATCGGCACTTTCGCCTGAGCGGTATGCCGGAAGACCCTCTTGCCCGCTGGCCTCATCATATGCGGGCGCTGGTCGCACTCCTCTCCGATCGCAGGCTTCCCAAAATGACAGAGCCAGAATGGCGGGCGTTTGAGGGCGCAGCGGTGACCCGCCATCAACTGGCGGCCCCTTTGGCGCGACATATCCCCGCCAGTGAGGCGCCAGAGCCAGTGGTCGCGGTAATTCAGGCGGCGGCCACCCAGACCGCCCTCACCGCGTTGGCGCAAAAGGCCGAGACGGCCCGGGTCTGGGACGCGTTCCGGGACAACGGTCTGGACCCGGTCCTCCTGAAGGGCTGGCCGCTTGCAGAGCGTCTGTTCGACAGCGCGGGGATGCGCCATGCGAAGGATATCGACCTGCATGTCAGCCCTTGCGAGTTGCCCCGCGCCGTGGCGGTGCTTGAGGCGCTGGGATACGCGCCGCTTCCCAGCCACCAGACCCGCGTGCGGCTCGCCCGCCACCGGGCCCCTGCCTTGCTGGCCGAGACCAACGACATCGCCTGGATGCATCCCGACGGGCATGTGGTCGAGCTGCATTGGCGGCTCACCCATCTCGCAGGATGGGTCGCGTTGGGGGCCTTGTCCGCCCCATTGGCAACGCATCCCCTGGACCGGACCGGGCGGCAGATCCGGGTGCTCGGCGACCGCGCCAACCTGATTTATCTCTCTGTGCATGGCCAGTTGCATCTGTGGGGCCGGCTGCGCTGGCTCTATGATATCGCGCGGCTGACCACGATCTGTGCCGAGGACGAGCTACGCGCAGCGTTGCGGGAGGCCGAGGCGATTGGCGCCGGGCGGGCAGTGAAACTCTCGGTCTGGCTCGCCCATATGGTTTTCGCCTCAAAGCTGCCGGCGGGCTGGCCTGCGCCCAACTGGGTCGAGCGCCACGCGCTTCGGCGCTTCATCGCGCTGATGGCGGCACCGGCTGGGGAGCCGGGGCATCCTCTGGCCCGCTTCGGATATTATCTCGGCATCCTATGCCTCGGCGAGGGGATCGCCCAGCGGCTCGCAGCGCCGCGCTATGCGCTCTGGCGCAACCTTCGCCTGCATTTCGCCGGGCGGCGGCAATGAGCCGGGCAAAACGCGCCCTGACCAGCCTGGCGGAGAGCGGGTTCCCCTGGGCGGGCGGGCGGCGCGACCCCTGGTCGCTGCGGGCGCGGCGCGAGACCCTCCGCCGTTGGCCGCTTGCCTTGCGTCCCATGGCGGCGCTCGCCATGGCCGTGTTCTGGCCGGTCTCCAGTCTCGCGCGGGCCCTGCGGCTGTCCCGGGCCGCGCCTTACCGCCCGGCGGGGTTCTGGTGGAAAGCCTGGAGGGCTGCGCTCACACGGAACGTGCCTCCGCAGGAATTCGCAGACTATCAACTCTATCGCCCGCCCGGGCGCGAGGGTTGGCGCTTCACGCGCGAGACGGCCCTGACCCTCTCGCGGCTGACCCCGCCGGAGACATCCGCCCTAATCGCCGACAAAGCGCGCCTCGCGTCCTGCCTGGCCGCAGCCGGTGTGCCGGTGGTGCCCGTGCTCGACCGGGTCGAAGCTGGTCGCTCCCTTGTCACCAAGCCGCGCCGCGGGGCGCAGGGCCGGGATGTGACGGCCTGGATCTGGACCGGAGAGCGTTTTCGCGAAACCGCCGGCTTCGGCGGCGGCACCGGGCGGGAGGTCTCGGCAACCGAACTGGCCGACCATGCCCAGGGCGCCGTGATCCAGCCGTTGATCGAGCCTGGCCTGCCCGTGCCCGCGGTCGCGCGCGTCATTACCGGGCCAGGAGCGGCTCACGACGCCCTGATCCAGATGCCCGCGACGGGGGATTTTTGCAGCCATCGTGGGCCGTTTCGCCTGATCGACCTCTCCGACGGGCGGGTCTGCCCCCCGGGCCCCGGGCAGACCGGGGCCATGACGGGAGACGGGTCGGGTGTGATGCCGCTCGAAGGCACCTGCCTGCCGGGCTGGACCGCTCTCCTCGACACTCTGACCATCGCCCATGCCGGCCTGCTGGCACCGGCTCCGCTCATCGGCTGGGATGTCATTTGGGGCGCGGAGGGTCCCTTGGTGCTTGAAGGAAACGTCGGGATTGGGTTTCATCTTTTCCAACTCGACCGGCTGGAACCCAGCCGGGTGCCCATGCCAATCTCGGTATTATGACTGACCTATACCGCAGCTTCGGATTGACCTTTGCCAGCGACTTTCCCCTAGAAGGGTTCCTGCCCGCGGCCTCGGGGATGGCGCCCGATATCGTCATCGAGACCGGCCCCGCCGCACGGGGCGAGGCCAACGCGACGGGGATCGAGCCGCGCACGGTCGTGCCCGCCTCGGGCGGGATCCTGTTTCACATGCCTGACATCGCCGCCTTCTGGGTCCGCGATGGCAAGCGGATCGATCTGAGCCCAGCCGCCGGGGCAGACCCGGCCCATATCCGTCTCTATCTGATCGGGTCTGCCATGGGATTGATCCTGCACCAACGGGATCTCTTCGCGCTCCATGCCGCCACGGTGGCCAGTCAAGGTAAGGCGATTGCCTTTGTCGGGCCGCAACAGGCGGGAAAATCCACCCTGGCCGCCAGCCTGGCGCAGGCCGGTCACGAGGTGCTGGGCGACGACACCATGGCCGTCTGGCGCGGCGAGCCGCTGCCCCGCGTCTGGCCGGGCGCAGGCTCGTTCAAACTCTGGTCGAATACGGTCAAGGCCCTCGGGCTGTCGCCTGGCCCCGCGATTTCGAACCGGCTCGACAAGTACTTTGTCGACAACCCGGCCATGGCAGCCGACCGGCCCATGCCGCTGGGCGCGGTCATCCTGCTCGATGCCGCCGCGCCGGAGGAGGACATTCAATGCGAGCGGTTGGCTCCCCTGGAGGCGATCGACCTTCTCGCGCAGCATGCCTATCGCCCTGAATTCGTGCCGCTCCTGAACCGGCAGAACGCCCATTTCAACGCCTGCGCCCGCTTGGCGGATCAGGTGCCGTTCTGGCGGCTAAAGCGCCCACGCGCATTGGACCGCCTGCCTGAAACCGTGGGCTGGCTGCAGGAGAATTGGCGGCGTCTGACGGTGCGGTGAGGGGATTCCCTCAAAGCGCTTCAGCGGCTAGACTGGGGCATGACCGAGATCGACCTCTCCACCCGCCCCAAGGCGCCCGCCATTGCCTTCTCGGACGAGCAATCCGAGGCATGGGAGGCCGTCGCGGCCCGACTTGCCGCGCATGGGATCGATCTGGCGGCGGGCAGCACCCTGCCCGCGGGCAAGGAGGGGCGCGCACCGGATGTGATCGCGATCTCCGGCAAAGCCGGGTCGGGGAAGACCGTCCTCCTGGCCCGGCTGGCCGAGGCGCTCGCCGCGCTCGATATGCTGGCGGTGACCTCGGATTGGGAGCCCAGAAAGCATCGCGACAAACGCTCCTTCGCCGTCCTCGCCCCCACCAACAAGGCGGCCAGCGTGCTCCGCGATAAAGGGGTGAAGGCAACCACCATCCACCGGATCATCTACACCCCTGTCTACGACCCGGAATTCGAGAAGGTCGCCGAATGGCTGGAGGGGACGCGCAAGACCCGCCCCGATGTCGAGGGCATGAGCGCCGAGGCCCTCGACCGCGCCGAGCACTCGTTTCAACAGCACGGCTCGATCCCCGGCGCGCTGGCGGCGGCGGGTCTGCGCGGGTCGGATTTCATCACCGGCTGGAAGCGGCGCGACGATCCACTCGACATTGCGCTGGTCGACGAAGCCTCGATGATCGACGCCAACCAGATGGCGGATCTGGAGGAGATCTTCTCGCTGATCGTGCTCTTCGGCGACCCGGCGCAACTTGCTCCGGTCAATGCCAAAGGGAAGATGGTGTTCGAAGGCTTGCCCGAGGGGCGGTTGCACCATTTGACGCGCATTCACCGGCAGGAAGCTGGCAACCCGATCCTCGACCTCGCCCATGCTCTGGCCGACCCGGAGCTTACCTTCGAGGCGTTCGAAGACCGGGTGCGGGCGGCAGCGGCCGAGGATGACCGGGTCCGCATCGCCTCGCGCGCCGATGCCGAGCTGATGCAGGCCTCACCGGTTCTGGTCTGGCGCAACAAGACACGGATCAGGCTGATCCATGCGTTCCGCGGCGCCCATGGGATCGCGCCGGGCGCGATGGTCGCGGGCGAACCGCTGATTTGCGACGGCCTTGAGTTGCCGCTGAAGGAACGCAAGCGCCGGGTCGAGCTGGAGGCGCGGGGGCTGATCAAGGGGGCGCAGGCCAGCTATCTCGGCCCCGGGCGGAAACCCGGCTTTGCCCGGGTGAATGTGCTGGGAACCGAGGAACCGGGCCTCTCGGTCGCCGCGATCATCCAGATCGAAAGCCCCGACGAGGAAGAACCGCATCTGATCTCGGCCGCCCGGATGGGCGCGCTGTTTCTCCATGGCGCGGCAGTGACGATCCACAAGGCGCAGGGCTCGCAATGGCGCGATGTGCAGGTATTCGCACCGGATCTCTACGCCGCCGCCCGCTCGGGCAATGTCGAGGCGGGGTTGCCGCTCTGGAAACGGCTCGCCTATGTCGCGATCACGCGGGCGCAGGAGCGGCTGCATTGGGTGACGCGGTACATGATCTCGCGCCCCGCTGCCCCGCTGGCAACGGACGGGGAAGGTGAAGCGGCCTCGCCGCCCGCAGGTTAGCTCGTGGGAAACCTCTCCGTTCGGGCGAGGGGTTAGTCTGCCTCCTCCCACAGGCCCCGGTCTCTCAGGTCGCCCGTGTTGAGGGACATGACGTCTTCGCGCAGCGCGCGGCGGAAGGCATTGCGGGCAAAGACCACCCTTTCGGCTTGCTCACGGGTGAACAGCTCCCCGTTCCCGCCGACACCGCCCGGGGCTTTGCCCAGCGCATCCTGCAGGTCGTTATAGGCCTTCAGAGCATGGGCCGAGATAATCAGGCTCACCTCGCCGGACTTCCACTGGGCCAACTCGGTGCGGCAGGTTTGCAGATCAGCCTGCGACCCCAGGAAAACGCCACTGGATTTCAACGTGATCGCTTCGGTCAGATCGAAGGCGGCGCCATAATGGGTCAGCCTGCGGTCATAAAGTTTTAGCACCAAAGACCGCTCCAACTGACGGT
>JBCBIS010000098.1:0-14545 GCA_038524325.1 Pseudomonadota bacterium
GGATCAAGATCCTGGTCCACGAGATCGGGATCGAGGCCTACCGCGACCAGGTCGAGGCGGAATTTGCCCGGATGGATCGCGGCGCCATCGCCGCCCCGGCCGAGGAACTGGCCCGTATCCAGGCCTATTTCGCCCCGCCCGCGCTGCCGGAGCGGGCGGCGGAGCCCAAGCTGATCGCCCAGATGCGCGCCGCGAACCCCGAGTTCAGCGCCTGGATCGATCGCAATACCTTTGCCCATCGGGTGCCCGGCCATGTCGCGGCCACCATCTCGCTGAAACCCATCGGCGGCGCGCCTGGCGATGCCACTGCCGAGCAAATGCGGGCCATGGCCGATCTGGCCGAGCAGTACAGCCAGGACGAGATGCGCGTGACCCACGAACAGAACATCGTGCTGCCCCATGTGGCGGTGGAGGATCTCTACCGCGTCTGGAAGGCGCTCGGCGCCATCGGGCTGGACGCGCCGAACAAGGGGCTGGTGACCGACATCATCGCCTGCCCGGGACTCGATTACTGCGCCCTGGCGACGGCCCGGTCGATCCCGGTCGCGCAGCGCATTGCCGAGCGCTTTCAGGCGACCGAGCGCCAGGCCGAGATCGGGCCGCTGGCGATCAAGATCTCCGGCTGCATCAATGCCTGCGGCCACCACCATGTCGGGCATATCGGGATCCTCGGCCTCGACCGGGCGGGGGTCGAAAGCTATCAGATCACCCTGGGCGGCGATGCCACCGAGACGGCGGCGCTGGGCGACCGCACCGGCCCGGGCTTTGGCTATGACGAGGTGCCCGAAGTGATCGAGCGGATCGTCGACACCTATCTGGACCTGCGCGAGCATCCGCGGGAAAGCTTCCTGCAGGCCTATCGCCGGGTCGGCATGGCCCCGTTCAAGGAGGCGCTTTATGCTGCTGCTTGATCGAACCGGCGCGATTGACGACCTCTGGCCCGCGGCGGGCGAGACCCTGCCTGAGGCGGGCCGGGTTCTGGTACCTCTGGCGCGTCTGGACGAGGCGTTGGAGACCGGGCTGGAGCTGGGCGTGGACATCCCGAACACCACCGACCCGCAGCTGCTGCGCCCGCACCTCAACCGCCTGGCGATGATCTCGGTGGATTTCCCGGGCTTTGCCGATGGGCGGGGGTTCTCGATTGCCCGGTGCCTGCGGACGGAGGGCTTTCTGGGCCGCCTGCGTGCGGCCGGGCCGGTGATCTCGGATCAGTTCGCCTATTTGCTGCAATGCGGCTATGACGAGGTGGCGCTGCCCGAGGATGTGGCCGAGCGCCAGCCGGTCGGACATTGGATGGCGCAGCTCCAGACGATCTCGGCAGGGTATCAGCGCGGCATCGCCGGGCGCGGATCGATCCTCGATCAGCGGCGTGGCCATGCCTGACGGCACGGCGCCCCGGCGGGACGGTGCCCGCTTCGCCGCCTGGCTCGACGCTCAGTACCGGAGCATGGCGGCGCCAGACATGCTGGCCGAGATGCTGACACTGCACTTTCCGGGCCGGATCGCCCTCGTGAGCTCCTTCGGGGCCGAGAGCGCGGTGCTTCTGCACATGGTGGCCGAGATCGACCGGGCGACCCCGGTGATCTTTCTTGAAACCGGGATGCTCTTTCCGGAGACGCTGGCCTATCAGCGGACCCTGGCCGCGCAGCTGGGGCTGAGCGATCTGCGGCTGGTTCGTCCCGACGCGACGGATCTGCGTTTTCTGGATGGGCAGGGCGATTTGCATCGCGGCAACCCGGATGGCTGCTGCCACCTGCGCAAGACCTTGCCGCTCCGCCGCGCCTTGCAGGGGGCCGAGGCATCGATCACCGGGCGGAAGCGGGCGCAGGGGCCCAGCAGGGCAGACATGCCCCTGGTCGAGGCGGACGCCCGCTCCGGCAAGCTGCGGATCAACCCGCTGGCCGCCTGGGACCGGGGGCAGATCACCGCCTATATGGCGGCCCATGACATCCCGCCGCATCCGCTGGTCGCCCAAGGGTATCCCTCGATCGGTTGCGCCCCCTGCACCAGCCGGGTCGGTGATGGAGAGGAGGCACGGGCCGGCCGCTGGCGCGGACAGGACAAGACCGAATGCGGCATCCATTTCGACGGCACTCGCTGGATCCGCGGCCCCGGCGCCGGGATTTGACAGCGGTGAGCAATTCGAACCCAAGTTAAACGGAATGCGGGCCAGGGCCCGCATACATGATGCTGGCGTTTCGTCCCGAAACGCGCTGCCCCCTCCCCAGCCCTCCCCCGCCAGCGGGGGAGGGTGACCTTAGCCTAACCGTTGGGACGGCGCGTCACTGCCTCTCGCCGCTCGGCCCGCTTGCGGGCGGAGGGGGGAGAGGGCATGTCTTGTGCCCGTTTACGGGCACACAATTTACCTGGGCCCACGCGCAGGGTCAGGCCTCGTCGTCCTCGCCCTGATCGGCGATCCAGGCAACGGAGACGACTTCCTCGCCCTCGGCGGTGTTGAACACCCGCACCCCGCCCGCGCCGCGGGACCGGAACGAGATGCCGGAGACCGGGCAGCGGATCGACTGGCCTGCATTGGTGGCCAGCATAATCTGGTCGTCCATCTCGACCGGAAACGACGCCACCAGCGGCCCGCCGCGCAGCGCCTTGTCCATCGCCATCACCCCCTGGCCGCCGCGCCCGCGCACCGGGTAGTCATGGCTGGAGCTCAGCTTGCCCGAGCCCTGGGCCGTGATCGTCAGGATCAGATCCTCCGCCGCCGACATCTCGGAATAGCGCTCCTGCGCCAGTCCGATATCGGCCACGGGGTCTTCGTCCGAAGCGTCCTCTTCCTCCGGCGCGCCCGCCACGGCCCGGCGCATCTTCAGATAGGCGGCGCGTTCTTCAGGGCTGGCCACGAAATGCCGGATCACGGCCATCGAGACCACATGGTCGCCCTGCGCCAGCTTGATCCCCCGCACACCCGTCGAGTCGCGGCCCTTGAACACCCGCACATCGGTGGTCGGGAAGCGGATCGCCTTGCCCATCGCGGTCATCAGCAGGAAGTCGTCGCCCTCGTCGCAGATCCGCGCGTTGACCAGGCTGACCCCCTCCGGCAGCTTCATCGCGATCTTGCCGTTGCGCATCACATTGGTGAAGTCTGACAAAGCGTTGCGCCGCACATCCCCCTCGGAGGTGGCGAAGACGATCTGCAGCTTCTCCCATTCCTCTTCGGGCACATCCACGGGCATGATCGCCGCGATCGAGACGCCCTGCGGGATCGGCAGGATATTCACGATCGCCTTGCCCCGCGCATTCCGCCCGCCCGGCGGCAAGCGCCAGGTTTTCAGCTTGTAGACGATGCCATCGGTCGTGAAGAACAGAAGCTGCGTGTGGGTGTTGGCCACGAACAGGCGGGTGACGAAATCCTCGTCCTTGGTCGCCATGCCCGCGAGGCCCTTGCCGCCCCGCTTCTGCTCGCGGAACTCGGCCAGGGGGGTGCGTTTGATATAGCCGCCATGGGTGACGGTGACGACCATGTCCTCGCGCTCGATCAGGTCCTCGTCGTCCAGATCGCCGTCGTATTCGACGATCTCGGAGCGGCGGGGGACGGCGAAAAGCTCGCGCACCTCGCGCAGCTCCTCCGAGATGATTGCCAGGATCCGCGCGCGCGAGCGCAGGATGTCGAGGTAATCGGTGATCTTGCCGGCCAGCTCGGCCAGTTCCTCGCCGATTTCCTTGACCCCCATGGCGGTCAGGCGTTGCAAGCGCAGATCCAGGATCGCCCGGGCCTGCACGTCCGAGAGGTTATAGGTCCCGTCTTCGTTGATCGTATGGCTGGGATCGTCCACCAGGCGGATATATTCGGCAATCGCCTCGGCGGGCCAGCGCCGCTCCTTCAGCCGCTCGCGCGCCGTCGCCGGGTCGGCGGAGGAGCGGATGGTCGCCACCACTTCGTCGACATTTTCGACCGCCACAGCGAGGCCACACAAGATATGCGCCCGCTCGCGCGCCTTCAGCAGCAGATGGGCCGTGCGCCGTGCCACCACGTCCTCGCGGAAGGCGATGAAGGCGCGCAGGATGGTGAGCAGATCCAACTGCTCCGGCTTGCCATGGTTCAGCGCCAGCAGGTTGCAGCCGAACGAGGTCTGGATCTGCGTCGCGCGGTAAAGCTGGTTCAGCACCACATCCGGCGTCGCGTCGCGCTTTAGCTCGATCACCACGCGCACGCCGATCCGGTCGCTCTCGTCCTGGATATGGGCGATGCCCTCCAGCTTCTTCTCGCGGACCTGTTCGGCGATTTTCTCGATCATGGTCGCTTTGTTGACCTGATAGGGGATCTCGTCCAGCACGATGGCAAAACGGTCCTTGCGGATCTCCTCGACCCGGGTCTTGGCACGGATGATGACCGAGCCGCGCCCGGTGGCATAGGCCTTGCGCGCGCCGGACTGGCCCAGGATCAGGGCGCCGGTGGGGAAGTCGGGGCCGGGGATGATCTCCATCATCTCGGACAGCGTCATCTCCGGGTTCTCGATCAGCGCCAGCGTGCCGTCGATCACCTCGCCCAGATTATGCGGCGGGATATTGGTCGCCATGCCGACCGCGATGCCCGCGCCGCCATTGACCAGAAGGTTGGGGAAGCGCGCGGGCAGGACCACCGGCTCGCGGTCCTTGCCGTCGTAATTGTCCTGAAAATCCACGGTGTTGCGGTCGATATCCTCCAGCAGATAATCCGCCGGTTTCGCCATCCGCACTTCGGTATAGCGCATCGCCGCCGGGTTATCGCCGTCCATCGAGCCGAAATTGCCCTGCCCGTCCAACAGCGGCAGCGACATCGACCAGGGCTGCGCCATCCGGACCAAGGCGTCATAGATCGCCGCATCGCCATGGGGGTGATACTTACCCATCACATCGCCGACCGGGCGGGCGGATTTGCGATAGGGCTTGTCGAAACTGTTTCCCGTCTCGCTCATCGCATAGAGGATGCGCCGGTGCACCGGTTTCAGCCCGTCGCGCAGATCCGGGATGGCGCGGGAGACGATGACGCTCATCGCATAGTCGAGATAGGAGCGTTTCATCTCCTCCTCGACCGCGATGGTCGGGCCGTCATGGGGCGGGCGCACGGGCGGCGGCGGGGCGCCGTCCTCGGGCGGGATATCGTCGGTCTCGTCGCTCAAACGGGGCTCCTGCCGGATGGGTTCGGGGCAAGTGTGACTGGTATATTACAGCCGAGTCGCCGGGGCAATCGGCGGGGCCGGAATTGCTGGCAGAATGCGGGGCGGGCCAGCATGGCCGCCTCGGCAGCCGTGCCGCAAGCGCAACGTCCCGCCGGTCGAGCACCTGCCCGCGGGGTGGCGCCTCACAGCTGCCCGCTGACCATTTTCGCAACGCAAGAGCGCTCGATGGACCGGGCCGGCTGCGAGGATGGTCTCAGCAGAGAGCCGCCGGGACAAGCCTGCGCTCGCCCGATGCCGATGGCTTAACCCTGGGCGGGTCGGGAGGACGGCGAAGTCACAAGACCGCTGGGCGCTGGCCCGGCCGCATGGATCAGAACGGGATCTCGTCGTCCATTCCGCCCATATTGCCGCTGCCCATGCCGCCTTGGCCGCCTTGCGAGCCGCCACCCTGGCCGCCGCCGAAGCCTCCGCCCCCGCCGCCGCCGCCATAGCCGCCGCCCATGCCGCCCCCGCCCATACCGCCGCCTTCGCCGCGGCCGTCGAGCATGGTCAGCTCCGAGCGGTAGGGGCGCAGCACCACCTCGGTGCTATAGCGGTCCTGGCCGTTCTGGTCCTGCCATTTGCGGGTCTCGAGTTGCCCCTCGATATAGACCTTCGAGCCTTTGCGCAGATAGCGCTCGGCCACATTGGCCAGCGGTTCGGAGAAGATGGCGACGGAGTGCCACTGCGTGCGCTCCTGCCGCTCGCCAGTATTGCGGTCCTTCCAGGTCTCGGACGTGGCGATGCGCAGGTTGACCACCTTGCCGCCGTTCTGAAAGGTGCGGGCCTCCGGGTCGGCGCCCAGATTGCCGATCAGGATCACCTTGTTCACACTGCCTGCCATGCGCGCCTCCCCGGTTGGCCGAATCTATATCTTGTGGCGGAGATTAGCCGAGACGCTAGAGGATTGGCCAATAAAAAAGGGCCGTCCTCTCCCCCCAGAGGACGGCCCGGCCGGATCGGCCTTGGGGGGAGATCAGGCTCCGATCCGGCGCATATCGGCGAGCGAAAGGCCCAGGTCTTCCCGCTCGGCTGGGTTCAGGCCGCGCAGATCGCGCCCGAAAGACCGGCCCGGTCCGATCAGCGCGTTCAGGGCGCGGGCCACCAGGCCGGTCGCGCGGGGGAAGTTCAGGGTGGTCACTCCAAAAGATGTTTGGGCCATGACGCTCAAGCTCCAGCAGCAGGGTAAAGGCGGCATCCTTGCCTCCGCCTGACTGCGCATTTGAGACCTCTCGCCGCCGGCTTCAATTGCTGGAATTGCATGGCCCGGTTGCATTTTCTGCAAGGGAAGTTGCGTCACCCATACTGGCAGAGCACGCTGGCGCTCGTTCCCGGTTTGTGCTAGCGCAAACGAAAGACGGCAACAGGAGGGGCAGATGCGGGTGATCGGGTTCGATCCCGGGCTCAGGCAGACCGGCTGGGGCGTGGTCGAGATCCGGGGCCAGCGGCTGAGCCATATCGCCAACGGGGTCTGCCGCTCGGGCGAGGGGGATCTGGCCGTGCGGCTGGCCCGGCTGCATGATGCGATCGAGGCGGTGGTGACGCTCCACCGGCCCGAGGCGGCGGCGGTCGAGCATACTTTCGTCAACAAGGACGCGGCGGGCACGCTGAAACTGGGCCAGGCGCGGGCGATGGCGCTGCTGGTGCCGGCGCGCCACGGGCTGCCGGTGGCCGAATATGCGCCCAACGCGGTGAAGAAGGCCGTGGTCGGGGTCGGCCATGCCGACAAGGCGCAGGTGCTGCATATGGTCAAACTGCTCTTGCCCGGGGTCGAGCCTGCCGGGCCGGATGCCGCCGATGCGCTGGCGATCGCCATCTGCCATGGCTGGCAGGCGGGCACCCGCGCGGCCCAGGCGATGCGGGCATGATCGGCAAGATCACCGGGCGGGTCGATTATGTGGCCGAGGACCACGCGCTGATCGAGGCGGCGGGGGTGGGATACATGATCTATTGCACTCCGCCGACGCTGATGGCCCTGCCCGCGCCGGGCGGGGTCGCGGCGCTCTACACCGAATTGGTGGTGCGCGAGGATCTGATGCAGCTCTATGGGTTTCGCACGCGGGCGGAGAGGGAGTGGCACAAGCTCCTGACCTCGGTGCAAGGCGTGGGGGCGAAGGCCTCGCTGGCGATTCTCGGCACCCTGGGCGCGGGCGGCGTGGCGCGGGCCCTGGCCACCGGCGATGCCCACGCGGTGCGGGCGGCGCCGGGGGTGGGGCCGAAGCTGGCGACCCGGATCGTGACCGAGTTGAAGGGCAAAGCACCCGAGATCATGGCGCTGAGCGGAACCCTCTCGCAAGCCTCGGAGGCCGCCATGCCCGCCGCAAGCGCCGGGCCGGGAGGGGCAAGCCCTCCCGCGGAGCCTGCGGCCCCGATGGCGGCTGCGCCGAGCGGTGATGTCAGCCTGGAAGAGGGCGCGATGGTGATCAGCGGCGAGGCGCTGTCGGCCCTGGTCAATCTCGGCTATGACCGGGGGGAGGCGGCTGAGGCCGTGGCAGGCGCCGGCGACGGCCCGTTGGAAGAGGTGATCCGCCGCGCGCTCCAATCATTGGCGCGGGAGGGGTAGATGCCCGTTGGAGACAGGCGTTTTCGGGTTGCCTGCCGTATCTTTCGATGCCCTGCTTCTCCTGTGATGGCCGCGAACCGCGCCGGTGTCCCGGGCTTGACCCGGGACCTCCTGGAGCGGCGCGAGACGTCTCGGTCCCGGCCTGGAGGTCCCGGGTCTGCACCGCAGCGTCCCGCTGCGCCGCGCCCGGGACAGGGCAGTCTGCGGCGCGCGACGGGCGGCGCGACATCCGGAGGCACAGTATGGACCCCGTAACCGACCCCGCGCATCAGCCGCCCGACGAGGCGGAGCGGGCGCTGCGCCCGCAGAGCTTGACCGAGTTCACAGGGCAGGCCGAGGCGCGGGCCAATCTGGCGGTGTTCATTGAGGCGGCGCGGCGGCGCGGGCAGGCGATGGACCATCTCCTGCTCTATGGCCCGCCGGGCCTCGGCAAGACCACGCTGGCGCAGATCGTGGCGCGGGAACTGGGGGTGGGGTTCCGCATGACCTCGGGACCCGTGATCGCCAAGCCGGGGGATCTGGCCGCCGTTCTGACCAATCTCGAACCCCGCGACGTGCTGTTCATTGATGAGATCCACCGGCTCTCGCCCGTGGTCGAGGAGATCCTCTATCCCGCCATGGAGGATTTCGAGCTGGATCTGGTCATCGGCGAGGGGCCCGCGGCCCGCACCGTGCGGATCGATCTGGCCCCTTTCACCCTGATCGGCGCCACCACGCGGCTGGGTCTGCTGACCACGCCCTTGCGCGACCGGTTCGGCATCCCGACCCGGCTGGAGTTCTACACGCAGGCCGAATTGGCACTGATCGTCGGCCGGGCCGCGGGGTTGATGGGGCTGGAGGCCGAGGCGGATGGTGTCGAGGAAATCGCCCGGCGCGCCCGCGGCACGCCCAGGATCGCCGGGCGCCTGCTGCGCCGGGTCGCCGATTTCGCTCTGGTCGAGAGCGGCGGGCGGCTGACCAAGGCGCTGGCGGACAAAGCGCTGAGCCGGCTGGGCGTGGATCACAAGGGCCTCGACGGGGCCGACCGGCGCTATCTGAGCATGATCGCCGAGCATTATGGCGGCGGCCCGGTGGGGGTCGAGACCATGGCGGCGGCGCTCTCGGAAGCGCGCGATGCGATCGAGGAGGTGATCGAGCCCTATCTCATGCAGGCGGGCCTGGTGAACCGCACCCCGCGCGGCCGGATGCTGACCGCCACCGCCTGGCGCCATCTGGGCCTGACCCCGCCCAAGGGCCAGGGCGGGCTGTTCGAGGAGTAGGCCTAAGATCGTCCATGAGAAGGCACTTGTCTGTCGGAGAAGGGCCAGCCCGGCTTGGCCCTGTCACGGGTCTCGCCTTCTCGCCGCATCATTCGTGCGGCTGACCCATTGCTGTGGGACTCCGGCACATAGGTGGCAAGGCGCCTGCCCATGATGACGCGCGCGCGTTCGGCGTTTCGGGTCAGTTCCTTTGGTTTTGAGCTGGGTGCGGGGGCGCGAACAGGTCGATCAGGTGAGGCGGTTCCAGAGACTGGCTCGGTAATCTGATGCCGCTGTCAGCGAAGATTCTGCCAGTCAGCACAGGAAGGCCGCTCCGTTATTGCGATGGCGAAGGGCGCGACCGGCGTCCTCGGCGCGGGTTCAAACTGCCGCAACCGGATCCAGCCATGCAAAACAGTGTGGAGCTGTCCATCGTCTCATCGCGGCGCCTCTGCGTTTGCGCAGCAGCATGGCCGCCACAGAGTGATCTCAGGGCAGACACTCAGAAGTAAGCAGCGAACGGCTCACAGATCCGTGACGATCACGCCCCGCATGCGGTCGACGGCACGGGATCCGGTGAGGGGATGAATGGCCGCGGCGCGTGGGCCAGGTAATGCGGCTTTATCGCCGGACCACGCGAAGCTAACAGCGGTGGCCGCGCCCGGGGCGGCAGTGGCGGTGATCGCATCACGGTAAACAATGTTCGCGATTGAGCCGATTGCCGCATGCCGCCCGGCTCTGGCCGAGCGCTCTTTACCCGCGGCGCACCCCTGCTAGGGTCGCGCCATGGCAGACCTCTCCGACCAGATCACCGCCCTTTTCACCCGCTCCGACGGCAGTTTCCGCTTTGCCCGCTGGGGGCGGCCGCTGGCCCCTGTGGTCTATGGCACGAATGACGAAGGGATCCGGATCTTCGAGGAGGCGCTCGCCTCCGTCGCCGGGCTGGCGGGGCTTGAGATCCGCGAGCTGGACCCGGAACTGGGCGCGAATTTCCTGGTATTCTTCTCGCGCGACTGGGCCGAGTTGAAAGACGTCCCGCATCTGGAAAAACTGATCCCCGATCTCGGCAAGCTGGTGACCATGCTGCAGACCGCCGGGGCCAATCAGTACCGGATCTTTGGCTTTGACGAGGCCGGGGCGATCCGCATCTGCATCACCTTGCTGCGCTATGACCGCGATTTGCAGCAGGTCTCGGCCCAGACGCTGGCGGTCAGCCAATGCGTGCAGGCGCTGCTGCTCTGGTCCGACACGGCGTTCACGGCGGAAAGCCCGATTGCGCTGATCGATAACGGGCGCTGCATCGTGAAACCCTGGTATGCCGACCTGATCCGCGCCGCCTATGACCCTGTGCTGAATGCTACAGCCGAGGAGGCGAGCTTCGCGCTACGCTTGGGTGCGAGACTGCAGAAGATGGAGGAGGAGCGATGATGCGGATCGTGCTTTTTCTGGTGGCCCTGATGGCCCCGCCGGCCCTGGCGCTGATCGCGCTGCCGGCGCTGGCGCAACTGGCGGGCCCGGGCGGGGCCGCGGTGACCAAATGGCAGGGCGCCAGCCACGCCGCCTATTTCGGCAGCCCGGTGGAATGGGCGCGGTTTCAGGCCGTGGTCACGGCGGATGAGTTCCGCGAGATCCGCCAGAATTCCGAGGCCGAGACCAAGGCCCGGCTCGAGGAGGGTTATCTCGTCCTGACCGGCTGCATGGTGCGCGCCTGCACGACGGCCCGCGCCGGGATTGCGGTGGAGGTCGAGACCGGGCGGCCGATGGCCGTCGTCTGGGTCCGCGACCGCAAGCCCAAGGTCTATGGCGCCAACAAGGGTCCGCTGCCCGCGGCCCTGACCCGTCTGGCCGAGACCGGGGCGATGGAGTGACCCATCGCCTGGCCGTCAAGGTCTATTACGAAGACACCGACATGGCGGGCATCGTTTATTACGCCAATTATCTCAAGTATATCGAGCGCGGGCGGTCCGAGGCGCTGGAGGCGTTGGGCGTTGATCAGGTGGCGATGAAAACGGCCGGTCTGGTGTTTGCCGTGCGCTGGGTGGGGGTGGACTACCTGGCGCCTGCGCGCTTTGGCGAGGTGCTGGAGGTGGCCACCGTGATCGCCCGGGTCAAGGGCGCCTCGGTCGAGATGGTCCAAGAGGTGCGCCGGGCCGGCCAATCCCTGATCCGCGCCACGGTCACGGTGGCCTGCATGGATGTGCAGGGCCGACCGAAACGGCTGCCCGAGGATGTCCGCTCCAAACTGGCCAGCGCGCAGGTGGCCGGCTAGACCAAAATCGTTTCAACCTGACTCAGGTTGAAAAAGAATCTTGGTCCAGATTCAAAGCTTTGAGCAAAATCCTAGGATCTGACTGCTTCAGTCAGATCCGTTTTTGCTCTAGCGCGCCCTCACGGGCCCCGACCATGGATCTTCGCGAAACCGACCGCTTTGCACCGGTCTGCCCAAAGCTCTCGCGACCGTCGACGGCTTTGCAAACGGCAGCCGGGCGCGTCAGCCCGCGGGGCGCCGCCTCACCCATCGCCACCCAGCACCTTATGTCAGCCGCAGCCAATGAATGGCCAAAGCGCCAGCGCCAGGAGGCCGCCCGTCGCCAGCGGCTTGACCCCGGGTGGCGCGGGCGCGGGCGAGGTGCATGATCGACAGAGGCGCGCGGCGGCGGCCATGGGGAGCCGGACAATGCGCGCCCTCTTGCCCCGGCGCCGCTCTCGTGCGCGGGCATGGTGCGCTTGCTTGAAATCTTCCGCGACGCCAAGAAACCCGGCCTCGGCTGCGTCTCAATTCTCACACAGTGGTGAAGCCTCGCCCCGCCCTGCACGAGACGGTCGAAATTTGAACGAAAATCGATCATAAGGGACGGGCATGGGTTAAAGAGTCGTTGAAACGGCCAATATGCCCCGTGAGCCGCGCCAGAAAACGGCGTGGGATGCGAGCAGAGAGCAGGATGACGCGATGAGTGGTTTGAGTGCCGGCGTGCTGGATATGATTGTCCTGGCACAGACCGCCGGAGATGTGGCGGCGATTGTCGAACCGGGCGCCTCGGAGGCGGCCCCGGATGTCGACTTTTCGGCCTATGGCATGTTCGTCCGCGCCACGTGGGTGGTGCAGGCGGTGATGATCATGCTGGTCGTCGCCTCGTTCTGGTCTTGGGCGGTGATTTTCGAGAAATGGTTCGCCTTCTCCCGGCTGAAACGCCAGGTCGCGCGGTTCGAGGATGATTTCTGGTCGGGCCAGCCCCTGGACGATCTCTTCGACCGGCTGGGCGAGCGGGCGCGCAGCCCGATCGAGCGCATTTTCGTCTCGGGCATGACCGAGTGGCGGCGCAGTTTCCGCAAGACCGGCGGGCTGATCGCCGGCACCCAGGCGCGGATCGACCGGGCGATGAACGTCGCCATCGCGCGTGAGAGCGCCGCAATCAACCGCCGCCTGCCCTTCCTGGCCACGGTCGGCTCGGTCTCTCCCTTCGTGGGCCTGTTCGGCACCGTCTGGGGGATCAAGCACGCGTTCGAGAGCATCGCGACCCAGCAGAACACCAACCTCGCGGTCGTCGCCCCAGGCATTGCCGAGGCTCTGCTGGCCACCGCGCTCGGCCTGCTGGCCGCCATTCCCGCCGTGGTCGCCTATAACCGGCTGGTGGCCGAGGCGGAGGGGCTGACCACCGGGCTCGAGAATTTCGCGGACGAGTTCGCCACCATCCTGGGCCGGCAGATCGACCGCAGCCAGAACAAGCCCGAGATGGAGGACGCCTGATGGGCGCTTCGCTGAACTCGGGCGGCGGGGGCCGCACGCGCCGGGGCCGGCGCCGCGCCGTGCCGATGTCCGAGATCAACGTCACCCCGTTTGTTGACGTGATGCTGGTCCTGCTGATCATTTTTATGGTCGCCGCTCCCCTGCTGACCGCAGGCGTCCCGGTGAACCTGCCCGAGACCTCGGCCGCGGCGCTGCCGACCGAGCAGGAGGAGCCGCTCCTGGTCTCGATCGACGCCGATGGCGTGGTCTATATCCAGCGCGAACCCTTCGATGTGGAGACGCTGCTGCCGAAACTGGCCGCCATCCGGCAGGCGCGCGGCGAGGGCGGAGGCAAGGTGTTCTTCCGCGCCGATAACAGCCTGTCGCATGGCTATGTGCAGCGGGTGCTGGCGATTGTGCAGAACGCGAATTTCAACTCGATCGGCATCGTCCACGATCAGGCCCCGGCCGGGGCGGGGAACTAGGCGATGCGGCGCGGCCTCCTGCTCTCCGGCGCCATGCATGGCGCGCTGCTGATCGCGGTGGTGGTCGGCACGGATTGGCTGGGCGAGGATGACACGCCTCTGATCCTCAGCGATGTCGACGTGATCGACGGGGCCGAGTTCGATGCGATGATCTCGACCGCGCCCCTGGTGCCGACCGATGCGCTGGCCGATCTGAACACGCCCGAGACCGGGCAGGACGCGCCGGAACAGGTCGAGACGCCCGAGGATCTGACCGAAGCCGCCGAGGCGCCCGAACTGTCCACCGCCGCCGCGCCGCCGGCCAAGCCCGATCTGAGCGATCTGGCCCTGCCGCCGCCGCCGCGCGATGTTCCGGTGGCGCCGGCGGAGCTGTCGATTGCCGAAGTGCCCTCGCCCGACGAGGTGCCCGATCAGGCCAGGACGCCCGAAAGCCCGCCCTCGACCGAACCGGTCCAGCCGCTCGCCTCGATCCGTCCGGCCCCGCCGGCCCCGAAACCGGCCCCGCCGCCCGAGCCCGAGCCCGCGGTGGCGCCCGAGCCGGAACCGGAGCCCGAGGAGCCGGAACCGACCGAGACCGCCGAGGCCAGCCCCGCCGCCCCGCCGGGCCAGGCCCCGCGCGAGGCGCGGCTGCCGCTGGCCAAACCCGCCGACAAGGCCGCCGCGGCCCGGGCCGCACGCCAGACGGCCCAGGCAAAAGAAGCCGAGCGGCTGGCCAAAGCCCGCGAGCAGGAGCGGAGGACGACGCCGCGCCAGGGCAATTCCAACGCCCCCAGCGGCGGGCAGAAATCGGCCCAGGGGCCGCTCAACCGCAGCGAGCGTAACGGGCTGAGCCTGGGCATTGGGCGGCATTTCACGCCACCGCCCGGCATGGACCCGAATGTGGTCGTGCTGATGGAGGTGCGGCTGAGCAATCGTGGCAAGCTGCAGGGCAAACCGACCATGCTGAGCGCCTCGGGCGGCCGCGCGGGCGATCAGGGCACGCTGCGCCGCAACGCCATCGGCGCGCTTTACGATGCGGAGAAGGCCGGCGTCTTCGCCCGTCTGCCCGCGAACAAATATGACAGGTGGAAGCGGCTCAAGTTCCGCTTCTCGGTGAAAGGGATCGGAGTAGGGTCATGACTCAAGCGCTGTCGCGGCTGGTTGCCGCCATCGGGCTGTGCTGTGTGCTGTTGGGCTGGGCGGGGATGGCCGCCGCCCAATCGGGCGAGGCGGTGATCGATGTCACCCCGGGCGGGTTCGAGCCGATCAAGATCGCCGTCGCCCCGTTCATTGCCCAGGATGCCGGGCTGACCGAGGTGGCCGGCGACATGGTCGCGGTCACCAAGGCCGATCTGGAACGCTCGGGCCTGTTCACGCTGATCCCCGAGGAGGCGTTCATT
>JBCBIS010000099.1:0-14436 GCA_038524325.1 Pseudomonadota bacterium
CGCTGGTCGCCTGCTCCGAGCTTGCCCGGGCGATGTCCGCGATCGACCGGTTCACCACTGCGACCGCCTCCGAGATGCCCGACAGCGCCTCGCCTGTCGCGGTGACCAGCTGGACACCATCCTTGACCTGCGTGCCACTGGTTTCGATCAGCTTGCGGATCTCTGCCGCGGCGTCTGACGAGCGTTGGGCCAGGTTGCGGACTTCTGACGCGACCACGGCAAAGCCTTTGCCGGCATCCCCTGCGCGCGCGGCCTCGACCGCGGCATTCAGGGCCAGCAGATTGGTCTGGAACGCAATGCCGTCGATCACCGAGATGATATCGGCAATCTCGCTGGCGCTGGATTCGATCTGGGTCATGGCGGTCATGGCGCGCTCGACGATCTCTCCGCCCTCCTCCGCCTTCGAGGCCGCGACATCCGCCAGCTCCGTCGCCGTCTTGGAGCCATCCGCATTGAGTTTGATCGAGGCCGACATCTCCTCCATCGTGGCGGAGGTTTCCTCCAGCGCCGAGGCCTGCTCCTCCGCGCGCCCGGCCAGGATGCGGGAGGATGATTTGATCGTCTCGGCATTCTGACGCACCGAGTCGGTCGATGCCGCGATATCGTCCATCAAGCCCGCCAGCCGTTGCAGGGTACGGTTCACATTGGACTGGAGATCCGCGAAGGCGCCACGGAAATTCCCCTCCATCGACCGGCTGAGATCGCCCTCGGCGAGCAGGGCAATGGCCGAGGACGTCGCCTGGATGCCTATATCCGCGCTTTCCAGCAGACGGTTAAAGCCATCCGCCAGCGCGTTGAGTTCCTGATCTGGGAAATGCGTGTCGATCCGTCGGGTGAAATCACCCTCGAGCGCAGCATCCACGACGGACCCGAACGCGGATTGCAACTCGGACATCATTTTCTGACGTTCCTGAGCCGCGTGCTCTTCGGCCTCTTTCTGCTTGCGGGCCAATTCGCGGACCTTCTCGGCGTTCTGTTTGAAGATTTCAAGCGAGCGGGCCATGCGGCCAAGTTCATGCTGATGCTCGGTCCCTTCGATCTCGACCTCGAGATCGTCATCGGCCAGCCGCTCCATGCGTTCGGCCAGCCGTGTGACGTTGTTGGATACGGAGCGCGCGATGACATAGGCAAAGACAAGCCCGACCACCAGGGCTGCAAGCGAAATCGCCACAATCAAAGTCATGGTGTTGTCGATGCTCGCGCGCCCCTGCGGCCCCAAGCGATTTTGTTCCGCAACGACCTGATCGAGCAGCTCCTCATATTCGGCCTGCTTCTTCGGCCCGAGAACGTCGAGTTCCTGTTCCCCAATCCGATTGCGCTCAGAGATTATCGTGGCCAATGTTCCCAGCGTGCCGACATAGCTTTCGAGATCCGCGATGGTTGCCGTTGCGAGTTGGCGTCTCTGTGGATCCGGCAATTCGGTTAGCAGTTCTCTCAAAAGCTCCTGCGCTTCTGCGAAGTGCTGGTTGGCCTCGCTCAGCGCATTCTCGGTGTTCCTCAGGAGATAGCGTTCCGTGTAGAACCGTCCGAGCATCAGTTCTTGTTGTGCGATGCCTGCATAGTATGCCGCAGCCGGATCGCCATCGCGATAGGCGGACGTCATCACATCGGTGAGCTGTTTGCGAGCCTTCGGACCAATCTCCGTCAGCTTCGAGACCTGGACATCGCGCCGGTCCTGCAGCTCGGTCATCCTGTTGAACGCATCAAGGTATTTGGCGCTGTCCGCGCTGAGAACCTGGTATCGCTGGAAAAACTCGGGGGAGTTGGCGAAGCTTTCTTCCGCTTCGGCTCGGGAGTCCAAAATCTCTTGAATATTCGCGTTCACTTCGATCGCGGCTTCCTGATTGGGATCGACGCGATAGTTGAACGCCGCAATGCGCGCCTCGAACAGATCCTCGACCTGGGCGTTGATCAACAGCGACTGCCGCGCGGTGCTGCTGTACTCGGTGAAGATCTCGCCCAGGCTCTGGGTCGAGAAAAAGCTTTTCACGCCGAGGGCCGACACCAGAACCAGCAGGATCCCAAATCCGATAAAGATCCGAGAGCGAATTCCGATCGAGTCCATGACAGCACCTTCCGCGTTGATCGCCTCTGAGCGCTGCCGGGATAAATGAGACTGGTAAACAAAAGTCGACATCTTTTCGTGGCAATAAAGTACCAAAAAACTCTGGGTGGGAAAAGTTTGTCAGTTTTTCTGCAATTATTTTTTCATATCGACTTAATAGCGCTTCTTTGGCGGCCTCACAAATGCGGTGCTTCGATTAAGAAAGGGCGGATCTGTCGCGAATATCTCGCAGCATAGCGTCTATAATTGCTCCCCAAGGACAACCAGCTCTGAAAGGACGGGACTGTCGGGTTCCCGATGGTCGCCGGGAGACAGTCAGCAGGCAGAGAGACATGGCGACCCCGGCAGGACTCGAACCTGCAACATCCTGATTAGAAGTCAGGTGCTCTATCCAGTTGAGCTACGGGGCCGTCGCGGTTGCATACTGTGCGCGGGCGACGCTTGCAATGTGGCCGAACAGGTCCGCGGTACCTCGATTGACAGCGGCGCGGATATCTGGATGAAGGCGGCACCTGTCGCGAAGGAGGTCCTGATGCCCACCCCAGTTGCCCTCACGATTGCCGGCTCGGATTCCGGGGGAGGCGCCGGCGTGCAGGCGGATCTGAAAGTCTTCTCCGCTCTGGGGGTCTTCGGCACCTCGGCGCTGACACTGGTCACGGCACAGAATACCAGAGGCGTGTTTGGGATCGAGATGCTTCCCACAGGACTCATCCAGGACCAGATCGCGGCGGTCTTCGAGGATTTCGAGGTCGGCGCCGTCAAGATCGGCGCGCTCGGGACGGGGGAGATCATCGCAGCCGTCGCCGATGCATTGAAAGATCAGCGGGCTCCCGTGGTACTCGACCCGGTGATGATCGCCAAATCCGGCGATCCCTTGCTGGCCGAGGACGCGATAGCGGTTCTAAGGGCCCGCCTGCTGCCGATGGCCGCGATCGTCACGCCCAACCTGCCGGAGGCCGCAGCGCTCTTGGACCTGCCGGTCGCGGCCGGTGAAGCCGAGATCCGCGCGCAGGGCCACGCTCTGGCGGCGCTCGGTTCGGCGCATGTGCTGATGAAGGGCGGGCATGGCGGAGGCACTCACAGCACCGATTACCTAGTCGGCGCCGGCGAGATCTCGCTGCCCGCCCAGCGCATCGCCACCGAGAACACGCATGGCACCGGATGCACCCTGTCCGCGGCCATCGCGGCGTTCCTGGCAAAGGGCCATGGCATGGAAGACTCGGTGAAGGCGGCCAAGGCCTACCTGACCGAAGCGCTGAAGGGCGCCGATGCGCTCGGCCTCGGCGCGGGCCATGGCCCGGTCGACCATTTCCACGCGCTCTGGCGCCATCTGGGTTGAGGCCCGCCCAGCGGGAGGCTAAACGGTTCCCTCCGTCAGACGGTGACAAGGGGGAACTTCAATGGCCGATCTGCTGAGCTTGGAAAATGTATTCAATCTCATGGTGCTGCTCTTCCTGCAGGCCGTTCTGGGTTTCGACAACCTGCTCTACATCTCGATCGAAAGCCAACGGGCCCCGCGCGAGGCACAGGCCCGTGTGCGGCGCAATGGGATACTGATCGCCATCGGCCTCAGGGTGGTGCTGCTGTTTGTCATGATCCAATTGATCGACGCGCTGGCCGAGCCGTTCTTGATCTTGAATTGGGAGGGGGTGATCACCGGCGGGATTAACTTCTCGACAGTGGTCTTCATCCTGGGCGGTGGGTTCATCATGTACACCGCGGTCAAGGAGATCAAACATCTGCTCGAGTTGGAAGATCCCGAACATGCCGAGGAGAAGACGCCGAAAACCGCGCGCGAGGTGATCTTCCTGATCGTGTTGATGAATCTGATCTTCTCCTTCGACTCGATCCTCTCGGCCCTGGCGATTACCGATGTGTTCCCGGTTTTGGCGATCGCGATTATCGGCTCGGGGATCGGTATGTTGCTGTTGGCCGACCGGGTGTCGGAGTTCATCCAGCGCAACCGGAAATACGAGGTGCTGGGGCTCTTCATCCTGCTGATCGTGGGCGTTGTGCTGCTGGGCGAGTCCGGCGTGGCCGCGGCCCATGCCATGCATGACGAGAGCCTCACCATCCACCTCTTCGGCTATGCGGTCGAGCCGATGTCGAAGACGACCTTCTACTTCTCGATCGCAGTGCTGGTGGCGGTGGATATCATCCAGTCGGGCTATCAGAAAAAGCTCGACCGGATGCGCCGTCAGGGGCTCTGACCGACCAAGCACCGACAAAAGGTCTGCCCGTCAGCCGGGCAGACCGATGATCTGATAGAGGCTGCGATTGAGCGGGCTGAGGCGGTAATCGCCCAGCTCGTCCTGGATGAAATTGTAAATCAGGCCAGAGTCATAGATCTCGCTCAGAGCCCGGTCCACGGCCAGGCGCAGATCGCCATGACCGCGCTTCATCACCATGGCATAGGGCTCGAAGCTGAACTCGTCGGGCAGGATCTCGATCTGCCCGTCCAGTTCCTTCGCGCGGATCTGGAATTGCATGATCGCCCGGTCGCCGAAATAGGCGTCGATATCGCGGGCGACCAGGGCGTCGAGCCCTTCGCCATGGCCGGCGAACCGTTTCAATTCTCCATCCAGCCCGTTTCCGGTCATCAGATCGCGCGCCATCCGCTCCGAGGTGGTGCCCTTGTTCACCCCGAGCGGGCCGTCCTCGACATCAAACACGGTCTCATAGCTGCCCGGGCGCACCAGCGAGACCGCCGCGTCGACGAAATAGAGGATCGAGAAGTCCAGCGTCTCGCGCCGGCCTAAAGTGGCCGAGGCCGGGCCACAATGCAGATCGGTCTCACCCGCTTCCAAAGCATCGAAGCGATTTGCAGCGGTCACCTGGACGAATTTTGTCGTCAGATCCACGCCTTCGCGGAAGCCAATGGCCGAGGCGATCTCTTTGCACAGCGCCACTGCAAGCCCAGCCGGCTGACCTTCGGCATCCAGATACGAAAACGGAGGCGCGTCGCCGCGATGACCGAGCCGGATCTCGCCGCGCTCCAAAACCGCCGCCAGATCCCCTGCCGCGGCTTGCGGCGCTGTAACGCCCAGACTTGCGAGCGCGGTCACCGCGATCAGAAATTTCTGCATGGCTCTCCCCCCTATCGCCTGCGCCTTTGCTCTGTGCCCCACACCTCACACCTCTTGCCGCCCGCGCAGCGAGACCCTAGAACCGCTCCTGCCCCCGAGACAAGGAGGAAGGCCCGTGTCGGAACTCGCTTACCGCGAACCTCAGCCAAAAGTGATTGCTGGCGTCAAGGACGACTGGGAATTGGTGATAGGGATGGAGGTTCATGCCCAGGTCGCCACTGCCTCGAAGTTGTTTTCCGGCGCCTCGACCGGGTTCGGGGCCGAGCCGAACACCCATGTCAGCCTCGTGGATGCCGCGATGCCCGGCATGTTGCCGGTGATCAACCAGGGCTGTGTCGAACAGGCGATCCGCACCGGGCTGGGTCTGAAGGCGGCGATCAACCGGCGCAGCGTGTTCGACCGCAAGAACTATTTCTATCCGGACCTGCCGCAGGGCTATCAGATCAGCCAGTTCAAGCATCCGATCGTCGGCGAGGGTGAGGTTTTGGTCGACATCGAACCCGGCGTCGCCCGCCGCGTGCGGATCGAACGGATCCATCTCGAGCAAGATGCGGGCAAGTCGATCCACGACATGGACCCGGAGATGAGCTTTGTCGATCTCAACCGCACTGGCGTCGCGTTGATGGAGATCGTCTCTAGGCCGGACATCCGCGGGCCGGAAGAAGCCGCGGAATATGTCCGCAAGCTGCGCCAGATCCTGCGTTATCTCGGCACCTGCGACGGGAACATGGCGGAAGGCTCGCTCCGTGCCGACGTCAATGTCTCGGTTTGCAAGCCCGGCCAGTACGAGAAATTCCGCGAGAGCGGGGATTTCGGCCATCTCGGCACGCGTTGCGAGATCAAGAACATGAACTCCATGCGGTTTATCATGCAGGCGATCGAGTACGAGGCCCGGCGCCAGATCGCTATTCTGGAGGATGGCGGCAGCATCGATCAGGAAACCCGGCTCTATGACCCGAACAAGGGCGAGACACGGTCGATGCGCTCCAAGGAGGAAGCGCATGACTACCGCTATTTCCCCGACCCGGACCTGCTGCCGCTGGAGTTCGAACAGACCCTGGTGGACGAGATCGCCGCCACTCTGCCAGAGCTGCCGGATGCGAAAAAGGCGCGCTTTGTCAAAGACTACGGCATGACTGAGTACGATGCCGGCGTCCTGATCGCCGAACGTGCCAGTGCGGATTTCTTCGAAGCGGTGGCGAATGGGCGCGACGGCAAGCAAGCCGCCAACTGGGTGATCAACGAGCTTTTCGGGCGGTTGAACAAGGAAGGGATCGGGATCGACGCCTCCCCTGTCTCGGCGGCACAGATCGGCGGGATCATCGATCTGATCGGCAAGGGCGATATCTCGGGCAAGATCGGCAAGGAGCTGTTCGAGATCGTCTACAGCGAAGGCGGCGACCCGGCCGAAATCGTCGAGACCCGCGGCATGAAACAGGTCACCGATACCAGCGCCATCGAGGCCGTGATCGACGAGGTTATTGCTGCCAACCCCGACAAGGTCGAGCAGGCCAAGACCAAGCCAACCCTCGCCGGCTGGTTCGTGGGGCAGGTCATGAAGGCCTCGAAAGGCAAGGCCAATCCCCAGGCGGTGCAGGAGATCGTGAAGACGAAGCTAGGGCTCGAGTAGCCTGCACGCGGGCCATCGGACCCGTGCCGCGCTATCCCTCCAACGCGTAGCGCAGATTATCCACTGTCCAGGTCTCGCGGTCGTGGAGGATTTTGCGGTAGAGGTCCCAATTGCCGGGATGGGTGTAGGAATGCCAGTGATCGCCCAGTGATCCCGGCCGTCGTCCGCTGAGATCCATGCCCATATCGCGGCCCCAGTCGCGGATCTCGGGATCATCCAGCGGGATATCGATCCAATCGTCGTATTCGGGTCCGAAAACCGAATAGAGGCGATAATCCGGTCGCCCGTCCCAGCCGGTGACCTTGCCGCGGCGGATGATCGGCGCCTCGTCCCGCTCGAGCCCCAGCATCTCGACCGAGGCGCGCCGCGGCCCCTCCATCGTGCGCCGAACCCGGAAATGGCGGAGGACATCGTCATGTTGCGAGGTGAAGTTATAGAATTGCGGGCTCTTCTCGGGCCGGGCGAAACGGATATTCGCAAGCGCATCCGCGGCTTGGCCCCAATAGCAAGCGCCGGAAAGCATGATGACCCGGTCGATCCTGGCCAGGGTCCGGTCCTCGTCCCCACGCTGGGCGAGCATCGAGAGGCCGGTCAGCACCGTCCGCGCCCCGAGCGAATGGCAGAGCAGGTCGATCGGCCGATCGGCATGACCCGCATGGTCCAGACGCGCACGCAGTTGGACCAGCACCGCCGCAAGCCCGCACCCCGCGATGCCGGCGTCGGTATACGCATTCTCGAAGGCTTTCGAGGGGTGGGAGAAGGGGTTGATCAGCCCCAGCCGATCGCGGAGCCTCTGCGACCAACTCGGCAGGAAAGGCTCAGGCGCGCCGCCATATGAGGCGAAGGAGTATCCCACAGCCAGGCCACCGCATTCCTCAGGCGCGCCGCGGCCTTCTTCCAGCATCGCACGGGCGAACCAGGGCGTGATGTGCAGATCTCGCTCCTCGCTCGAACCGGGGCCATCGGCTGTGTCGGAGAAATGGTAGAGACAGCGATGCGCATTGTCCGAGCGGATCCGGGCAGCCACCGGCCGGCGCGGCTCATAGCAGAAACCATGCACGAAAACGACGACCGGCGCGTCCTTGTCCAGTTCGAGATCGATGCCGGCCAGGTGCATGCCGAACAAAGAATCCCTGTTGAACATCGGCGCCGCCGGCACTGGGGCAATCTGCGCCAGGTTAACTCCCGCGAAGGCACTGGCCTCCAACCCGTCCGGATCGCCGATCCGGTCGCCATAGATCGCCCAGGACGCTTTCCGATCGCCCAGGACACCCGTTGGAACAGCAGAGAAACGCATCATTCCCATGGTGCGGAAAGATGCGCGGCGCTGGTTAAGGTTGCGTTGCTCTGCGCCCCTTGTGCCCCGACCGGCAATCGCGCAAAACCCCGGTGTGAGACGACTCGGCGTGGGGGCGCAGGGTTGGCTCGGGTGACCCATGAGGTCGCGGTGGGGATCTGAAGAGACACATCGACAGGGCTGAGTTTGGGGAGGTCCTATGAGCTATGAATACAAGGCCGTGGGCGGGCCCGAAAAAGGACGGCGCAAACGGGGGGCGAAATCTCGCTCCGACCGGGTCGCTGCAGCCCTGGAAGACATCCTGGCACGCGAGGCCGTTGAGGGGTGGGAGTATCTCCGTACCGATCTTATCCCGGTCGAGGAGCGCCGCGGCTGGCTCGGCCGCTCGCAGGAGATCCACCGCGCCGTTCTGGTTTTTCGGCGTCAGATCGCTCAATCGCTAGAGATCGAGGCGAAGCTGGAAGAGCACCGCTCGAACCGCCGCGCCGCCGCTGTGGCCGCGACTGTCTCGGCGACAGAAATCGAGCGGCCCGCCGAACCGGATACAAAGCGAGATTCGGTCGAGACGATCAGAGCTGCCCCGCCCCGCCTCTCAGCGGTCGATTCACCCGGGAAGGGCAGCGAAAACGAAGGCGGCGGGCCACGTCTGGTGGCGGATTAATCTCTAGCGGGCGCTGATAAACCCGCCAAATCTGGCCTGGTCTGGGACACAAGGCCCTCGCCCGCGCCTGACAGTCGATCAATCGTCGTCGTCATCACCGACGACCAGGTCGACCGCGCCGCCGGCAATATCGGCCGTCGTCTCGACCGCCGTGCCGACAACGCCCACGGCGGTGTCGGCGACCGTATAAGCGATGCAACCCTGCATCGTGGCCAGGGCTGCAATCACGCCGCCTACCCGGATCAGTCGCTCACTCTTCATGCCTGCCTCCTTTGCGCCCTGCCTCTGGGTCTGTTCTTCCGGGCGCCGCCACAACCTACTCGTCAGGCGCCCGTAACTCCATTGCCAATGCGTGCACATTATGGCGGAGTTCCTCTCGCAACACGTCATTGACCGCGCGCTGCCGGGCCACGCGGCCCTGGCCGCTGAACTGAGCCGCCACCATGCGCAGCCGGAAATGCGTCTCCCCCCCTTCGCGCCAACCGGCATGGCCGCGATGCGCCTCGCTTTCGTCGATGACCTCCAGCACGTCCGGAGCGAAGGCATCGGTCAGTTTTTCGATCAGGGTATCTCGCATCGGCATCGCCAGAATTTTCCTTGTCAAGCTATCGTTCCTGAACGGCGCTGGGCTATCTTCGATTGAATCGAAGAAGGAGAACGCCTGCATGACCTCGCGGTCGCCCCTGTTCTATGACGTCTCGGTCAGCGCCGACAAGCGCCGGCGCGCACGGGTGCGCGGGATGTCCGGGGCATTCGCAACGCAGGAGAAATGCTGTGAATGGCCGGGGTGCCAGGCAAAGGCCGAATACCGTGCCCCGGTCTCGCGCGAGCGGTTGAACGATTACCGCTGGTACTGCCTCGAACATGTGCGCGAATACAATCGGTCCTGGAATTACTTCTCGGACTTCTCCGAGGAGGAACTCGACGCCCAGATCCGGGCAGATCGGACGTGGGAGCGGCCAACCTGGAAGCTGGGGCAGAAACCCGTGCGCGGCGGGCCCCATGCCGATGGGCAGGCCTGGACCCGGTTTGGCTATGACGACCCGTTCGAAGTGCTGGGCGAGAATGCAACCATCAATCATGGCGACCCGGAGGACAAACCCAAACGCAGGCTGCTGGGCGAGGAAGCCCGGGCCATGGATATGCTGGGCCTGCCGCATGACATCACCTCGCGCGCCGAGGTCCGCAGCCGCTTTCGTGAGTTGGTTCGCGACCTGCACCCGGACATGAACGGCGGTGACAAGGCGGATGCCGAGCGTTTGGGCCGGGTGCTGCGCGCCTGGGACATCCTGAAGAAAAGCCGCAATTTCCAAGACTGACCCGCAGACGCGCATGGGTCCATCCCGCGGAAATTCAGAGACCAACCCATCTGGAATGCTGCCTTCCCCTTGCCTTTGCCCGGGCTATGCTTCAGACGAGCGGGATGCGTGAGACAAGGAGTGAGACCCATGGCCGACGGCACCATCAATCCGGCTGACCTGCCCACCGAGGACATCTCGGTCCGCGACGTGTTCGGGCTGGACACCGATATGGTGGTCAAGGGATTTTCCGACCGGACCGAGCGGGTGCCGGAGGTCGACCCGGCCTATGTCTTCGACCGCGACACGACCCTGGCGATCCTGGCCGGCTTTGCTCATAACCGCAGGGTGATGATCCAGGGCTATCACGGCACCGGGAAATCGACCCATATCGAGCAGGTGGCAGCACGGCTGAACTGGCAATGCGTTCGGGTGAACCTCGACAGCCATATCTCGCGGATCGACCTGATCGGCAAGGACGCGATCAAGCTGGTCGATGGCAAGCAGGTGACCGAGTTTCAGGAGGGCATCCTCCCCTGGGCGCTGCGCACGCCGACCGCGATTGTGTTCGACGAATACGATGCTGGCCGCCCGGATGTGATGTTCGTGATTCAACGCGTGCTCGAGGTGGATGGCAAGCTGACGCTGCTCGACCAGAACCAGGTGATCCACCCGCATCCATCGTTCCGCCTGTTCGCGACCGCCAACACCGTGGGGCTCGGGGATACGACGGGGCTCTATCACGGCACGCAGCAGATCAACCAGGGCCAGATGGACCGCTGGTCGATCGTCACCACGCTGAACTACCTGCCCCATGCGCAAGAGACCGATATCATCCTGGCCAAATGCCCCGACTATGCCGGCGAGCGCGAGCGGGTTCTGGCCCAAATGGTCACCGTGGCCGACCTGACCCGCGAGAGCTTCATGCAGGGCGACCTCTCGACTGTCATGAGCCCCCGCACCGTCATCGCCTGGGCCCAGAACGCCGAGATCTTCGCCCAAGATGTCGGCTTCGCCTTCCGCGTGACCTTCTTGAACAAATGCGACGAACTGGAACGCACCCTGGTCGCCGAACACTACCAAAAAGTCTTCGGCGAAGAACTGCCGGAGAGTGCTGCGAGTGTGAGCCTGGGGTGATTTTGCGGATCTTTGACCGCGATCTCAATCCAAATCAGCCATGAGCAACAAACCCGAAAACCCCGCTGATCCGTTCAAGAAGGCGCTGGCCGAGGCGACGCGGGCGTTGGCCTGCAACGAGGAGATGGAGGTCACCTATTCCTCTGATCCTCCGGGGCGGACGAACACCGGGTTGCGGCTGCCGCAGGTCTCGCGCCGGATGTCACGGGCCGAGGTGATGCAGGCCCGCGGCGCAGCGGATGCCTTTGCGCTGCGCGAACGGTTCCATTCGGCCGAGACCCATGCCCGCTACGCCCCCACCGGCGAGATGGCGCGGGCGATCTTCGACGCGTTGGAACATGCAAGATGCGAGGCGATCGGCGCCCGGGCGATGGACGGGGTTGCCGACAATCTCGACGCCAAACTGGCGCAGGAGGCGGAGACGCGCGGCTATGCCTCGATGACCTCCACCAGCGACACGCCGATGGCCGAGGCCGCCGGCCTGTTGCTGCGAGAGGCTATCACCGGACGCCCGATGCCCGGCGGCTGCGAGAACGTGCTGGAGATCTGGCGCGGATTTTTCGAGACCCATCTGGGTGATCAGATGAAGGATCTCGGCGATGTCGAGAGCCAGGCCGGTTTCGCCAAGCTGGCCTGGAAGATGATCCAGGACCTCGGCTATGGCGAGCAATTGGGCGACGACCCGGACGACGCCGATCAGGAGGATGATCTCGAGACCGAGGAGCCGCCCGACGACGACGATCAAAGCCAGGACGAAGGCGGCGATGACGGCGGCGATGACGAAGAATTCCTCCCCGACGAGATGCGCGGCGAGGAGAGCGAGACCCGCCAGATGGAGGTCGCCCTCGACGAATCCGAGGTCGATATGGAGGAGCAGGAGGCGATGGAGGCCGATGACGGCCTGCCCCCGCCCGACCATGTCGCTCCAATCTCCGACGCCGATCCGAACTACACCGTCTTCACTTCGGCCCATGACGAGGTGATCGCGGCGGAGGAACTGGCCGACGAGGCCGAGCTGGACCGCCTCCGCGCCTATCTGGACAAGCAGCTTGAGCCGCTGAAGGGGGCCGTCTCGCGCCTCGCCAACCGGCTGCAACGGCGCTTGCAGGCGCAGCAGAACCGCTCGTGGGAGTTCGACCGCGAGGAAGGCATCCTCGATTCCGGGCGCCTGGCACGGGTGGTGGTGAACCCGACCCTGCCGCTCAGCTTCAAGGTCGAGAAGGACACCGAGTTCCGCGACACCGTGGTCAGCCTGCTGATCGACAATTCCGGTTCGATGCGGGGCCGGCCGATCTCGATTGCCGCGATCTCGGCGGATGTGCTGGCGCGCACGCTGGAACGCTGTCAGGTCAAGGTCGAGATCCTGGGCTTTACCACCAAGGCCTGGAAGGGTGGCGAGGCGCGCGAGGGCTGGCTGAACGCCGGCCGCCCGGCCAATCCCGGCCGGCTGAACGACTTGCGCCATATCGTCTACAAGAATGCCGACGCCCCCTGGCGCCGGGCCCGGCGCAATCTGGGCCTGATGATGCGCGAGGGCCTGCTCAAGGAGAACATTGATGGCGAAGCGCTGGAATGGGCCTATCGCCGTCTGATGTCCCGGCCCGAGCAGCGGCGCATCCTGATGGTGATCTCCGACGGCGCGCCGGTGGATGACTCGACCCTCAGCGTCAACCCGTCCAACTATCTCGAACATCACCTGCGTGAAGTCATCGCGATGATCGAAAAACGCCAAGCTGTCGAATTGCTGGCCATCGGCATCGGCCACGACGTGACCCGCTACTACCAGCGGGCTGTGACGATCACCGACGCCGAGCAATTGGCCGGGGCGATCACCGAACAACTCGCCGCCCTTTTCGACAGCTCGCCCCGTGCGCGTGCCCGGGGCCAGCGCGCCGCCTGACGAGACGACGGGCTGGCGCTATCGCTTTCCAAAGGTCAACCCGTTCGCCGCCTTCCGCGGCTTGCGCCGTCGGAACAGGAGCATAAGGACGAGGCCTAGGCCGATAAACTGAGGCGCTGCAGGCCATTCCAGCAGCGTTTGTATGCCCGGATCCCAAAGGGCTGGGCTCAAATGCCGCTCGACCGCCGGCTGCAGCAGTAACAGGCTGTCGCGGTCGATTTCCGCCCACCAAGCGCCGAGCGATCGCAGTGCAAATCCAGGGTCGCTGCCCAGCGAGAGCGACGCGTCGATGGCAAGGGCAGCGAGCCCAACCAGCAGCAAAAAAGCACCGAGATACCGCACCCTCTCCCCCGTTCAGAAACTCGCGCGCACTCTCAAGATACGCCCGATGCCCCACGAAGCCAAGGCACCAACGACCGAGCAATGGCTCCACAGCCAAGCTTGCCATTCCCAGCCCGACCCGATATTCCACCTCTCATGGAGAGGTGGCCGAGTGGTCGAAGGCGCACGCCTGGAAAGCGTGTATAGGGGCAACTCTATCGCGGGTTCGAATCCCGCTCTCTCCGCCACTCAGAATTACTAAGCTTCTGATTTAAAATAATTTTTTTCAAGACGACAAATTTTGCCCCACATTCCAACCCACATTCAAAATTCGCTCGATCATAGTGCGGATAGGTTTCTTCATGTGTCCAAGGGGCCTGTGTATGGCGGGAAGGAGCCATTAGCTGCTGCGCAACACCGATTTTGGCAGATCTGTCAGAGCAGACATCCGACGGCGCTAGCGGCGGCGCTCAGATTTATCTTTAACCTTTCTAGAAAGCTGACCTGAGGCCTTCATCCGTTCAACGTAGCCAACGCGCAGGAATCGGACACGCCCCAAAGACATGGACGGCCCATAGTTGCCTTTCGTCTGAGAATCCGAGTTCGCAGTCGCGGGACGTCAGACCGGCCGCTCGCTGCAACGCGCAACAAAGAACGGTCATTGCGCCTTGTCCCGATCAAGACGCCCTTGAGGCTATTATGGTGTCGACACCTCCGCGGATATCATCGAATCCCAGCTGACAACCAGATTCAAATCAGATGCGCGCTGGCTTTGTCCTGTAGTGTGTTCTTGACGATGGGCGGAACATCAGCAGATGGCTGACAGCAGTGGTCACTGCAACTCTTGGGGCGGCAGTTCCTGGCGATACAAGGTTCGTCGCTTACCATGAGACTTGGACTTCGAAGTTCACGTTTCCTGAATGACTTTATGAGAGCATCATTCTGTCAAGAGACAATTTTTGGAGTGGAGTAGCCCCCAGAAAGTGGTCCACCAACAGGGATAGATTGCCCCCTCAATTGGAGGATCAGCGATGGCTGGGA
>JBCBIS010000100.1:0-14357 GCA_038524325.1 Pseudomonadota bacterium
CTGTCCGTGATCGCACCCCCGGCGCGGATATCCAACTCCTCGGCGTCGATGGCGCCCAGCGCCAGGGCCGCGTCGATGTCAATTGTCACCGCATCCCCGGTCGCCGCCAGGGTGCCGAAGCTGTTCGCCGCGGTGTCGAGCGTGATCGCGAAACGGTCGGCCCCGTCCTCGGCGGTGAAGCTGGCCAGACCGGCGATGTCGAGCGTGCCCACATCGGTGATCGCCCCCGCGGCGGTCACGCCGAGGCTGGCGGCATCGACCGCTCCCAGGGTCAGGCCGGTGCCGATCTCAACGGTCACCGCGTCTCCAGTCGCCACGAGCGTGCCGAAGCCGTTGTCGACCGTGTCGAGCGTGATGTTGAAGGTGTCGGCGCCGTCCTGGGCAAAGAACGAGGCTGTTCCCGTCACATCCAGCGTGCCCGCATCGGTGATCGCGCCCAGCGCTGTCACGGTGAGGGTATCTGCGGTGATGTTCCCGATATCGAGCACCTCGCCGGTCTCGATGACCGTGATATCGCCGAGGACCGAGACCGGATCGCCCAGCCCGTTGACACCGAAGACGACCGTCCCGTCCCCATCCGAGGGGATGTCGGTGCCCATGGGCTGGGTGGAGACGAGGTTGGCGTCGGCGATCAGCGACAGCGTCGGGTCGTTTGTGCCATCCGTCACGGTGATGTTCTCGTTGATCAGGATATCGTTCCCGGCCCGCAATGTCAGGTCGTTCGCGGTGGTGATCTCCTGATCGACCGTGATGTCGCGCTCGGCTTCCAGGATCACGGCGGCGCCCAGCCCGGCAATCAGATCGGCATCGATGGTCGACGTGACGCCGTCGAGGTCGAGGGCCGCGTCGTCGAAGGCGATATCGCCGCCCGGGTCGACATTGTTGTCGGCGATGACGAGATCGGTCGGGTCGAACAGCAGTTCTCCGATCTGGAAGCCCTCGGCCGCGGTGAGATCGGCGGTTCCGTCGAAATGCAGGAAGCCCAGCCCGGAGACTTCGGCGAAGCCGCCATCGCCGCCGAGTGTGCCGCCGGTGGCGCTGAGCGTGCCCCAGAAGGCCGTCGTGCCCTCGGCGAAGACGATGATCTCGCCGCCGTTGCCGGTTTCGCCGGTCGCATCCGCCGCAATGCGGGCGGTCTCGGCCACTTGCACTTGGCGCGCGCGCTGTCCCGTGCCGCCGCCGCGGGCCGTGCCGCCGATATGGGCGGTGCCGCCGCCGGCATCGCCCGAGACATCGATCCCCGCGCCATAGTCGAGCCAGATCCCCTCGGCCATCAGGCTGATCGTGCCGCCCTCGCTGCCTGTCTCCGTGCCCGAGGCGCTGAGCGTGCCGGTGACATCCAGGCGACCCTCGCCTGCATCGACCGAGATGCGCCCGGCATGCCCAGCCTTGGTCTCGGCCTGGATGCTGCCACCCAGCGAGACGGTGCGGTCGAGCAGGGTGCCGGCGGTCTCGGCCGAAATCAGCACATGCCCACCATCCGCCGAGATCGCGCCGGTATTCACCACCGACGTGTCACCGCCCAGTTCAAAGGCGATCATCCCATCGCCGGCGAGGTCGATGGCCGGCACCTCCTCGCCACCCAGAACGACCGTTCCCATGGTGGCGACGATAGCACCGTGATTCTCGACCCCCGGGGCGACCAGAGCGGCGAGCCCGGCCTCTTTCACCGTCACCTGGCCTTGGTTGATCACCTTGGCGCCCGGTTCCCCCTGGATCGAGAAGTCGAAGTTGCCGGCCTGGAAATCGGTATCCGGAATATCGTTGGTGGTGGCGAGCAGGCCGCCCACATCGACCCGCGAGGTCTCGTGGAACACCACTCCGCTGCGGTTCACCACCCAGACATTGCCGTTGGCCTCGAGCGCGCCGCGGAAATGGGTCTCCTGTCCGTTGACCACCCGGTTAAGTGCGATGGAGGCGGCGTTGGGTTGCTCGAAGCGCACCGTCTCGTCCGGTGCGGTGTCGAAACTGTCCCAGTTGATCGAGACCCGTTGTGTGCTCTGATCGACCGTGGTGGTCTTGCCATGCTGCGCGATCGAGGCCTGTCCGGTCTGGACCTGCCCGCCCTGCGGCCCGGCCAGTGCGGGACCCTGCGGCGCGATGGCCAGTGCGGTCATGCCGCCGGCAATCAGCGCACGGGTCGAGACCCGGGTCATCAGACGGGTGGTGTTGGAACAGGGCCGCATCGGCTGTCCTCCCAGTTATGTCGGACCGCCGGGCGTTCTCGCCCCTGCGGCAATGATCTCAGAACTGCTTCTGTGCCGAGAAAAAGAAGCGCGGGCCCTCGATGAACTCACCGTTGTCCCGCGGCTGCAGCAATTGGTCCCGCGGATTGGCCACTTCGAATTCGAGGAAGATGTTCCGGGGCAGGAACAGCCGGAAGCCGCCGCCAAAGGAAGAGATCTCCTCGCTGGCTCCGCCATCAGCCTGGAAGACCTGGCCGAAATCGAAGAACGAATAGACTTGCAGGGTGGTGTCCAGTTCCAGGTCGGACTCGAACAGTTCGGGATCGCCCAGCCTGCGGGTAAAGCGCCACTCGACCGAGGCGCCCCAGCCATGGTCGCCCGTGAACTCCGACGGATCGAAGCCGCGCCCGAAAGTCGTGCCGCCGATGCCGAATTCCCGGGTCGCCAGCAGCGGGCGCGACGCCCATTGCCCGCCGATCTCGGCAAACAGAGAGAATGGGCCCCAAACCTGCTGCTCGCGCTCGACCTCGCCGTAAAGGACCGTGGCGTTGGCCTTTCCATCCGTCCGGCTGATGCCGATATCGCCGCTGTCGCTGGCCGAGAGCAGGTCGAGGCCCTGGCGCAGCTCCACCCGGCCGGCGGTGAAGCCGGTATCGTCGCGCATCAATCCGTCGAGCCCGACCGTGAACACCCGGATACTGTCATCCGACAGGACCGGCCCATCGGTCACCTCGCTCTCGGTCTCGACCAGGGTGAAGGAGGTAAACGCCTCGACGCTGTAGGGGCGGGTGCGCAGGATCGGGTAGCTCAGCCCGATCTCCCCCTCGATCTGATCCCCTCGGATATCGAGCGGTTCCAGATCCTCGCCCAAACGCGAGCGGCTGTAGAGCCCGCGCCCGAAGATCTTCAGACCATCGGCGGTCAGGTGACGAGAGTGTTCGATCTGCACCAACGCCCGTTCGTCGAGATTCTCGGCTTCGTCCCAGAACGAGGTCGTTGCGGTCAGTCGGGTCGTATCCCCGGCAACCGAATAGGAGGACAGCTCGCCCGCAAGGCCGAACAGGCCCGGCCCCGTGGTGGGCGATTGCCGGTTATCTGCAAAGACGACCCCGTTCACCGCCTTGCGCTCGACATTGATGATGATGTCGATCATCCCAGCCTCGCCGCTGCGCGACCGGCGCGGAATTGCCGTCGCCCGGGTGATGCCGGGAACGTCGTTCATCAGAAGAAGGACACGTTCGAGATCGTGGATATGCGGGCTGACCCGCCCTTCCAGCTCGGCTGCCATGTCGTCAAGCAGGGATTTCACGGGGCCGACAGGCTCGGCGCTCTCTTCGACGGTGACCGAGCCGATGATGCCCTCGACCACCCGGATGGTCGCGACGCCACCGGGGAAGCCATCCAACTCCAGCACCGCGCGGGTAAAGACATAGCCCTCGGCGCGGTAGAAGGCCTGCACGTCATCGGCGATATCTCCGAGCCGCAGCAGCGTCACCTCGGTGCCGAGTTCTGCGGACCAAAGTCCCGAGAGCGCGGCGTCGTCGAAAATGTCGTTGCCTTCGACCTCAACCCCGGTCAGCACGATGGTCTGCTCGGCCGCATCCGCTGGCAGAGCGGTCTGGCCGTCCCCCGGGCGCTGTACATCGGAAAGGGGTGCACGCTCAGGGTCAGGTGGCCGAGGGACCGAGTCGTCGATGACCCGCTGGTTCTGCAGCGCGTTCAGGCCGGGATCCGCAGGGACCACTTGAGAGAAAGCGTCCCCCGATGCTCCCAAAGCCGCTGTCGCAAAAACAATCAAAGAAAATGCGGTCTTCATCTGCCTTCCCCCCTGACCCGCCGGTTCTCACGCCGAGCGGAGGCCCGCCGCGCCCCAATTTGGGCGCGGCGGGCCGATACGGTCATGACGCAATGTTGAGGAGAATCTCGACCCGGCGCTGTGCATCATCCCCGCCGGGCAGGCCCTTGAGGAGGCGCTCCTCGCCCATCCCGACCGGGTTCAGCCGGCTCGCGTCGATCTGACATTCGGTCACGAGGTGGCGCTTCACCTCTTTGGCGCGGGCTTCGCTGAGGGTCATGTTATAGCGGTTCGAGCCTGCCGCATCGGTATGCCCGATGATGTGGAACCTGCGGTCCGATGCGCCCTTATTGATCGCCGAGCACAGCGCTTCAAGCTGCGGACGGCTTTCTGGGCGGATGAAGGCGCTGTCATACTCGAACAGAATCACGAGGTCGAGTTGCTCGCCCTCGGGCAGGCGTGGCGGCTGAACGCGGGTCGAGGCCTTTTGCACCCGGGCCTTTTTGGTCGGCGTGGTTGCCTTCACAGTCGTGGCCGCGGGCTTTTTCGGGGTGTTGGCAGCGGCGGTTTTGGCCGCGGGCTCCGAACGTTTGGACACGACCGCCTTGGGCTTGGTTCCGCTGGGATTGGCCAGGCGGATGCCGCGGGTCTCGCCCGCTGCCACGCCGTTGTCGCTGTTCAGGATCTGCTCCTGACGTTTCAGCGCGGCCTCGATGTCGTCGGAAGATACGACCTGTGCACTGACAGTGCTGGTTGAGAGAGCAACTGCCAGAAAAGCAAATGCATAGGGGAAGCGGGTCATCACCGATTAACTCCTGAGTTAGATACCATGCGCGAATCGTTCTCTCCCAATTGATTATCTCGCATTTTAACAAGGAGAATCCAGTGCGCCAAAGTCACGCCTGACATGAAACTCTCGGGGTCGCAGGGGGCGACCTCGGCGATTGTCAAGCTGCTGGGCGCCCGAAACTCGACCCGGGCTTTGGCCAATTCGACGGCGAGCAGCACATCGCCTTCCGCGATGCTGGCGCCTGGGGCGGGCAGTTCGATCATCTCCGGCTTGCCAAGCCGTTCGGGCAACTCGCGTGCCACACGCACGCGCCAAAACGCACCTTCGCGGATCAATTCCAGCCCGTCTTCCGTGCTCCAATGCTCCGGCATTGTCATGTCTTCCTCCTTTCTTGCGGGCGCCATAACGTCAGAACCGAGGCTTCTCGCGCAGAACGGGAATTCTGCTGGTTCGACGGCGCGTCTTCATGATAAATTAGTGGCGCGTCAGATCGATTTGGTTCAGCCTTATCCTCATCATGCTCAATCAGGCAAATCGTCAGATCCGTTTGAAGACCGCGCTGGGCCTGGATGTGCTGGCGTTTAAATCGCTGCGGATGTCCGAGGGGCTGAGCCGGCTGTTCGAGATGCAGTTGGAGTTCTACTCCGATGACGGCAACATCGCGTTTGACGATGTGCTGGGGCACAATCTGACCGTGGCGCTGGACCGCAACCATGCGGCGGAGCGGTATTTCAACGCCTATGTCACCAGCTTTGGCTTCGCGGGCTCGCGCGGGCGGCGCTATATCTACCGCGCTGTCGCTTCGCCCTGGACCTGGTTTCTGACCCGGACCGAGAATTGCCGCATCTTCCACGAGCAGAAGGTCGACGAGATCCTGCGGACGATCTTTTCCGAGAACGGTTTCTCGGATTTCGAGATCAAGCTGTCGAAATCCTATCCGACCTATGAATACTGCGTCCAATACCGCGAGACGGATTTCAACTTCATCTCCCGCCTGATGGAGCGGGAAGGGATCTATTATTTCTACGAGCATCTGGATGGTGCCCATAAGATGGTGATCGTCGATGGCAAGGCCCATCACGAGCCCGAGCCCGGCTATGCCACCTATGAATACTTCGCGCGCGATCAGTATTCCGAACGGCGGCGCGAGGGCGTGTTCGGCTGGCGGCCGCAGCATGCGATCCAGCCGACCAATGTCGTGCTGCAGGATTATGACTTCAAAAAACCCGCGGTGGATCTGACCACCGACGCGGCGATTGCCCGCCAGCACGGGGCCGCGGGGTCGGAGGTCTATGACGCCCCGGGCCTCTACCGCGAAATCGCGGATGGCAAGGCTTATGCAAAAACCCGGATCGAGGAGCTTCAGGCCCGCCATGCGGTGGTACAGGCCGATGCCAATCTGCGTGGGATCAAATCCGGCCGGCTGTTCACGCTGAAGGCGCATCCGGTTCAGGCGAACAATATCGAATATCTCGTCACCTCGGCCCATCACGAGCTGACCGCCGACGATTACGAGAGCGGGGGCGAGGCAGCCGAGACCTATCTCTGCTCGTTCTCCGCGCTCACCACCAAGGAAGTGTTCCGCCCCGCACGGCTCGCCCGCAAACCGGTGGTGCCTGGGCCGCAGACGGCCTTTGTCGTGGGTAAGGAGGGCGAGGAGATCGACCCGGACGAGCATGGCCGCGTGAAAGTCCGGTTCCATTGGGAACGCGACTCGGCCCCCAACGCCTTCTCCTGCTGGGTGCGGGTCAGCCAGGCCTGGGCCGGCAATGGCTGGGGAGCGATGTCGATCCCGCGCATCGGGCAGGAGGTGATCGTCGAGTTCGAGGAAGGCGACCCCGACCGCCCGATCATCACGGGCCGTGTCTATAACAGCACGCAGAAGAACCCTTACGACCCGCCGGCCAACCGAAACTACACGACCTTCAAGACGAATACGGTCAAGGGCAGCGGCTTTAACGAGATGCGGTTCGACGATACCGCCGGTGCCGAGGGCATTTTCTTCCATGCGCAGTTCGACTGGGACCGACGGGTTCTGAACGACAGCCGCGACATCGTGCTGAACGATCAGCATGAGATCGTCGAGAACAACGAGTTCCGGCACATCAAGGCGGAAAAGCACGATACGGTGGACTCGGATGCCTATCTGAAGGTGGGCGACACCCAGCACATCCAGACCGGCGCCGATTTCCTGCTGAAATCCGAGGGCAATATCGTCGAGATCTCCGGCGGCGATCTCCACTTGAAGGCCGGCGGCAAGATGGTGCTCGAAGCTCCGGGCGGGATCACGCTGAAATGCGGCGGTGCCTTCGTGACGATCAACAGTTCGGGCGTCCATATCCAGGGCACACCGAACGTGAACGTCAACAGCGGCGGCCCCTCGCTGAGCGGTCCGGGCACCGCGGCGGCGCCCGCCTCCGAGCCGGACGAGGCCAAGAACGAGACCGGCGGCGAGGCCGACCCGCGCGCGGCAGCCAGGGACCACACGCCGACCCCGCTGGAGCTCGATTCGCACAGTGTGGCCTCGGCCCTGCTCGCCGCGGCAATGGCTGGCAAACCGTTCGCTTCGATCTGCGGGGCAATGTCGGGCGGAAAGACCTGACATATGGATGCAGTCACGGTCGACCGAGCCAAAACGGCCCTCGAACGCGCCCTTTATGCCGACCCGGATCTTTATGCCTATGCGGTGGTCGATGGTGCGCAGAACCCGGAATTGCCGGCGATCCTGTCACGGCGCAAGGCGGGTCATCATTGCCTCTTTGTCGGCGATCTCGACCGGGAGGTCGCGGCGGTCGCCCCTTATCTCGTGCCGTTGCCCGAAGACAGCGATCTGCTGGATTTTCTGTTTCATGAAGGCTGGGGGCGGCGCTGGGCAATCTATCTGACCTCGCCCAGGAAAATCCTCGACCTGCGCAAACATATGCGCACGCTGACATTGGCCGAGATGCCCGATGGCGAGACAGTGTTCTTCCGCTTCTACGACCCGTCCGCCCTGCGCAGCATCCTGCCGCTCCTGACCGATCATCAGCGCAGCCTGTTCTTCGGGCGGGAGGCTGTGGCGTCCTTTTATTGCGAGGGTGAGGACCCGGGCGAGGTGCTGCAGTTTCCCGCGGGTTGAGACCGACAGTTCTGCACGGCCTGCGGCTCAGCTGAAATCGATGACCGCGATGGTGACATTGTCCGGCCCACCGGCATGCAGCGCCGCCTCGAGCAAGGCCATGCAGGCGAGCCCCGGCGACCGCGCTGACCACGAGATCGCCTCGATCCGGATATCCGGCAGAACCCGGCTCAAACCGTCCGAGCAGAGGATGAACCGGTCGCCGGCCATCAAACTCATCTGCCGGAAATCGGGCTCGAAGGTCTCCGAGACCCCCAGCCCCCGTGTCAGCACATGCGCGTTGGGATGCGACTCGGCCTCCGCCTCGGTCAGATGCCCCGCATCGACAAGGCCCTGGACCAATGTGTGATCCTGTGAAATCCGCTGGATCGGCCGCCCGTCGCGCAGCCGATAGATCCGGCTGTCTCCGCACCAAAGGGCCAGGGCATAGGGCCCCCAGACCGCGAGGCAGGCGACGGTGGAGCCGATCATCCTGTGCCCCTCGCGCGCGGCCAGGGCGCGGAGTTCGGTATTGGCATCCTCCAGTCGCCCGACAAGATCCAGCGCCAGCGACCGTGCTGTCGGCCATGCGGTGCGGACATAGCCGAGATGGCCGACCACCGTGGCGCTGGCGACATCGCCCAGAGCATAGCCGCCCATGCCGTCGGCCACGCCCCATAGGCCCCGGCGGTCATCGGTCAGCACCGCATCCTCGTTCAGATCGCGGACACAGCCCTCGTGGGTCAGGCCGACCGAGGTGGCGCGCAATGGCGAGGGATCGGGCGGGCGCATTCGGCGCCGCGCCTCAGGCCGCCGTCCCGCCGGCCGCGATGGACGGTCCGGCGCGGAACAACGCGGCGAATTGGGCAGGGGTCGGGGGCGTGCGAAGCTGCAGGACAGGGGTGCCATTGGCCTCGATCACCGCCGTCTCAGCGGCCGCATGGGCGCCTGTGGCGGAGAGCGGCGCGGGCAGGCCGGCCAGATCCTCCGCCAGCCGGTCCAGCGGATAATCTGGGGCGAGGGCTGCCAGGAAAACCGCTTCAAGCGCCTCGAACAGAGCACGATTTTCGCGCAACACCTCCTTGGGTGCTGCCGGTGTGCAGAGCGGCATGGCGATGACAAAGGGATAGGGTCGTCCGCTTCGGTCCATCCCCGGGCCCAGTACGGCGAGGCCCGGCGCCGCGCCAAAGATGCCCGGACCCGTCGCCAGGCGAAACAGCGGCGCGGTCAGAAAGGCGTCGATGCTTGGCCCGCCGGCCGCGCGGATCTCGACCATGCCGGCCATGGCCCAGCGCTCGATCGCCGTGATCAGCTCGAGCCGCGCGCCGCCATTCACGAAATCGCCCGCCGCGGGCAGCTTGCCATGCCAGCCGGCCTGGGTGGAGGTCACAGTTGCGGCGGGCATCGGAACCCCCTGATCTCGCCCAACAAGGCCAATGGGTTGGTAGCGCTGTCCATCCGAAGCTCGAGAAACAGCCGCCCGCCGGGCGCCGAGACGTCGACACGGACGATGTCGCCCGCGCCGCGAATGTCGAACCCGGATTTTCCAATCAGCTTGAACAGCCCCCAACTGCCCGCCTCGCCGACCCGCACATCCTTGCCGGGCAGCGCATTGCCCAGAAGATCGGTCGAGGAGGATTTCAGCGTGAGGCGCACATCGGCGCCTGCCGCCGGCTGCGGCCCGGGCCAGATGAACTGATATCTCTGCAAGGCCCCGCCATCCTTGGCCGCATCGAACACGGCCTCGGATCCGCCAAGGACGAAGCGGGCCACCGAAACGCTGGGGTTCCAGGCAAAGACCGAGGCGGCGAAGCGCAACTCCGGCTGGCTGCGGCCATCCGGGAAGAACGCGTCCCTCAGCCGCGCCGCGCGTTCGAAGAACTGCAGCCGTGCCTGCGGGATGCCCAGCGAGGCACCGACATTGCCGCGCCATTGCCAAGGGGTCACATCGGTGTTCACCATCGAGGCGAGGCGTGTCTTGAAGAAGCCGTCGATCAGCCCGTCATGGCCCAGGATCTCGGACAAGTCACCGAAGGCCACCTCGACATTTCCGCCAAAGGGATAACGCCCGTGCAGGCGGTCGCGGCAGACCGGGTGGACGGTCGAGCGCCAGACCTCGTTGAGCTGCGCCTTGATCCCGCCCACGGTCGCGGCATCCGCCTGGCTCAGCATCTCGGAGAGCAGCCTTTCCACCGCGCGCGGGGCGCGGTTGATCTGACGCTCCAGCCGCTCGGCCGGTTTGGTCTCGGACAGGATCGACAGGTCTTCAGCCTGGCCGCGCTCCATGCGCAGGACCCGGTCATAGAGCTCGGTCAGCAGGTCCATCGTATCGGCGATCTGCCCTGGGCGGTCGAGCGAGCCGACGAATTGGTGGAGATCGTCGAACGCGTCCTCGACCGGCTGGCCCTTGTTGGCCTGCGCGACCTGCACATCGCCGCTGCCGGCCTCGGCCAGGCGTGCCGCCGTCCGGAACTTGGCGGAGAAGCGGTAGAAGGCGATTTTCTGCGCCTCCTTCAGAACCGCGCTGTCTTCGGCCGGTTTCTGGGCCAGACTGGTGTGATAGGCGATCTCCTGCATCACCTTGAGGAACGGGGAACTGTTGGAGGACAGTCGGCGCAGGGTGTCCGCCGCCTGTTCGGCATCGCGCAGGGGCACGATGCGCAGGTCGTCCAGCAGGCTCTGCCAGGTCTCGATATACTCCTCGTAATAGAGTTCGCGCAGCTCGCGCCGGATCCGCAACAGCTCGGCATTCGAGACCGTGCTTTCGCCATCGTCATCCGACCAGACCCAGCGTTCTTCGAAAGCCGCCTCGACCATGTCGTCGACATTGGGATCGAACAGGCCCCAGAACCCCTCATAGGTGAACAGCCCGTCGATCGGCTGGTCCAGCGGCGCGCCCGAGGCGCGGATGAAGACGGCATCCGATGTCCGCCCGCCGGCGTCGACGATCCGCCAATCGCGGAGCTTGGCCGTCTCGGGCGCCGTCTTGAGAATGCGAAACGCCCGCTCCGCCGGGGAGATCTGCTCCACCGAGGTGCGGGCATCGGCGATCAGTTCCCAATTCAGCGCGCTGTTGGGATCTTCCTCGCGATTGCCTGCGGGACAGACCGGTTTTTTCTCGAGCAGGGTCGAGAGGTGCCCGGTCATGTCGGCGATCAGATCGGTGTTATAGCGCAGCTCCCAATCCGCGTTTTGAAAGGCGCTGACATAGGGCTGGTCCATCGGCCCGCAGCCGCCCACCATCAGATAGACCTTCAGCATATCGTAGAGCAGTTCGGGCTGGTGCAGGTTGCCGGTCATCCGCCGCTCCAGCCGGTGCAGGAGGCGTGGGCGCAGGAGGTCTTCGAGCGCGGTGCGATAGGCCCGGTCCGCCTGGTCGCGCAGCGCCTGCATATCCGCGATGCCGAGGCCGAGCAGCGGTGCGTCCTGCGCGTCCTCGTCCAGCCGCGCCGCTTCGTCCCGCAGCCGGTTCAGCGGTGGCTGGATCTGGGCGAGGTCGTTATCCGCAACCAAGTCCACATCGATCTTGCCGAGGTCCTTTTCATACTCCGTCAGCACCTCGCGGAAGGTATGCGACTGGGCCTCCATATGCCGCTCGACCATCCACCAGCCGAGACCGAACAGGACCGGAACCGCGACACAGGCGGCAATGGCGCCCCAGCGCCCGGCCTGAGCCAGTTTGCGCCCGGCATGGCCGATCGAGACGAGACCGGCTTCGGGCAGCACCACCTCGCGCAGCAACCCTTCGAGGAAATACGACCGACCGGTATCGCCGCTCATCGCGTCGACGACCCGGCGCTCGAGCCCGAATTCGCGCGACATGACCGAGATGAGCCGGTCGACCGGCTGCCCCACCTGGGTGGCCGACGTGAAATAGAACCCGCGCAGCAGCAAGGGTTCGTCGCGCAGGTCGCGGCGGAACGTCTCGCGCAGGAAGCGCTCGACCACCGGTTTCAGCGAGGAGAACTGCGAGGCAAAGCCGAAGATCTTGGCCCGCGTTTCGACATCGACCTCGTCCTGGATGCGGGGGAACTGCATCTCGCCCAGCCGTTCGACCAGCAGGTCGAAATCCTCGCCGAACCGGTCGAGATCGCGTTCGATCCGCTCGTCGGCCTGAACCCCGCCTTTCAATGGATAGGTCATGCCCCAGACCTGACCCCAATCTGCCTTGGGCAGGGTCTGGAAATACTCGTTGAAGCCGACCAGCAGATCCGCCTTGGTGAAGACGAGATAGACCGGCACCCGGGCGCGCATCTTCTCGCAGATCTCGATCAGCCGCTCGCGCACCGCCTCGGAATGGGCGTCGATGGTGCGGGTGTCGGACAGCGCCAGCTCCGAGATCGAGATGGCGACGATGATGCCGTTCACCGGCTCGCCCGGCCGGTTGCGGGCGATCAGGTCCAGGATCTTGCGCCACGAGGCGCTGTCGACCACGCGGTTCTGCTCTTGCGTCGTATAGCGCCCGGCGGTGTCTATGAAGACCGCCTCGTTCGAGAACACCCAATCGCAATTGCGCGTGTCCTTGATGGTGATCGCATCGCCCGCATTGCGTTTCCAGAAATCCAGGCCGGATTTCTCCAGCGCCGTGGTCTTGCCTGCGCCCGGCGGGCCGATGAAGACATACCAGGGCAACTCGTAGAGATAGCGCGAGCCGCCGAGGCGGGATTTGAACTTGCGCTTGCCCAGCTCGCGCATCGCGCTGGCGAATTTCGACTGGATCTCACCCTGCTCCGCGCCCATCGCCTCCAGGGTCGGGTCGGGTTCCGCCTCGGCGATCTCCTCGACCATCTGATCGTTCTTCGCCCGGCGGCGCCAGGCCCAGATGCCGAACCAGATCAGCCAGATCAGCGCGAAGACGGCGCAGATGATCCCACGGGTCCAGGGGCTCTGCAACGGGCGCCAGCCGCCCAGGTTTAAGAGATCGCCGACAAACCAGACAATCAGGCCCAGCACCAGAAAGGCCAGGAAACCGGTCACCAGCGGTCGGGCGAAGAATTTGCGCAGCGCCCGCATGCCTCAGCCCTCCCTGTCCGTCGCGTCGGAGTATCCGGCTGGATCGCGGATCAACAACAGCTCGACCCGCCGGTTCCTGGCCCGGTCCTCGCGCGTGTCGTTGCCGGCGATGGCCCGGGTGGCGCCATAGCCCTCGATCGTGACGCGTCCCGGTTCGGCCAGCGATGGCAGGATGATGTCGCGCACCGCTTCGGCCCGGGCCTTCGAGAGGATCTGATTGGTCGGATATTTCGCCGTCTTGCGCGGTTGGATCGAGTCCGTATGCCCCTCGATCACCACATCGCCCGGCTCGTCGTTGAGGGCGGCGGCGACCCGTTCCAAGACGTCGAGATAGCGGGGCAGGACATCGATCTCGGCCGAGCGGAACATGCCGTCGCCGATCAGGCGGATGCGGACCTCGCCAGCATCCTCGAAAACCTCGACCAGCCCTTCCTCGATCTCGGGTTCGAGGAAGGTGCGGACCCGTTCCAGCCGCGGGGGTTTCAGCTTGATCTCGGGCGGTGGGGTGGGTGCCGCCAGCCGGGCGATACGCACAGGCACCCGCTGGCCGTCAACCGTGCCGGGGGGCAGGGCGGCGACCCGCGCCTCGCTTTCTGCCGTGTGGTCGGCCATCAGGTAGAGGAACAGCACGAACAATCCCGCCACCATCGCGGCCGACAGGGCCGCGAGCAACCAGGTCGGCAAGAGATCGCGCACCGGCCGCCGCGTCGTGTCCACCCCGCGCCAGCGCAGCGCCAGACGGTCTGCGAAGGCGCCGCCGCGCTGTTGCTCGATGGTGGCGAAGGCGGCCTTGCGGTGCTTTTCCAGCCCGTCTCCCCCGCTCGAGCGATCCCGGCGATAGCGGCCCCGGAACCCCAGCGACAGGCAGATATAGAAGAACTCGATGAGGTGCTGGAAGCGCGCCGGGTTCTTGCGTGCCGCCTCGAGATACTCGAAGAACTTCTCGCCCCCGATCACCTCGCCATAGAGGACATCGACGATCTTGCGCTGCTGCCAGCCGCTGTCGAGGCCCCAGGGGCGCGACATCACCTGATCGTCGATGGTCGCGGCAATGGCATAGCGGGCGGTGGCGACGACATTCGCCTCCTCGTTTTCCGAGAGCGCCCGCCGTTCGAATTGATCGATCAGGGCGATGGCCTTCTCGCGCAGCGGGCCGATCTCGACCGGCGTGTTCTGGCTGCGCAGATAGACCACCAGATCGAACAGATCCGCCGCCGCGTCGACCAGCCGGTTGACCCCGGGGCGCGAGCTTTCCGCTTCGAGCGCGCCAAGCTCGCTGGTGCGGGGCAGGGGCGAGATCCCGGGGGGCGGCTGGCCGCCCGGCATGGGCGAGAAGACGGTGCGTGGGATCGCCCCGCCCCGGTTTTCGCCGCCCCCGCTCCCGCCGGTTCCGTTATCCGCGTCGCCCGTCATCCGGCCCCGATCAGTTCCGGATCGCCCAAAGGGCCATCTCGAGGTTCTCGAACGCCTCCTGCG
>JBCBIS010000101.1:0-14255 GCA_038524325.1 Pseudomonadota bacterium
TCCACATCCAGCATCATGACGACGAACAGGAACAGCACCGCCACGGCGCCGACATAGACGATGATCAACAGCATGGCGACGAACTCGGCCCCCAGCAACACCATCATCCCCGCTGCCGAGAAGAAGGTCAGGATCAGCCACAGAACCGAATGGACCGGGTTGCGCGCCACGATGACGAGCAGCCCGGAGGCCACCGCCACACTGGCGAACACATAGAAGGAGAGGGCGGCGAGGGTCATGTCAGGCTCCTGTCAGCCGATGGCAGCGGTCAGTGAGGTGCAGCGGTCGAACCCATAGCGGGTCGCGATGATGTCTGTGCGGATCTGTTCGGCAACCGCCGAGGCAACGGTCGGGCTGAGGCCCAGATGCGTCGTCCAGGCCGTGACGGGGGCGGGCGGCGGCAGGCGGCCCGAGGCAAGCTCGCCGGTCGTCACCCCGCCGCTGCCGGGCGCCTTGCGGCGGCCCAGCACCAGGAATTCGGTCGCCGACCGGGCGCCGGGCCGGAGCAGACGAATGCGGGTGAGAAGGTCGCGCTCGCCCCGTTCCTCGACCTCGGTGTAATAGGCATGGGGCCCGCCGAACCAGCACCCGCGGTCGAGCCGCTGGGTCACCGTCTCGACCAACACCATCGGTGCCTGATCGCTGCGGAGCACGGGCGTGTAGCCCGCGGGCAGCGCCAGCGGTCCAACAGGCGCAGGCGCACAGCCGGCCAGGCCCACCAGGACCAGGAAAACGCCCCCAATGATACGCGCGATCCCCAAAGCGCTCCCCCCTATCTGTAAGGCGCGTCGAGTTCGAGGTTGCGGGCGATCTCCCGCTCCCAGCGCTCGCCGTTCTCAAGAAGCTTGTCCTTGTTGTAGAACAGCTCCTCCCGTGTTTCGGTGGCGAACTCGAAGTTCGGACCTTCGACGATGGCATCGACTGGGCAGGCCTCCTGACAGAAGCCACAATAGATGCATTTGGTCATGTCGATGTCATAGCGGGTGGTGCGGCGCGAGCCATCGTCGCGCGGCTCCGCCTCGATGGTGATGGCCTGTGCCGGGCAGATCGCCTCGCACAGCTTGCAAGCGATGCACCGTTCCTCACCGTTGGGATAGCGGCGCAGCGCATGTTCGCCCCGGAACCGCGGGCTGAGCGGCCCTTTCTCGAACGGGTAATTCAACGTCGCCTTGGGTTTGAAGAAGTATTTCATCCCGACTTTGAACCCGTCGATGAAGTCCTTCATCAGGAAGTAGCCAAGTGCCTTGTCGAAGGGAATGCCCATGATGTGCCCTCAGAATTTACCCGAATTGGCCCAGTCCTCGCGGGGAGGAACGGGCTCCGAAAGGTCCCAGTGTTCAACGATCTTGCCGCCCGCGATGCGGAACAGATTGGCGCGGCAGAGGTCCTGATCATCCCATTTTGCCCGGTTGAGCGTCGCCACGAAACTGCCTTCGCCCACCATCAGGAAACGCTCCTGATAGCTCAACGGGCAGTCAGCCGCGGCGTAGAAGCTTTGAAAGCTGTCCAGCCCGTCGCCGAGATCCGGGCTGTGCTGAAGCAGATCAGGGGCGATGAAGGCGCCCATCCGGTCGGTTTCCCGACCAATCAGACAGATATCGAAAAACGCCGCGATCAGAGCCTTGTTGGCGGCGGTCTGATCGGGATCGGTGATCTCAGTTTCGCCATCGACGCTCGTCCGGCCGGAAGCAGTGTGCCCGTTGAAGGGGGCGATCACATCCCAGTGTTCGACGATCTTGCCGTCGGCATCGCTGTCGAAGAAATCCATCGTGACCCATTGGTCAGCGCCGTCATTCAGGCTCTGATACGCATGCACGAAGACATGCGCACCGTCCTCGAGTGCGCGCACCACCCGGATATCGCGCTTTGGATTGCGCGCGAGAAACGGCTCGAAGAAGGCCAAGAACCCCTCGCGGCCATCAGCAACCCCGGTCGAGTGTTGGGTGTACCGCGCCCCGGTATGGGCCGCGAGCGCCTCATGCGGCGCGCCATCGCGGATCCCTTCCATATAGAGGCCGATTGCATGGTCGCGCGGGCTCATCCACAGACCCCCCGCACATGGGCGCGCATGTCCTGCAAAGCAGGCAGCAGCGCCGCGTGGTCCTGCCCGTCCACGCCGCTGAAATTTCCAGCGATCAACCCGGAGAGCCGGTCGAAACTGGACCCCTCGCACCGGAAGGCAGCGCGGGCCGTCTGCCAGACGATGATCGACATCTTCTGTTTGGCGATCGCGTCCTCGGTGTGCTCGAACCGGCCGCGATAGAAGACGAATTCAGGGCAAATCTCGCTCGCCTCGCCCGCGGCCAGGCATTGCCGCCAGAGATCGGGCGTGCGCGGCGCCTCATGCTCCATGGCGGTGACCTCGGCGACCGTGGGCATCCGCTCCAGGCACTCGCCCGATGCGGTCTCGAGGCCGAGGCAGCCCGCCTCGGCGCTCAAGGGCAACAGGAGGGCGAGGACAGCCGCGCGCATCTCAGCCTGCCACGGCATAGCGGGCATAGCCCACCACATCCATCCGGGCCAGGATCGCGGTGATCACCACCCAGGCGAGGCTCATCGGCAGGAACACTTTCCAGCCGAGCCGCATCAATTGGTCATAGCGATATCGGGGCACGATGGCCTTCGCCATGGCGAACATGAAGAAGAAGAACACGATCTTCAGCACCATCCAGAACACGCCATCGGGCAGACCGGGGATCGGGCTCAACCAACCGCCGAAGAACAGGATCGAGCAGAGCGCGCACATCAGCACGATGTTCATGTACTCGCCGATCATGAACAGCAGATAGGGGGTGGAGGAGTATTCCACCTGATAACCCGCCACCAGCTCCGACTCCGCCTCGGGCAGGTCGAAGGGCGGGCGGTTGGTCTCGGCCAGCGCACTGACGAAAAAGATCACCATCATCGGCAGATGCGGCAGCCAGTACCAGCTCAGCATTCCATAATCGCCATCCTGCGCCGCCACGATCTTGGTCAGGTTCAGCGACCCGGTCGAGATCAGCACGCCGACGATGATCAGCCCGATCGAGACCTCGTAGGAGACCATCTGCGCCGCGGACCGAAGACATCCCAGGAACGGATATTTCGAGTTGGACGCCCACCCCCCCATGATGATGCCATAGACGCCCAGCGAAGAGATCGCGAAGATATAGAGGATCCCGACATTCAGGTCCGAGACGACCCAGATCCGCTCGTCCGGCCCACCCACGTCATGGGCCGCGAAGGGGATCACCGCCCAGGCAATCACGGCCAGAATGAAGGTGAGGAGCGGCGCCAGCAAAAAGACAACTTTGTCCGCCCCGGCGGGGATCACGATCTCCTTAAGCACGAATTTGCCGAAATCTGCGAAGCTTTGCAGCAACCCGAACGGGCCCACCACATTGGGCCCGCGGCGGAGCTGCACCGCGGCCCAGACCTTGCGGTCGACCAGCAGCAGGAAGGCGAGGCTGACCAGGATCGACAGCGTCACCGCCAGACACTGCGCCAGAATGATCAGGAAAGTCCCCAGACCGGTATCGAAAAACGCCATCAGCGGATCCCCCTCTTCTTGCATTCGGCCTCGACTGACGCGATTGGGATCGTGCCGGGGCGTTTCTCATAGACGACATTGGTGATGAAGAGCTCGTCGGTGGAACTCGCCAAGGCGCTCTGTTCCGGCCCCTGCAGCAGCAGGGCGGCGGCGGCATCGCCGGGCTCGCGGGTCAGTTGGTATTCCAGCGGCACAGTGTGAACCGTCTGTCCCGAGGCAAGGAGCACCTCGCTGACCCCTTCCCCACCCAAAAACTGGATGCCCTGCGCTTTCGAGGCGAGGGGGTCGCCGATGGCCAGGCAGGCGGATTTCAGCGGCAGGGTCTGATAGGCTGGATGCGCCTCGGGCAGGTTCGGCGTCTCGACCCGGCCACCGATCAGCATTTTGCCCGAAGGGGTTGTGTCCACCGTCTGCACCAGATTCTCAGCTCGGGCCTTGGCCTCGGCGACTGCCTGTTCCGCCGCCGCTTTCTGCAGCTCCTCTGCCGTCGGCGCGGGAGGGGCATCGGACCCGAACAGGCCGCAGCCCGGCAGGAGCAGCAGGGGGAGGAGCCAGCGCATCGCCTATTCCGCCGCCATCGGTTGCGCCCGTTCGGCGGCCAGACGGGACATCTCGGCCATCATCTGGCTGGCCCGCGCGATCGGGTTGGTGAGGTAATGGTCGCCCAGCGCCGGGGCGAAAGGTGCTGCGTCGATCTCGCCCGGGGCCAAAGGCTGCCATGGGCTCTCGGCAATCTCGTCAATGCGCGCGAGATGAGGATACGCCTCGAACAAGTGCGCCCGCAGGGCGTCGAGGCTGTCGAAAGGCAGCGTCTGGCCAAGCTCGGCCGACACGGCGCGCAGGATCGCCCAGTCCTCCTTCGCATCCCCCGGCGGGAACCCGGCGCGATAGGCCATCTGCACCCGCCCCTCGGTATTGACGAAAATCCCGGGCTGTTCCGTATAGGCCGCGCCGGGCAGGATCACATCCGCCCGATGCGCCCCCCGGTCGCCATGATGGCCCTGATAGACCACGAAAGCCCCGTCGGGCAGCGTGCACTCATCGGCGCCCAGGTTCCAGATCAGCGCCGCGCCGTCGAGGCAGGCCAGCCCGTCCGCATGGGCAAACCCGATATCCATCGCCCCAGCGCGCGCCGCGGCAGTGTGGAGGACCAGCAGCTTGGCCCCCGCCTCCTCGGCGAGCGCCATCGCGCTGGCCAGCACGGCCACACCGTCGGCGCGTTTCAGCGCGCCCTGGCCGACGACGATGATCTTGCCGGACATGCGTTCCATGTTCTTGAGCAGCTCTGCCCGGCTGTCGCCCGCCAGCGCCTCCGCCCCGGTGCCGATATGGTGGGCGGGGAAGGTCAGGTCGACGGCGGGACCGATCATCGCCACCTCGGCCCCAGCCAGCCACGCTTTGCGGATGCGCGCGTTCAGCACCGGCGCCTCGTTGCGCGGATTGGCACCGATCAGCAGGATCCCATCCGCGGTGTCGAGATCCTCGACCCGCGCGGTCCCGATATAGGCGGAGCGGTTGCCGATCGGCAGCTGCGCGCCGTCCTGGCGGCCTTCCACGCGATCAGAGCCAAGGCTCGCCAGCAGGGTCTTCAACGCGAACATCGCCTCGACCGGCGCCAGATCCCCGGCCACCGCCGCGATGTTGTCACCGGCTTTCTCCGCCGCCGCCTTGATCGCCGCGAACGCCTCGCCCCAGGAGGCGGGTTTCAGCTTGCCCTCGACCCGCACATAGGGCCGGTCCAGCCGTTGTCGGCGCAGCCCGTCCCAGATATAGCGGCTGCGGTCGGCCAGCCATTCCTCGTTCACCCCGTCATGGTTGCGGGGCAGGATCCGCATCACCTCGCGCCCGCGGATGTCGACGCGGATATTCGAGCCGAGGGCGTCCATCACATCGATACTTTGGGTCTTGGTCAGCTCCCAGGGCCGCGCGGTAAAGGCATAGGGCTTGTTCGTCAGCGCGCCGACCGGGCAGAGATCGACGATATTCCCCTGCATCTCGCTTTCCAGGATGGCGCCCAGATAGTTGGTGATCTCGCTGTCCTCACCGCGCCCGACCTGGCCGAGTTCCGCCACCCCGGCGACCTCGGTGATGAAACGGACGCAGCGGGTGCAGGAGATGCAGCGGGTCATATGGGTCTCGACCAGAGGCCCAAGCTCCAGATCCACCGCCGCGCGTTTCGCCTCGCGGAAGCGGCTGAAATCGACGCCATAGGCCATGGCCTGATCCTGCAGATCGCACTCGCCCCCCTGGTCGCAGATCGGGCAGTCCAGCGGATGGTTGATGAGCAAGAACTCCATCACCCCCTCGCGCGCCTTCTTGACCATGGGAGAGTTCGTCCGCACCTCCGGCGGCTCGCCATTGCGGCCCCCGCGCAGGTCGCGGACCATCAGATGGCAGGAGGCGGCGGGCTTCGGCGCCCCCACCGGCTCCACCAGACACATCCGGCAATTGCCCGCGATGCTTAGCCGTTCGTGATAGCAAAAGCGCGGGATCTCGATCCCCGCCTGCTCGCAGGCCTGTATGACCGTCAGATTCGGGTCAGCCTCGATTTCCTTGCCGTCGATCACGATGGTGCGTAGGTCGCTCATGCTCTACTCCGCCGCCAAATGGCTGCAATTGCGGGTCCGCCACAGCCGCGCTTCCGCCAGATACGACCAGCCAAAAGCCTGATCGCTGTCGCCCCGTTCGCGGAGCAGGGCAAGGCGGTCCATCCCCTCCTCCTGCGTCGGTCGGTGGCCGATGGGAACCCACCACATGGCGAAGTGCTGGTCCGTCACGGCCTCGAACCATTCGTGCTTCCGCTCGTAGAATTGGCGGTGCACGGTATTCCAGACGAACTGTTCGAAGGAGGCAATGTCCTCCCAAACCGAAATGTTCGAGATGAATTGCGGATCCTCGGCGCTCAGCGGCAGATCGGTGGCATTCCCGATGTCCGATTGCAGGCGCCAGACATAGCCGGGCAGCCGCTCTGCCACGCCGTTCACACGGTCGAGATTGTCCATGAACTCCCGCACCCGCGGGTCGTCCACGGGTGCCACGAGACGGCCGATATTGATCTGAGCGAGGTGACGACCGGTCATCCGCACCTCCCCTTGAACTGCCAGATCGCGCCGCCGCGGCTGAGCGCGCCTTGGCTCCGGTCGGTCTCCTGAAACACCCGTGTCTCGGGCAGGACACGCACACCCTGCCCATTCGCGCACGAAACCACCTCGGCCGCCTGCGCAGCCATTCGGAAGGCGAGTTCTCCCTCCGCCCGGTCCATCTGACGATAGCCAAGCGAGGAAACGACGATATGGCGCAAGCCACCGCCCTGATCGACGAAATCGACGACATAACGCTGCTGGCCGCCGGTGACTTCGACCGTCTGCAGGGCCGGCGGCCCCTCTCCCGCCGGGCCGCAGCTTGCAAGCGCCATAAGGGCCAACGCCGCGAAGCCGCGTGCGCCAAAAGTCCGCGAAGCCAGCATCTGGATCATCTTCGCCTCCTCAACTGGTCACGGGGCCGGGACAGGCGGCGAACACCACCCACGCCCCGCGCTCGTTGCGATAGGTCGCCCGCGTGTCACCCTCCAGCGTCTGGCGCAGCGCCATCTGCCGGCCATCGTCGCAAATCTTCGCCGTCTCTCGGATGTGGTCGGCAATCGCTACGGCGACGGCGCGATGGCCGCTGCTGGAATAGGGTTCGGCCGAGGGCACATCGATGGTCGCCGGGATGGTCAGCGTCTCACGTGGCGTGACCTCGTCCTCGGCCTCGCGGATCGCTATCACCGACTCGTTGATGATGTCGATATAGCGGATATCGATCAGATAGCCCTGCGGCCCGTAAAGCACGAAAAACTTCGCGTCCTGATGGGGTTGCGCCTCGACCTTGGGGGCGCGAGACGCATCTTCCCCACCGCCCCCGAACAGGGAGCAGGCGGTGAGGGCGGTCGCGCTGCCGAGGATCATCAGGGCCATCTTCATCCGTTAATCCGATCACTCCGCCGCCACGGCCGCGGTGACACGGCCTGTGCGTTTCGCCTTGATCCGGTCCTCGATCTCGTCGCGGAAATGCCGGATCAGCCCTTGGATCGGCCAGGCGGCGGCGTCGCCCAGCGCGCAGATCGTGTGGCCCTCGACCTGTTTGGTCACGTCGAGGAGCATGTCGATCTCCTCCGGCTCCGCCTCGCCGGTGACCAGCCGGTCCATCACCCGCATCATCCAGCCGGTGCCCTCGCGGCACGGGGTGCACTGGCCACAGCTTTCATGTTTGTAGAATTTGCTGAGCCGCCAGATCGCCTTGATGACGTCGGTGGACTGATCCATCACGATCACCGCCGCAGTGCCCAGGCCCGATTTCTGGTCACGCAGCCAGTCGAAATCCATGATCGCCTCGTCGCAAGTGGACGCCGGCAACAGCGGCACCGAGGACCCGCCGGGGATCACCGCCTTCAGATTCTCCCAGCCGCCGCGCACGCCGCCGCAATGGCGGTCGAGCAATTCGCGCAGAGTGATCGACATCGCCTCCTCCACCACGCAGGGCGCGTTCACATGGCCGGAGATGGCGAAAATCTTGGTGCCGGTATTGTTCGGCCGCCCGAACCCCGCGAACCAATCCGGCCCACGGCGCAGGATGGTCGGCACCACGGCAATTGATTCCACATTGTTCACCGTGGTCGGGCAGCCATAGAGGCCGACGCCCGCCGGGAAGGGCGGCTTCAGGCGCGGCATGCCCTTTTTGCCCTCCAGGCTCTCGATCAGTGCGGTTTCTTCGCCGCAGATATAGGCCCCAGCTCCGTGATGCAGGTGGATGTCGAAATCCCAACCGGATTTCGCGGCGTTCTTTCCCAACAGCCCGGCATCGTAGCATTCGTCAATCGCTGCCTGCAGCGCCTCACGCTCGCGGATGTATTCGCCGCGGAGATAGATCCAGCACTCATGGGCTCCCATGGCGAAGCTGGCGATCAGGCAGCCCTCGATCAGCGTGTGCGGATCGTGGCGCATGATCTCGCGGTCTTTGCAAGTCCCGGGCTCGGACTCGTCCGCATTGACCACCAGATAGGCCGGGCGCCCATCGCTTTCCTTGGGCATGAAGGACCATTTGAGCCCGGTCGGGAACCCTGCCCCGCCGCGCCCGCGCAGGCCGCTGTCCTTGATCTCCTGCACGATCGTGTCGCGCCCTCTGGCGATCAGCGCGGCCGTGCCGTCCCAATGCCCCCGCGCCTGCGCGCCCTTCAGCGAGCGGTCAAAGCGGCCGTAGAGATTGGTAAAGATCCGATCCTTGTCCTCAAGCATCTTTGCCCTCCGCGAGCCCTTTCGCCTGCGCGACCCAATCGTCGCGCACGATGCGGCCTTTGAAACCTTCGAGATTATAATCGACCCAGGCGACCTCCTTGTCCGTCCAGCTCGCAACCTGGTCGAAATGGAAGACCCCCAGCGAGTGCAAGAGCCCCTCCAATTTCGGGCCGACGCCCTTGATTTTCTTCAGATCATCGGGCTGGCCACCGCGTGCTTCGGTCAGGAGATCCGGCCTGTCCTCGGCGGGCGGTGCGACCTCTTCGACTGGAGCAGCCTTTGCCGCCGGGGCTGGAGCCGGTTGGGGTTTTGGCGCGACCTGAGGCTGTGACGCGGGCGTCTCCTGGACCGCCGCGATCCGCGATGTCCCGTTGCCGCGCAGTTTGATCACCCGGCCCATGCCATCCTCCCCGAGCGCCAGATCGCTCGCCGTCTTCTCCGTCCCATCGATGCGTTTGACCGTCTCACCCAATTCGGTGGCGAGGTAGATCGAGGCATTCGCCCGCTCCGCCGCGTCTCCCGCCAGGCTCGTGAGGCCCGAGACCGGCTCCGACGCCCAACGGCCATTCTGCGGGCCGGGGCTGGGCACCTCGCCTGCCGCGAACCGGTCGATCAGGGCGGCGAGCCCCTCGGCCGTCAGATCCTCGTAGTAATCCTTGCCGATCTGCGCCATCGGCGCGTTGGCGCAGGCGCCGAGGCACTCAACCTCTTCCCAACTGAACTTGCCGCAGGGGCTGATCTGATGGGGCTGCGCGGCGATCTTCTCCTTGCAGACGCTGACCAGATCCTCGGCCCCGCAGATCATGCAGGAGGTGGTGCCGCAGATCTGGATATGCGCGACCGAGCCCACCGGTTGGAGCTGAAACATGAAGTAAAAAGTCGCGACCTCCAGCACCCGGATCTCGGCCATGTCGAGCATCCGCGCGACTTCCTCGATCATCGGGCGCGAGACCCACCCCTCCTGCTCCTGCCCCCGCCACAAAAGCGGAATCACGGCCGAGGCCTGCCGCCCCTCCGGATATTTCGCAATCTGCCCCTCGGCCCAGGCAGCGTTCGCCGGGGTAAAGGCAAAGCTGTCGGGCTGTTCATGGTGGAGACGGCGCAGGCTCATTCAAAACTCCCCGCGTTGAAGCACAGTGATTTGGGCCAATTGGCAAAGATCTCGCGCGCCTTGCGCAGATGCAGCGCTTGGCGAAACCGGTCCGAGATCTCGATCACACACATATATGTTTCGGTTTTGCCGGGGATGGTGCGGGTCTCGATCCAGACAAACTCCCCCGACGCGGCAACCACCCGACCGCCCTCGTCGATCAAAGTTGCCAAAGGCCGCGCATCCTGCGTCTGCGCCGCGACCCCATGAGCGAGGAAGAGAGAGATGAAAGCCAACCATCTCAAACATCACCCTCCATCGTACCAGCGACTACGGTAGAGGCCTGCCGCCCCGCCACATCCCGCCGATCGGCCCAGTTGGCAACCGCAAGGGTGAGGGCAAAACGCTCAGGCTGTTCTTGGTGGAGACGGCGAAGGCTCATGACTTCACACACTTCGCAGAGGGCCCCGCAGCATCGATCACGCAAACGAATGTTGCGTCACGGCTCGGCGATCCGGCTTCGGAGATGTAAAGGCTGTAGTGCTTGGCTCCTGCGCCCCAGTTTTTAACGCGGGCATAAGACCTGAAGATCAGCACCACCTGCGGCTTCGGCAAGCTCTGGCACCCCGAAGCCACCTGTCCCGGCTTCTTCCCAAGCGCACCGGACTGACAGAGATACTCGCGCTGATCCGGCGTGCCAGCTTGCGGCAGAAAGAACCAATAATGGATTGGCCCGCTCGTCCAATCAAAGGCCCGGACGTAATCGTTGTTAAAAAGAAACTCGACCGACCGCGTCACGCGGTCGGCGCCATCGTCATCATCGGCGCGTGCTATACCGATCGCGCCCGAAAGCAGTATCGTCCACATAATTGCAAGGGCAAAGAGTTCCTTGGGCAGCGGCATCACCTATCGATCTCCCCAAACACGACGTCGAGCGAGCCGAGGATGGCGGAGACGTCGGCGAGTTGGTGGCCTCGGCAGATTTCGTCCATGGCCGCGAGGTGGGGATAGCCGGGGGCGCGGAGTTTGGCTTTGTAGGGTTTGTTCGTGCCGTCGCTGACGAGATAGACGCCGAATTCGCCCTTGGGCGCTTCGACCGCGGCGTAGATTTCGCCCTCGGGCACGCGGAAGCCTTCGGTGTAGAGTTTGAAGTGATGGATCAGCGCCTCCATCGATCGTTTCATCTCGCCGCGTTTGGGCGGGGTCATTTTGCCATCGGCGGTGATGACCGGCTCGCCCTGGACCTTGTCCATTTTCTCGAGGCATTGGCGCATGATCTTCACGCTTTCCCGCATCTCCTCCATCCGGCAGAGATAGCGGTCATAGCAATCGCCATTCTTGCCGACGGGGATCTGGAAATCGAGCTCGGAGTAGCATTCATAGGGTTGCGCCCGGCGCAGGTCCCAGGCCCAGCCGGACCCGCGGACCATCACGCCCGAGAACGCGTATTTCTGCGCCATCTCGATCGGCACCACGGCAATGTCGACATTGCGCTGTTTGAAGATCCGGTTCTCGGTCAGCAGCGTTTCGAGATCGTCGAGGACCTGCCCAAACTCCTCGGTCCATTGCCAGATATCGTCGCAGAGCGCGGGCGGCAGATCCTGATGCACCCCGCCGGGCCGGAAATAGGCGGCGTGGAGGCGCGCCCCGCAAGCCCGCTCGTAGAAGATCATCAGCTTTTCCCGCTCCTCGAACCCCCAAAGCGGCGGGGTCAGCGCGCCCACATCCATCGCCTGGGTGGTCACATTGAGGAGGTGGTTCAGGATCCGCCCGATCTCGCAGTAAAGCACGCGGATCAACTGACCGCGGCGCGGCACCTCGGTGCCCGTCAGCCCCTCGATCGCGAGGCACCAGGCGTGCTCCTGGTTCATCGGGCTCACGTAATCCAGCCGGTCGAAATAGGGGAGGTTCTGGAGATAGGTCCGGCTCTCCATCAGTTTCTCTGTGCCTCGATGCAGGAGGCCGATATGCGGATCCGTCCGTTCGACAATCTCGCCATCCAGCTCCAGCACCATACGCAAAACGCCGTGGGCTGCCGGGTGCTGGGGCCCGAAATTGATGTTGAAATTCCGGATCCGCTGTTCGCCGGTGAGGGTCTCGGTCGTGTCCTTCATCTCGTCCTCCTCACACCGCGGGGCCGTCGGCGACGCGGAAGATTTTCGCAATCACCCGCCACTCGCCATCGATCCGCAGGAAATTCAGATAGTCGGTGAAAACCCTCGGCGGGATGGTCATGTTCAGATGCACATGCGCCATCTCGGGCCCTGCGAAATGGACCGAGAGGATTTCAAACTCGGGCTCGCCCTCCACCGCTCCACGGCCAGCAACGCGGTCGAGAAAGGCCTGGCGCGGCCATTCGATCAGCTTGCCATCCTGGGACGCGTAAAGATGTGAGCCTTCGTGGAAGATCCGTTCCAGCACCGGGATGTCGGCCTTGATCCCTGCGACACAATAGTCCGAGGCAGCGGCGCGGATTTCAGCTTCGGCGGCGGCGAGGTCGAACATGGCTCAGCCCTCCTTCTTCTCGTCGCCGGGGAGGATGTAGTCAGCACCCTCCCACGGGCTCATGAAGTCGAATTGGCGGTAGTCCTGGACCAGGGTCACAGGCTCGTAGACCACGCGCTTCTGGGTCTCGTCATAGCGGACTTCGGTATAGCCGGTTGTCGGGAAATCCTTGCGCAGAGGATGACCGCGGAAGCCGTAATCGGTGAGGATTCGGCGCAGATCCGGGTGGCCGCTGAAAAGCAGCCCATACATGTCGAAGACCTCGCGCTCGAACCAGTTGGCCGAGGGATGGATGTGAGTAATCGACGGGATCACGGTCGTCTCATCCGCCATCGCCTTGACGCGGATACGCTGGTTCTGCGGCATTGACAAGAAGTGCCAGACGACCTCGAACCGTTTCTCCCGCTCCGGGTAATCGACGGCGGTAATGTCTACCAGAGTCGTGAAACGGGCGGCTGGGTTCTCTGCCAGCCAGGTGACAAGCGCCGGGATGCCAGAGCATGTGGCGGTGACGGTCAACTCGCCATGGATCACTGCGGTCGAGACCACGTGATCGGGCTGCGCCGCTTCGGTGATTTCGGCGAGTTCCTGGAGGGCCTCGGTGGCTGCCGACATGGGGTCGCTCCTCAGCGGGTGATGGTGCCGGTGCGGCGGATTTTGCGCTGCAACTGGAGAATGCCGTAGAGCAGCGCCTCCGCCGTTGGCGGGCAGCCGGGCACGTAGATATCGACGGGCACGATGCGGTCACAGCCGCGCACGACGCTGTAGCTATAGTGGTAATAGCCCCCACCATTCGCACAGGACCCCATCGAAATGACATAGCGCGGCTCGGGCATCTGATCGTAGACCTTGCGCAATGCCGGCGCCATCTTGTTGGTCAGCGTGCCCGCCACGATCATCACATCCGATTGGCGCGGGCTGGCGCGCGGGGCGAAGCCGAAGCGTTCGACGTCATAGCGCGGCATCGAGGTGTGCATCATCTCGACCGCGCAACAGGCCAAGCCGAAGGTCATCCAGAACAACGACCCGGTCCGTGCCCAGTTGATCAGATCTTCCGTGTTGGTCAGCAGAAAACCTTTGTCCGCCAACTCGTCCGAGAGCTGGGCGGTCATCACGTCCTTGTCGGCACCCGCAGAGATGGCGCCCGCCGGGGTCACTCCCATTCCAGGGCTCCTTTTTTCCACTCATAGGCGAAGCCGATCGTCAGCACCGCCAGGAATACCATCATCGACCAGAACGCCGTGTCGCTCAGATCACCGAAGGCAGCGGCCCAAGGGAACAGGAACGCGATCTCCAGGTCGAAGATGATGAACAGGATCGAGACGAGGTAGAACCGCACATCGAACTTCATCCGCGCGTCGTCAAAGGCGTTGAAGCCGCATTCATAGGTCGAAATCTTTTCGGCATCCGGGTTCTGCACGGCGATCAGCCAAGCAGCCACGATCAGGAAGAGACCGAGTGCGATTGCCAATCCCAGGAAGATGAGGATCGGCAAATATTCCCTCAGGAGTTCTTCCATCGGTACACCTCGCTCTGTCTGCCAGCAGGTTTGCTGCCCCGCAGCATCGTCTAAACCGCAGCTTTATGGCGGTCAACAAATGCTGAAGGCCTCTGCTGCGGCTCTTTTGTCAGTCATACTGTGCGCCCCATCCGTGGCCCTTTGCAACGCTTAAAAAGGTCACAGGGCAAGGCGCATCGCCCTCGGGTCAGTTAGCTAGACGAGGTCGTGTTAATCATGGCTTAACCGACAGCCGACCGCGACATGTTGGCTCCAGCAGAAGTGTAATTGAGGGTGAAGTGGCGCGGTTGACGGGGCTCGAACCCGCGACCCCCGGCGTGACAGGCCGGTACTCTAACC
>JBCBIS010000102.1:0-11923 GCA_038524325.1 Pseudomonadota bacterium
GGGAGACGTCTTTGGCGCCCAACAGAGCGTGCCAGCGGTCGAACCCGTCGATCAGCTCCTTCAGCGCGCGTTCGAGGACCGGTTCCTCACCATCGGCCTGCCCTACCGCGTCATCGGCGGCCCCCGCTTTTACGAGCGGATGGAGATCCGCGATGCGATGGCCTATCTCCGCGTCACCGTCTCTCAAGACGACGGGTTGGCGTTCGAGCGCATTTTGAACACGCCGAAACGTGGTCTCGGCGACAAGGCCCAGCAGAACCTCAATGGCCTCGCGCGGGCTAACGGCATCAGCCTGTTCGAGGCCTGCCGGATTGCGGCGGAAACCGGCGAGGGCGTCACCAAAAAAGCGAAGGGCGCGCTGAAGGAGCTGATCGACGGGTTCGACCGCTGGCACGCTCTGTTGGGCGCCAAAGACGTCTCCCATGTCGAACTCGCCGAACAGATCCTCGAGGAATCAGGCTATACCGCCATGTGGCTGGCGGACAAATCGCCGGAGGCGCCGGGGCGGCTGGAGAACCTCAAGGAACTGATCAACTTCCTGGACGAATTCGAGAACCTGCAAGGCTTCCTCGAACACGTCTCCCTGGTCATGGACAACGAGACCGAGGAGGCCGGCGCCAAGATCTCGATCATGACGCTGCATGCCGCCAAGGGGCTGGAGTTTCCCGCCGTCTTCCTGCCGGGATGGGAGGATGGGCTGTTCCCCTCCCAACGCTCGATGGACGAAAACGGGATGCAAGGGGTCGAGGAGGAGCGGCGTCTGGCCTATGTCGGCCTCACCCGCGCGGAACAGCATCTCACCGTCAGCTTCGCCGCGAACCGGCATATGTATGGCCGCTGGCAGTCCTCACTGCCCAGCCGATTCATCGATGAGCTTCCCGCCGAACATGTCGAGGTGCTGACCCCGCCCGGCCTCTATGGCGGCGGCTATGGCGCCTCGGCCCCGCTGACCGAAGCCAGGCTGACCGAGGCCTCGATGCTCGAAGCCCGCGCGGTGCAGAGCAACACCTACAACTCCCCCGGCTGGAAGCGCATGGCGCAGCGGCGCGGGCAACACGGCCTCAGCCAGCCACAGGAGGCGCGCAACCTGGTGATCGATGCCGAGGCGGTCAGCGCTTTCGAGATCGGCGCCCGCGTCTTCCATCAGAAATTTGGATATGGCGAGGTGATGGCCATCGAGGGCGACAAACTGGCCGTCGAGTTCGACAAGGCCGGCACCAAGAACGTCGTCGCCAGCTATGTCACCGCCGCCGCCTCCCCCACGGCCGATGACGTCCCGTTCTGAGCGAGGCCCCTGAAGATTCGCGCGGAAGGAGAGTGGGGCGATCCATTGCCGTCCCGATTTCTCTCACAGCGAGGAATGCGATATAATTCGTGATCTTGTTCCAGAATATTTTGAGGGAAATCATGCTCAGCAAACTCAAAGCCATACTCCTGCCGGCCGCTCTGGCAACCGCGCTCGGCGGCTGCTCGTTCAGCGGGCAAATCTCGGATCATGCCGTCGACTACAACAAATCGGTCGAGGATATCGAGAACCGGATGCTGTTCCTGAACGTCGTCCGGGCTGCCAAACGCCACCCGATGCATTTCTCGCGCGTCACCGGAATTACGGGAAACCTGGAGGGGAGCGCCTCGCTCGACGGCACCGGCACCCTGTTCGACGGCAGCGGTGCAGACACGCTGAACCTGACCACCAAGCTGTCCGGCGCCAGCAAGCCCAGCTTCACCTTCCAGTCGCTCGACTCGAAGAAATTCTTCACCGGAATCCTCTCGCCTGTCACGGTCGAAATGTTCAACGGCTATCTCCGCCAAGGCTGGCAACCCAAATTCTTGATCCACGCATTGGCCGAAAAGGTCGAGATCATCGTCGATTACAAAAAGGGGACAGGATCCGATAAAAAAACCACTGTCAAAGTCTGCGAAATCTCGAATGATCCGAGGGATCCGAAAGAGTTTGAACGCTTTGCCCTGATCTCGGAAATCCTCGCAACCGCACAGGCCCGAGTTGTTCCGAAAACCGAATTCTTCGGCCCGGTTCTCGAGGCAGAGCAAATCAGCGAAATCGGTGATTTCGCAGAACTGCGCAAGGACGGTTTCAAGACCGATGCGGAGGAGGGCGATACCTCCTTCCAACTCACCCGCAGCTCGGCCAGCCTGACCTTCGACATCCCCGGAGGAGAGGCGACAATCGAGCATTTCAGATCGGTCGGTGCGAGAGGGCTAGTGGAGCTGTGCAATGTCGATGGATTCGAAAAATTCAAGGCGGCGCTCGAGAAAGACCAAGCCATGGCGAACACACGAACGCCTCTCCAGGTTGCCAAGGCGCAGCTCGACCCGCCCAAACTGGAATGTCCCGCTGGAAGGGTCTGCCCGGTCACGGTCGGCGCCCAGATCACACTGCGCTCGCCCCAGGCGCTGCTCTACTATATGGGCGAGTTGTTGCGGGTCCAATTCCCGCGACGTTTCGATGAACCCGCTAAGGCAGTGCGGTCTATTAAACTGTCCGGCAAGCTGACACCCTTGCTGGTCGTGACCGAAGCGCCTTTTGATCGGACCAAGAAAGTGGCGGTCCGGGTCACTCATCAGGGTGACGTTTTTGCCATTCCCGACGGGCCTGAAGCGGGGCGGAGCATGCAGTTGCTGACCCTGGCGCGGCATCTCTTTTCGTTGAATATCGAGGAAGAGGATTTCCGCGCGCCGCAGACCGTGCGTTTCCTGAACTGAGCGGCGCTTGACAAGCGCGGGGCCGCGGGCTCAGGTCCGCGGCATGTATGATTTCCGCCCGGTCGGGTTCGTCATTGGCAGGCTCGCCACCGTGCTGGGCCTTGCCATGCTGCTGCCGATGATGCTCGACCTGATCGAGGGCGACCCGAATTGGCGCGGCTTTGCCCTGGCCGCCTTCATCACCATCGTCAGCGGGCTTGCCCTGTCGGTTCTAACCCGGCGCAGCACGCAGACGGGGCTCAGCCGGCAGCAGGCGTTTCTGCTGACCACGCTGCTCTGGGTCGCGCTGCCGATCTGGGGTGCCTTGCCCTTTGTCTTCGGTGCGCCGAATGCGAGCTATACGGATGGGTTTTTCGAGGCCATGTCGGGGCTGACCACCACCGGCGCCTCGGTTTTTTCGGGCCTTGACGAGGCGCCGCGGTCGATGCTGCTTTGGCGTGGGCTGCTGCAATGGTTCGGCGGCGTCGGGATCGTCGTCGTCGCCATGGTGTTTCTGCCGACCCTGAAGATCGGCGGCATGCAGTTTTTCCGCTCCGAGAGCTTCGATGTCGGCACCGACATTCTGCCCCGCGCGGTCGAGGCGGCACAGTCCGTCTCGTGGATCTATCTCGGGCTGACCGGCGCCTGCATCCTGGCCTATTCGGCGGCGGGGATGTCCGGGTTCGACGCGCTCTGCCACGCGATGACGACAGTCTCGACCGGGGGGCTGGCGAATTACGATGCCAGCTTTGGCGCCTTCGGGGCCCCGGTGCATTATGTCGCCGTGGTCTTCATGGTGCTGGCGGCGCTGCCGTTTATCAAATTCGTGCAACTGGCCAATGGCCGCGCGAAGCCCTTGCTGCGGGACCCGCAGGTGCGCGGGTTCCTCGCGATCATCGCGGTCGCGACCTCGGCCATCGTGGCCTGGCGGGTGGCCGGCGATGACCGGGCCTTCGAGCCGGCCTTCCGCGCCGCCCTGTTCAATGTCACCTCGGTCATCACGGGCACCGGCTATTCGTCCGAGAATTACGCGATCTGGGGCGGCCTCCCGGTGACGCTGTTCTTCACCATCGCGCTGATCGGCGGCTGCGCGGGGTCGACCTCGTGCTCGGCAAAGGTGTTCCGATATCAGATCCTGCTGGCAGCCCTGGAGGTGCAGATCCGCCGGATCCACGCGCCCCATGGGGTCTTTCCACTGCGCTATGACCACCGCCCGGTCGAGGCGGAGGTCCTGTCCTCGGTCATGGGGTTCTTCTTCATCTTCTATCTGGCGATGGGGGTCTGGGCGATCGGGCTCTCGATGTTCGGGCTGGATGCGCTGACCGCGATTTCGGGGTCGATGGCGATCCTGACCAATCTCGGCCCCGGGCTGGGCGGCGAGATCGGGCCGGCGGGCAGCTATGCCGGGTTGCCGGATGGCGCGAAATGGCTGCTCTCGATCGGGATGGTGCTGGGCCGGTTGGAGTTCATGTCGGTCCTGGTGCTGTTCACCCCCATCTTCTGGGCGCGCTGAGCCCGGCGATGGAGGACCCGATCTGCCCGCTTTGCCTCAGGCCCATCCCGAAATCGGCGCGGCAATCGCTGCACCACCTCGTGCCGAAGCTAAAGGGCGGCAAGGGCGGGCCGGTCGTGCTGCTGCATCAGATCTGCCATAATGAGGTCCACGCCGCCCTGACCGAAGCGGAACTGGCGCGGGAATGGAACACGGTGGACGCACTGCGCAGCCATCCCAAACTGGCCCGCTTCATCGTCTGGGTCAGCAAAAAGCCGCCGGGCTTTCACAGCAAGACGGTTGGCGGGCGGCGCAAGCGCTGAGGGGTTTGCCGCGTTCGGACGCTGCTGTCAGGCGACGGCGGCCTCGGTCCCGCCCGCTGTGACCACCTGCTTCCTGGGCAGCCTGACCGAGAAGGTCGACCCCTCTCCGACGTCGGATTGCAGCCCCACCTGACCGCCATGGGCGGCGACGAGGGTGCCGACGAGGTTCAGCCCGATCCCCGTCCCGGGAATGCCGGTCGCGGTCGATGCCCGGAAGAAGCGGGTAAAGAGCTTGTCGATCTCGTCCTTCGGGATCCCGATGCCGTAATCGGTGACGTCGATCTCGATCTCCTGCTCGGTGACCCGGGTCACGATGTCGACCTGCTCCGCCGCTGGCGAGAACTTGACCGCGTTCGAGATCAGATTGATGAACACTTGGCGCAGCATGTTTTCGTCGCCGTGGAAGACCGAGGGCAAACCGCTCGGGTCGAAGGCGATCCGATGTTTCTCGTGCACCTCGTTCATTTCCTCGACAATGTCGGAGAGGAGTTCGGCGAGGTCGAAATCCTCGAACTTGTACTGGATGCTCCCCTCCTCGGTCTTCGAGGTGTAGAGCACCGTTTCGAGCAGTTGGATCATCCGGTCGCCGGCGCGGCTGATCCGGGCGATCTTGTTCAGCACCGCCTCCGGCTCCAGTTTGTCGAGCTTGCGTTTGAGAGAGTGGCAATTGCCCTGGATGATCGCCACCGGGGTCCGAAACTCGTGGCTGACCATCGAGACGAAGCGGCGCTGTTGGCCGGTGAATTCCCGCTCTCTCTCCAGTGCGTTCTCCAGTCTCAGGTTCAGATCGGTGATCTCCAGTGCGTTCTGGCGAAACCCTTCCACCGCATTGGCGATCCGGCCGACCTCGTTGGGCAGATCGCGATAGGGGATATCCGTCGCAAGCTGCCCATCGGCCACCCGGGCGGTCGCCATGCTGACCTGGTGCAGCGGAGCGGTCATGGTCCGCGCCAGGAAGAAGGCGATGACCGAGAAGATCGAGATCATCACGAAACCGGAGGCGATGGCGGATTGGATCATCTCGGCGACCAAGGCTTTTAACTCGCGATCGTAAACCCCGACCACTAGCGTCCATTTCCAGGGCTTGAAGCGGGCGATTGCCGAGGTCTTCACATCCTCCTCGCCGGTTGTCGGGTGGACGAATTTGTAAGTGTTCCATCCGATGCCGCCGCGCAGGCCGATCTGGACCACCTCGCGCGCGATGAAGCGGCCGTCGGAATCCTGAAGAAAGGTCAGATCCTTGCCGCTCACATCCGGGTTGGGATGCAGGATGTTGACGTAATCGTCGGTCTGGACCGCGACATAGCCCAACCCATGGTCGAAGGTGATCCGGCTGAGTGCTGTCAGGGCGTTGGCCTGGGCCGCCTCGGACGTCATCTCGCCGGCTTCAACCAGATCTACGTGGCGCTCCAGCTCCGACAGCGCGATCTGGAGCGCGTTCTTCGCCTCGGCGCCGCGCAAGCTCAGGATCCTGTCGCGCGCATCCAGCACGACGATCGCGGCCATGGCGGAGATCATCAGCAACGCTGTTATGATCAGCAGCATCGTCTTGAACCGGGTCGTGGTCGCAGTCAGGCGCATGGGATCTCCTCCGAGCGGAGATCACGCTAGCCGGACAAACTTCCCGAGCGGTAAATTCCGGGCGGTCGCGGACGCCCTGACATGCGTGAATTGCCGCAGGCCGAATACCAGGAGATTTTTCCAGTCCGATCAGTGTCCTCGGGCGCATCGGGCCGCCGCCGAGAGAGGCCGATGCGGCGGCTTCCCCTGCACCTCAGCAGGCGGGCAGGGCATTACCGAATGGCGGGGTCGCCCGGACGCACGGTGCCGACCAAGGGCTGCCCCTCCGAGCGGCCTGTCGCGCGGGCCGCAGCGGCGCGGAGCAGATCCAGCGCCTGCCCCCGCCGCCCTGCCAGGCCCGGCAGCCGGAACGGATCGGCCCAGGTCACCGGCGCGAAGGGATTGCCGCGCAGCGAGCCGTAGATCGCCAGCCGCGTCGACGGCCGGTGCGAGATCCCGCGTGCATGGAACCCATGCGTGTCGGCCACAACCAGCGTGTTGGCCTTCACCGCGAAAACCTCGGGCGCGGGATAGCCCATCGCGTCGAGGTCTGTCGCTTCGGCCCGGAACGAGCCGGCGGCGTGGTGCGGGTTGGCGTGCGCTGCCGCCGCCTGGCTGGCTGCGCGCTCCCATTCCTCGCGCGCCGAGGTGATCCGGTGCGAGCCCGGCACATAGCAGAACGGCCCATCCTCGACCGCCACATCGCGCAGGAAGAACCAGGCCTTCGCCGTCGCGTGAAACGTGTCGGAGTGGAACATTGTCTGCGGGTCGGGCTGGCCGGCCTCCGGGTCGGTCAGCACCGTATGCAGGGTGACCAGAGGGTCATGGTTCAGGCTGGCGGTATAGCGCAGAAGCCCCTGGAACAGCCGGCCGCGTACAAAGCCCGCCAGCCCCGGCAGCCCGTCCAGGATCTCGGGCGTGAGGGTGATGAACCGGGTCACCGTATCGCCCTGCTTCATCTCGCGCGCGGGCAGGCGTGCGGTCTCGACCTCCTCCGACAGGCGGGCGAACGCAGCTGCGGGAAGGGCGTTGGCGATCATTGCGAACCCGTCGCGGTCGATCTGGTCGGCGTGCGCGCTGTCGACCAGCCGGCTGAGTGCTGCCTTGCGGCGCGACGCCATCCGCTCGGCCAGACGGATCCGCCAGGCATGCAGGCGCCCGCCGCGATTGAGCCGCGGGCTCGCCAAAAGAGGGTTCCAGCGAAACGATTTCGCCCCGGTCAGCAGCGCCGTGGCATAGACCGGTGTCAGGACCGTTTGGATAAGACGCGCGTTTTGCGCCATCGCGGTGCCTCCGTGACTGTCACTGCAAGTCATAGGCGAGGGCGCCCGGCCTGTCAGCCCTTGTCCTCGACTGCCGCGCCCCGGCCGGCGCTCTCTGTGCCCGGGTTTTCCAAAGCCGCGCCCGGTCGGTGCCCTCTGCGCCCCGGTTCAAAGCACCCGCACCCGGCAGTTGCCCTCTATGCCCTGGTCCTCCGCACCCGCACCCGGTCGGTGCCCCGTGTGCCGTGGTTTTCCGCAGTCAGACCCGGTGGGTACCCTCTGCGCCTGGGTTTTTCGCAGCCAGACCCGGTCGTTACCCTCTGCGCCCCGGTTCTCCACAGCCGCGCCCCGGTCGGCTCGACTCGCGCCTGTCGCCGGCTCTATCCCCGCAGGACGTGGAAGCCGATCCGTTTGGCGGCCCCGTCTTCGAGCGACAGGGCCGGCGAAATCTCGCCCTCGCCGGCCAGGAGGATCGTGTCGCGCACCAGCCGCACCTCGTATTTGGTGCCGATCTTGACATAGGTGCCGCCGCTGGAGCGATCGGTCAGCTTGGCCCGGCCCAGCGCGACCTCGACCACCGCATGGCGGCGCGAGACGAACTCCGCCTGGACCCGCAGATCATTGCCGGCCGCGCGACCGATCGAGAGCGTCTCGCCATCGTGGCAGACATAGCGCATCCCGTCGATCTCGAGCGAGACCGCCACCGCGCCGCCTTCCTCCGGCCCGGCGGGGGCCATGCCCTCCAGCGGCACGCCGACCTTGGTGGTGCCGGGATGGTCCATCAGCCCGCACAGCACATAGACCGGCATCGCCTCGGCCATGCCTTTCATCTCGACCGTGTTGATATAGCGGAACTGTTCGGCATGGGCGGGGCCCGCGCGTTCGACGAACGCCTCCGAGATCAGCACCTCGCCGTCGTTGGCCGCCGCCGCCAGCCGCGCCACCATATTGACGCTGGAGCCGTAGATATCGTCATCGGTTTCAATCACCGGCCCGAAATGCAACCCGGAATGGATCACCAGCCCGTGGCGCGATTTCATCTGGTGCATCTTGCGCAGTGCCGAGAGCGCTTCGGCCGGGTCCTCAAAGGTCGCCAGCACATCATCGCCGCGGGAATGGACAAAGCGGCCATTGGCCAACCCGATGGTCAGACGCAACGCGCCGATGAACTCGCTGATCTGCGCCAGCGCATCGGCATCTCCTACCCTTTGATAGAGCGCCGTCGACCCCGACACATCGGCCAGCAAAACAGCGGCAAGCTTGTTACGATGCGACATGGCAAGGCTAATTCCCTGCGAGACCCTAAACGATGGCGACATTCAACTGCCATCACAGGGTAGCCCGAATCGCCCGTGAAGGGAAACGGCATGCGCGATTAACCCCCCGGTGGCGTGCGGATCACCAGATTGCGGATCTCGGTCATGTCCTCCATCGCGAACACGATCCCCTCGCGGCCGAGACCGCTGTCCTTCACCCCGCCATAGGGCATGTTGTCGACCCGATAGCTGGGGACATCGCCCACCACCACACCGCCGACATCCATCTTGTCCCAGGCTTTCTGCACCTTGTAGAAATCGCGGGTGAAGATCCCGGCCTGCAGGCCGAATTTCGAGTCGTTCACCATGTCGATCGCCTGATCCCAGGTCGAAAACTTCGACAGGACCGCGACCGGGCCGAAGGCTTCTTCGACGACGATCTTCTCCGAGGCGTCGACATTCTCCATCAGCGTCGCCTCCAGCATCGCACCGGTGCGGTTGCCGCCGCAGAGGACATCGGCGCCATTCGTGTGCGCCTCCAGCACCCAGTCATGCAGCCGCTTCGCCTCGCCCTCCGAGATCATCGGGCCGATGAACGTCTCGGGATCCTTGGGGTCGCCGGATTTCAGGGTGGCGGTCTTGGCGACCAGCTTTTCCTTCATGGTGTCATAGACATCCTCGTGGATCAGGATGCGCTGCACCCCGATACAGGACTGCCCCGACTGGTAGAAAGCGCCAAAGATGATCCGCCCCACGGCGTCGTCCAGATCGGTGTCATGATCGACGACCACGGCGGCATTGCCGCCCAGCTCCAGCACCACCTTCTTCTTCCCGGCCCGCGCCTTCAGGTCCCAGCCAACCCCGGGCGAGCCGGTGAAGCTGAGCAGCTTCAGCCGGTCATCCACCGTGAACAGATCCGCCCCATCGCGCGAGCAGGGCAGGATCGAGAACGCCCCCATCGGCAGCGGCCCCTTGTCGCCCGACACCTCCGCCAGGATCTCGCCCATGATGATCGCCCCCAACGGCGTGCGCGAGGCGGGCTTCATCACGAAGGGGCAGCCGACCGCCAGCGCCGGCGCGATCTTGTGGGCAGCCAGGTTCAGAGGGAAGTTGAACGGCGAGATGAAGGAACACGGCCCGATCGGCACCCGCTTCCACATCCCCCGATAGCCCCGCGCCCGTGCCGAGATATCCAGCGCCTGCAACTCGCCCTTGACCCGTGTCGCCTCCTCGGCGGCGATGCGGAACGTATCGATCAGCCGGGTCGCCTCGCCCTTGGCATCGTTGATCGGCTTGCCGGCCTCGACACACAGCGCATAGGCCAGCTCGTCAAAGCGTTCGCGGAACCGGGCGACGCAATGCTCCAGCACCTCGCGCTTTTCATAGCCCGCCATCTCCGCCATCGGCTCGGCCGCCGCGACGGCCGCCGCGATCCCCGCATCGATGGCGGTGGCATCGGCCAGGGCCACACGGGTCGCAACCTCGCCCGAATACTTGTCGGTCACCGCCAGATCCTGATTGGCGAACACGGCCTCCGAGGCGAGGTAGTAAGGATAGGTGTCTTTCAGCATGGCTCTCTCCAATCCACGGGCGTGCGCGACGGAGCCACTGCGCGCCGGGGGGTGGGTGGGGGCGGGCGGTGGCTTCGTCGCGCGCGCCCGCCCTCGGTCAGATCTTGGCGCTCTCGGCCTTGATCCGCTCGTTCAGGATTGCATCATTCTCCGAGTAATCCACCGGGCAGTCGATCAGATGCACTCCCGGCGCGCTCAGCGCCTGTCCCAGCACCTCGGTCAGATGCGCAGCACTTTCCACCCGATGTCCGATCGCACCATAGCTTTCGGCATATTTCACGAAATCCGGATTGCCGTATTCCAGCCCCCAATCCTGGAACCCCATATTCGCCTGTTTCCAGCGGATCATGCCATAGGAGCTGTCGTTCAGGATCAGGCAGGCCAAGTTCAGCCCGAGCCGCACGGCCGTCTCCAACTCCTGGCTGTTCATCATGAACCCGCCATCGCCGCAAACGCTCAGCACCTTGCGCTCGGGATAGAGCATCGAGGCCATCATGCCCGAGGGCAGCCCCGCCCCCATGGTCGCCAGAGCATTGTCCAACAGCACCGTGTTCGGCTGGCGCGCCGCATAATTCCGCGCGAACCAGATCTTGTAGACCCCGTTGTCCAGCGCGATGATCCCGTCATCCGGCATCGCATCGCGGATCTGTCCCACCAGATGCTGGGGATAGATCGGGAACCGCGTGTCGTCCCGCCCCTCGGCGATATTCGCGTCGTGGTGCTTTTTCACCTCCATCATCCGCGAGAAATCCCACGAGACATCCTTGTGTTCCGACAACCCGTTCTTGATCTGCCAGATCGCATTGCCGATATCGCCGACCACCTCGGTCTGTGGGAAATAGACCGGATCGACCTCGGCCGAGCGGAAGCTGACATGGATCACCTCGGTCCCCTCGCGCACCAGCACCGGGTCCACATCCGCGCCCGGCGTCGCCTCTGGCGCCTTGCCCTTCTGCATGAAGAAGGGTGGCTTCTCGATCACGTCATGGCCGACATTCAGGATCAGATCGGCGGCCTCGATGGCGCGGTGGACGTAATCCCCGGCTGACAAAGCGGCACAGCCCATGAACAGAGGGTGATCCTCCGAGATCACACCCTTGCCAAGCTGCGTGGTCACGAAAGGAATGCCAAATTTATCGACCAGTTTGGTCAGCATCTTGCCCGTGATCTTGCGATTGCCCCCGGCGCCGATCACGATCAGCGGAGATTTCGCCGCCACCAGTTTCTCGACCGCCGCAGCCACGGCCTTCTCCTCCGGCACCGCGCGGCGGGTGTAGGAGGGCGGGATCGGCGCCTCGTCCGACTGCTCCTCGGCGATGTCCTCGGGGAATTCCAGATGCACCGCGCCCGGCTTTTCCTCCTCGGCCAGGCGGATCGCCTCGCGCACCCGGCTGGGGATGTTGTCTCCGGCGACGATCTGATGGGCGTATTTCGTGATCGGCTTCATCATCTCGACCACGTCCAGGATCTGGAACCGCCCCTGTTTCGACTTCTTCACCGGCTTCTGCCCGGTGATCATCATGATCGGCATCCCGCCCAATTGAGCATAGGCCGCGGCGGTGGTGAAGTTCGTCGCCCCCGGACCCAGCGTCGACAGGCAGACCCCGGTCTTGCCGGTAAAGCGCCCATAGGTCGCCGCCATGAACCCTGCCGCCTGCTCGTGCCGGGTCAGGATCAGTTTGATCTTGGTCGACCGGGACAGCGAGTCGAGGAAATCGAGATTCTCCTCCCCCGGAATGCCGAAGATGTATTCGAC
>JBCBIS010000102.1:11933-14223 GCA_038524325.1 Pseudomonadota bacterium
CCTCCAGGCACTGGATAAACAGGTCGGATGCTTTGGTCATAATTCCCCCAACTGGCAGGCATCGGCGGTCGTTTCCGCTCCCCGGGAAAGCGTATCACGGAATCGCCGGGGGGACAGCCCCGCTTGCACAGGCGGCCGGACCGGCCCATCTTGCGGGGAAAGAATGGAGGCGCCCATGCCCGGCCCGTTGAACGGCATCCGCATCATCGACCTGACGCAAATGATCGCGGGGCCGCTCGGCTCAATGATCCTGGCCGATCAGGGCGCCGAGGTGATCAAGATCGAAAAGCCCGACGGCGGCGACCATGCCCGCGGCGTGGCGACGCGCCGGGGCGGGTTCTCGGCCAGCTTCCTCAACAACAACCGCAACAAACGCTCGGTGGTGCTGGATCTGCGGGCCGAGGCGGGCCGCGACGCCTGCCTGCGCCTGATCGCCGGCGCCGATGTGGTGATGCAGAACTTCCGCCCCGGTGTGGTCGAGCGGCTGGGGCTCGGCTATGAGGACGCGGCTCGGGTCAAGCCCGATATCGTGTATGCCTCGATCACCGGCTTCGGGCATGAGGGGCCCTATGCGCAGAAACCCGTCTTCGATCCGTTGATCCAGGGTCTGTCGGGCCTGGCCAGCGTGCAGGCGACCTCGGATACCGAACGCCCGCGCCTGATCCGCACCATCCTGCCCGACAAGCTGACCGGGTTCACCGCGGCACAGGCCGTCTCGGCGGCGCTGATCCACCGGTTGCGGACGGGCGAGGGCCAGCATATCCGCCTCTCGATGCTGGACACGGTGGTGCATTTCCTCTGGTCCTCCGACATGGGCGGCTACACCTTCGTGGGCGACGAGCGCGATCCCATGGAGGCGCAGAGCTATATCGATCTGATCTACGAGACGCTGGACGGCCATATCTCGGTCGCCGCCTTCCGCCGAGTGGATTGGGAGAAACTGGCCGATGCCTGCGAGCGGCCCGGGTGGAAGACCGACGAGCGTTTCCTGACCACGCCAGGGCTGGAGAAGTTCAAAACGGCCCGGCTGGAAATGACGCAGGAGGTGCTCGCCACGCGGACCACGGCCCAGTGGATCGCGCGGCTCGAGGCGCATGACGTCCCTTGCGCTCCGGTCCTGACCCGGCGCGAGATGATCGCGCATCCCCAGATCGCCGCCAATCAACTGATCGAGGAGCATGACCACCCCGAGGCCGGGCGCCTGCGCCAGACCCGCCCCCCGGCCCGCTTCGAGGGCAGCCCCACCGAACACCGCCATGGCGCGCCGCGTCTGGGCGCGGACACTCTGGATGTGCTGAGGCAGGCGGGGCTCTCCGAGGACGACATCGCGCTGGTGACCGGAACGGCCCCGGTGCGCAAAACTGCGGGGGGCGGCGCGGCGTGATCGATTTTCACTACTGGCCCACGCCCAATGCCTGGAAAGTGGGTATCCTGCTCGAGGAGCTCGGCCTCCCCTACACGCCGATTCCGGTAAATATCGGCAAAGGCGCGCAATTCACGCCGGATTTCCTCGCCATTTCGCCGAACAACCGCATGCCGGCCATTGTCGATCATGACGTCGAGGGCGATCCGATCAGCGTCTTCGAAAGCGGGGCCATCCTGCTCTACCTCGCCGAGAAGACCGGGCGCTTCCTGCCCCGCGACCTGCGCGGCCGGAAGGAAGCTCTGGAATGGCTGTTCTGGCAGGTCGGCGGCCAGGGCCCCATGAGCGGCCAACTCAGCCATTTCGTGAACTACGCGCCGGAGGGGATCGGCGATTACGGGCGCGACCGCTATGCCAAGGAATACGACCGCCTGCTCGGCGTGCTCGACCGCCGCCTGGCGCGAGAAGGCAGCAGCGGCTGGATCCTCGCAGAGTACTCGATCGCCGACATGATCTGCTGGCCCTGGGCCTTCATCGCCAAACCCCTGCGCTCTGACCTGACCCCCTATGCTGCGGTCACCGCGTGGCGGCAACGGATCAAGGAACGCTCAGCGGTCCAACGCGCCGTCGATCTCGGCAAGGAGCATCGCCGCAAAGCGCCACCGGATGCGTCCGAGCGCAAAATCCTGTTCGGTCAGACCGGGAAACCCGAGGCCTGATCACCCGCGCCTGAAGAGAGCCGAACCCCACGGCGCGCTTGCCGCATTCGTTGCCGGGATATGCCGCAGAACAGCGCGATATGGCACCGCAGGTCTGACATCGCCTCCTGTCCCGGAAGAGATTTCGATCCCCACCCCCACCCCCGATCACCACCCGGCGTGGGGCGGGCCCGGGACCCCGGGGGGTGGTGGGGGGGGGGGGGGGGGG
>JBCBIS010000103.1:0-14190 GCA_038524325.1 Pseudomonadota bacterium
CAGCGATTGCGCAAGGCCACGGCCACGGCGCGCTTGGCGGGGGCCTGGCCGATGATGAAGCGGTCGAGTTCGGAGACGATCTCTCGGGGGGTAAGTTCGGTCATGGCGCCTACATAGGCGGTGCCGGGGGCGCGGTCCAGAGCGCTCAGGTGCCACGGCCCTGCGGGGTCTCGGTCGCATAGGGCCAGAAGCGCCACAGCCAGCCGGGCCGCTCCAAGGGCGGCTTCAGACCGCCGGGGCCCAAGGTCCAGTCCAAGCGGCGCGACAGCTTGTGCGCCCGCGGCCAGAGAGCCATGTCGACAATCAGAATGACCAACAGCAGGATGCTCCAATCCGCGATGCTGAGCCGGAAACCGAAGATGTCGATCAGCGCCAGGACGATCGGTTTGACCAGCGCGAAATGCATGGCGAACAGCACGGCGACCCTGTTGATCCGCAGCACCCAGACCCAGGCGAGCAGCCAAGCCGTTGCAAACAAAGCCAAATCCAGTGGATGCGGCAGCATGGCGATCAGCCGGCCGGCGACCAGGGCCAGCACCCCTCCACCGATCAGATGCAAGGGGCGGGCGGCGGCGAGGCGGAAATTCTCGCCCGCCAGATCCAGCCGCCGCGCCATCACCACGGCGCCCACGGCCAGGATCCCAAACAGTGCGATGGCCCGCGGGTCGGTCATCAGCGCGGCCACGATGCCGCGGGGCGAGAACCCCTCGACCTGGCTCAGCCGGTCCATATCAGCGCCATAGAGGGTCAGAAACACCCCCACCAGGGTGAAGGTCATGATCGGAGACACCAGCCCCGGCAGCCGGAAGCGGAACAGGAACGGGATCATCCCCACCCCGGCCACCAGCGAGATCAGCGCCAGACGGGGCAGGAACGGGCCCATGCGCAGCTCGGGCGTCGAGAGCGCCACGGCATAGCCCAGCGAGAGCGGCCCGATCAGCCCTAGTGCCGAGCCGGGCCAGATCAGCCCCCAGCGATGGACGACAATCTCGGCATACCACCAGCAGAGACAGGCAAGCCCGGCAAGCGACAGGGTGGGCCAGGCGACCGCGCGGGCCATCTCCTCGCCCCGGCCCATCAGGTTGAAGACGCCCCCCATCAGAAACGCCCAGGCAACCAGCAGAGCGATGGCGAAGACCGCCTCGAACCCGGTGCGCTTCAACGGACGGCCAGAGGGGTCGATCTCCATCCGCTGGACGCTCATGGGCTTATCCCTCGATCACTTCGACGACGGCGTTGCCATTGGTGAAGACGCAGATTTCCGCTGCGATTTCAAGGGCCCGGCGGGCCAGCGCCTCGGCATCCAGGTCGGTCTCCAGCAGCCCCTTGGCCGCTGCCAGGGCATAATTGCCGCCCGAGCCGATCGCCGTCACCCCGCCATCGGGCTCCAGCACATCGCCGACGCCGGTGACCACCAGAAGGGTCTTGCCATCGGTGACGATCAGCATCGCTTCGAGATTGCGGAGATACTTGTCGGTGCGCCAATCCTTGGCCAGCTCGACCGCCGCGCGCATCAACTGGCCGGGGGCGGCCTCCAGCTTCGTCTCGAGCCGTTCCAGCAGGGTGAAGGCATCCGCCGTGGCCCCGGCAAAGCCCACCACCACGTCATGCCCGCCGGGCGAGATCCGCCGTACCTTGCGCGCAGAGCCCTTGATGACCGTGTTGCCCAGGCTCACCTGGCCGTCGCCGGCCACCGCCACCTTGCCGCCGCGCTGCACCGCGACGATGGTGGTGCCATGCCAGCGGGGGATCTGGTCATCCATGAAACGCTCCTCTGCTCCGGTGCGCAGGATATAACACCGGCGGGCCGCATTGCTACCGTGCCACGCGGGGCGTATAGAAACCGCAAAAAGGGGCAGAATGATGCGCAGCGCGACAGTGGACCGCAAAACGGCCGAGACGGAGATCTCGGTCACAGTCGATCTCGACGGGACGGGGGCCTATGACAACGCCACCGGGGTCGGGTTCTTCGATCATATGCTGGATCAACTGGCCCGGCATTCGCTGATCGACCTGACCGTGCGGGCCAAGGGCGACACCCATATCGACGACCATCACACGGTCGAGGATGTGGGCATCGCGCTGGGCAAGGCCCTGGCCCAAGCGCTTGGCGATAAACGGGGAATCCGTCGCTATGGCGCCTGCCTGCTGCCGATGGACGACACCCTGGTGCGGGCGGCGCTGGACCTCTCGGGCCGGCCTTTCCTGGTGTGGAAGGTGGAGTTCACCGCCGCGAAGATCGGGACCTTCGACACCGAACTGGTGCGGGAGTTCTTTACCGCGCTGGCGATGAATGGCGGGATCACGCTGAATGTCGCCTGCCTCGACGGGATCAACGCGCATCATATCGCCGAGGCGAGCTTCAAGGCCGTCGCCCGGGCGTTGCGCGAGGCGGTCGAGCCGGACCCGCGCAAGGCCGATGCGATCCCCTCGACCAAGGGCACGCTATGAGTGTTGCCATCGTCGATTACGGCTCCGGCAATCTGCGCTCGGCCGAGAAATCCTTTCAGCGGATGGCGCCGCGGGCCGAGGACATCACGGTCACCGCGGACCCGGAGGCCGTGGCCCGGGCCGAGCGCGTGGTCCTGCCCGGCGTCGGCGCTTTTGCCGATTGTCGTCAGGGACTTATGGCCATCGACGGCATGTTCGAAGCGATCGAGAGCCGGGTGCAGGCCGGGCATCCCTTCCTCGGCATCTGCGTCGGCATGCAGCTGATGGCAACGCGCGGGCTGGAACATGGCGAGACGCCAGGCTTTGACTGGATCCATGGCGATGTGGTGCATCTGGCGCCGAACGATCCAGAGCTGAAGGTGCCGCATATGGGCTGGAACGAACTGTCGCTCTCAGACCACCCCTTGTTCGACGGGATCGCGCCGGGGGCACATGCCTATTTCGTGCATTCCTACCATCTGCGCCCCAGGGTGCCGGAGCACCGTATCGCCCATACCGCCTATGGCAAGATGGTCACCGCCGCCGTGGCACGCGGCAATGTGGCGGGCACACAGTTCCATCCAGAGAAAAGCCAGGCGGTCGGCCTGCGGCTGATCGAGAACTTCCTCGGCTGGCAACCTTAGGCTAAGCTGCCGGAAACACGAGGAGTTTGCCATGATCCGCACGATTCTTCTGACCCTCTCCCTGCTGGTGGCGCTGCCCGCCACGGCCGGCGAGTTGCGCCAGGCCGAGATCTGGACCGATCTCTACGGCGTGGCGCTGAAGGGCTATGACCCGGTCGCCTATCACCTCGACGCGCGCCCGGTGAAGGGCGATCCGGCGCTGGAGGTGGAGTGGAAAGGCGCCAAATGGCACTTCGCCAGCGCGGCCAATCGCGACCGTTTCGTCGGCGATCCAGAGCGTTGGGCCCCGCAATATGGCGGTTACTGCGCCTGGGCGATTGTCGAGGACCGGTTCGCGCCGATCAATCCCGAGATTTTCAAGGTGGTGGACGGCAAGCTCTATCTGAACCTGAACATGCGGGTGCACAACCTCTGGCTGGACAAGATGGAGATCTTCATCACCCGCGCCGACGAGAAATGGCCCGAGGTGCTGGTTCTTGCCGACTGACGTGGTTAACCGGGAATTCACGTCTGTGCCCGAGAGAGAGGCCTCGCCGCACTTTCGGGATGCTGACGATGACCGCAACCGCCCCTCTGCCCGCGAGCGCTCTGGCGGGCCCTGAGACCGACCTGATCAACGAGATTGCCGAGGCGGCCGGTCGGCTCGGCCTCGAGATTGCCGATATCGACGGTGATATCTCGGCCGTGAATGCGGTGATGGCCGAGCAGGTGAGCGGGTTCCGCGCCCTCGTCACCCTGTCACGCGAGGTCCGCGAGGATACCGGCCGGATCGACGGCCAGGCCAAAAGCGCGATGACAACCGCACAAACCGCCAGCGGCACGATCGAGACCTCACGCGAGACGGTTGCCACGGCGATCACGAACATCACGGCCTTGGTCGAGTCGGTCGGGCGGATCGAGGAGAAGATGGCGGGCCTCGACACCGCCCTCGCCGCGGTCTCGGATGCCTGTGGTCAGATCGGGAAAATCGCTCAGCATATCAATCTGTTGGCCATCAATGCCTCGGTCGAGGCCGCCCGCGCCGGCCCCGCCGGCAAGGGCTTTGCGGTGGTGGCCGAGGAGGTGCAGCGCCTGGCCAACGAGACCGGCGCCTCGAACCAGCAGATCGAAAGCACCATCAAGGGGTTGAACGAATTGAGCGCCGATCTGATCGGTCTCGGCGGCGAAAGCACCCAGCGCGCCGGCGAGGCCAGCACAGGCACGGCCTCGATCGGCAGCTTGGTGGACACGTTCGGGACGACCATCGACACGATCGAGACCCAGATCGCCGAAATTGCCGATGCCGCACGGCGGATCGAGCAACGCTCGGACACCCTGTTCGGCACGCTCGAGACCATGAACGGCGCGATGGCCGGCGCGGGCGAGACGCTCGCGGACACGGCCAATCGCGTCCACACGGTCACGCGCGATGGCGAAAAGGTGGTGCGGCTGGCGGCCAACAGCCCCGCCAACACAATCGACCGCCCCTTTATCGCCTGCGTCCAGCACGCGGCCCGGCATGTCGGAGCGCTGTTCGAGCAAGCCATCGCCTCGGGCCGGATCGGTCAGGAGGCGCTGTTCTCGCGCGATTATCAGCCGATTCCGGGCAGCGATCCGCAGCAGGTCATGGCCCCCTTCACGGCCCTGACCGACGATCTGGTGCAGGATCTGATCGAGCGGATCCAGGCCTCGGACCCGCAGATCGTGTTCTGCGCCCCGATCGACGATCAGGGCTATATCCCGACCCATAACCTGCAATTCTCGAAGCCGCCGGGCAGCGATCCGGTCTGGAACAATGCCAATTGCCGGAACCGACGGGTGTTCGACGACCGGGTCGGCCTGGCGGCGGGACGAGGCAAGGCCGCGTTCACCCTGCAGACCTATCGGCGCGATATGGGGGGCGGCAAATTCGTGCTGATGAAGGATGTCTCGGCGCCGATCACCGTCAAAGGGCGGCATTGGGGCGGGGTCCGGATGGGCTATCGTTCCGATCTGGCACCGCGCGGGCATTTGGCCCAACCCTATCTGGCCGGGGCCTAGACCAAAATCGTTTCAACCTGAATCAGGTTGAAAAAGAATTTTGGTCCAGACTCAGAGCTTTGAGCAAAATCCTAGGATCTGACTGGTTCAGTCAGATCCGTTTTTGCTCTAGGCCCGCCCCCCAGGGGATGTAAAGCGCCCGGAAATCGTTCACATTGGTCAGGGTCGGGCCGGGGATGACCTGATCCCCGAGCGTCTCGAAGAAGCCATGGGCGTTGTTGTTCGCGAGTTCGGCATGGGGGTCGAGCCCGGCGGTGCGGGCCCGATCCAACGTGTCCGGGGTGGCGATCGCACCCGCGACCTCCTCGGCCCCGTCAACCCCGTCAGTGTCGCCCATCAGCGCCCAAACCGGGCGTCCCTGAAGCTGAATCACGGCCGCCAGCAGGCATTCCACATTGCGCCCGCCCCGGCCCGTGCCCCGCAGCGTCACCGTGGTCTCTCCGCCCGAGAGCAGCACACAGGGGCGCGGCAGCGGCTGGCCATGGGTGACCACTTGCTGAGCGATCCCGGCCAGCGCGATGCCCACCTGGCTCGCCTCGCCTTCGATACTGTCGCCGAGGATCAGCGGGGTGACACCCTGCGCCGCGGCTTCTCGCGCCGCGGCCTCCAGCGAGATCTGGGGGGCAGAGATGATGATGGTCTCCGCCTGCGCCAGCCGGGGGTCATCCGGCGCCGGGCAGCCCTCGGTCACCGCCAGATGCCGGGCACAGCTCGCCGGCAGGTCGAGGCCATAGCGGGCCACGATGGCGCGGGCATCTTCGGGAGTGGTCGGCTCACCCACGGTGGGGCCCGAGGCGATGACCGAGGGGTCATCCCCCGGCACGTCCGAGATCATCAGGCTGACCAGCCGCGCCGGGTGGCAAGCCGCCGCCAGCCGCCCACCCTTGATCCGGCTGAGCTGTTTGCGCACCGTGTTCATCTCGATGATATTGGCCCCGCAGGCGAGGAGCTGACGGTTGACCTCCTGCTTCTCGGCCAGCGTGATATCGCCCGCAGGCAGCGGCATCAGGGCCGAGCCGCCGCCCGAGATCAGCGCGATGACCAGATCGTCAGGGCCGAGGCCCGCGACCACCTGCAACATCCGCTCCGCCGCCACGCGCCCGGCTTCGTCAGGCACCGGATGGGCGGCCTCGACCACCTCGATCTGGCGGCAGGGCCGGGCATAGCCATAGCGGGTGATGATCAGCCCGCTCAGCGGGCCCTGCCATGCGGCCTCCAAAGCCTCTCCCATCCGGGCCGAGGCCTTGCCCGCGCCGATCACGACGGTGCGGCCCTGGGGGAGCGCAGGCAAATGCGCCGGCACCGCGACCATCGGGTCCGCCGCGGCCACGGCAGTATCGAAAAGCTGGCGGAGAAAGGCGCGGGGGTCAGGCAGGGTCATGCGGCTTGTTTGTCATCCCGCTGGCGGCTTGTCCATCCGCAGAACAATCCGCACGAGCCGAGGAGGTCTTTGCGCCAGGCGCGCAACATCAATCCCGGCCGCCCGATCACGACGGCAACCGGAAGCCCGCGGAGTGGCGTACAGAACCGGTCAGCTCGGCACTTTACGGCGGCCACGTCCCTCTCCTGGCCCAGTGGCATAGATGGCTGGCCATCGCGCCAGCCTGGCGCGCGCCCAGCAGCTGCGGCTTGGTTCCGGGTGGAATAGGGTCGACGCTGGTCTGATGCCGGCGCCTCTCAGCGGCCATTTTCCTCGGCATCCGGGGTCCAGGGGTGTTCGCCTTGGGTCTGCACGCGGGGGCGCACCGGTCGCCCCTCACGCCAGGCGACGAAGATGCCGGCCGCCGAGATCAGGGCGATGCCGCCAAAGGTCGGCGCGTCAGGCACGCTCTGCCAGATCAGGAACTCCAGCGCCGGAATCATCGCGAGATAGCTGTATTCGAACGGCGCGATCCGACTGGCATCCTCGTTCTTATAGGCCCGCACGATGCAGAGCAGGCCGATCAGATGCGTCCCCGCCGTCAGCATGATCAACGCCACCGCCAGGGCCGAAGGCTCGCGCCAGCCGGTCATCAGGAAAGGCCATTCCTGTGGCTGCATCCCGGGCAAGAGCGGGATCAACATGGTCCCCAGCATGCCGAGATTGGCATAGACGAGGTTGTGGACCAGCGATAGGGCGAAATTCGGCTCGTCCCGGCAGCGCCAGCGGGTCAGCACATTGCCCGCCGCATAGCAGAGCGCGGCCCCCAGCGGCAGGAAGGCGGCGAGGCGCAGATCTTCCGCACCCGGGCGGATGATCACGATCACGCCGATAAAGCCCACGATGACGGCGACGATGCGGCGGGGGCCGATGGGCTCTCCCAACACCGCGGCGGCCATCAGGGTGATGAAAAGCGGCCCGGTGAAGAAGGTGGCGGCGGCTACCGTCACGCTCAGAAACGGGAGCGAGGCGTAGAAGAACAGATACGCGCCGCACATGAAGACCGCGCGCAGCAGGGGCCAGCCCCAGCGCCGCGGCACCAGATCGGCGCCCTGCGCCAGGATCGCGGCCACCGTCACCATCAGCCCCAGCGTCGCGATCGAGCGCACCATCATGAGCTGCCAAAGCGATATCTCGTCCACCACCAGCTTCACCGCAATGTCCTGGCTGGCGAAGGCGGCCATCGCGATCAGCACGAGGGTGGGCGCGCCAAGGCCGGCGCGGCTGGGAGATTCGGTGGCGAGGGTCATGGCCTGAGGCTTGCTCGCCGCCCCCGATCTGTCAAACAGACGGGCGGCACACGATGTCGGTTTCAACCCAAAGGGAGGGGATGGTGGACGATATGTTCGAGACGGGTCTGGCACAGCGCAAGGCGACGCTGGGGGCCGAGTATGTCGAGAAGAACCTGGCGGCGGCGGATGGGTTCACCCGCCCGTTTCAGGAGGCGATGACCGCCTGGTGCTGGGGCTTCGGCTGGGGCGACGAGGCGATCGACGCGAAGACCCGCAGCATGATGAACCTCGCCATGATCGGCGCGCTCGGCAAGATGCATGAATGGGAGATCCATTGCCGCGGCGCGATCAACAACGGCGTCACGAAGGAGGAGATCCGCGCGATCATCCATGTCGTCGGCATCTATTGCGGCGTGCCCCAGGCGCTGGAATGCTTTCGCGTCGCCCGCAAGGTGCTGGAGGAGGCGGGCGAGCTCTGAGCCGCGCCGCCCGATCGGGCTCGGATGACAGCGCGCTGCTTGCGCCATCCCCAGGGTCGGGCGCAACGGCGCAGCCCGGTCGCAGGGCTGGCGCCGGGCGGCACATGATCGCCCGGCGCCCCCCTCGGATCAGATCATCAGGAAATCGCTCAGCGGATCGATCTCGTTGCTGGCCAGACCCTGGAACTGCACCTCATGGCCCGTGTCGAAGCGGGCCAGCGCGCCGCCACTCGCATCGGTCAGGCTGGCGAGGGTCAGCCCATCCAGCAGCACCCGGTCCGCGCCATCGCCGAAATCGGTGATCGTGTCGCGCAGCGCAGGACCCTCGGCGGTCAGCACGAAATCATCGGCCCCGGCGCCGCCGGTCAGGCTGTCGGCCCCCGCGCCACCCTCGAGCCGGTCATTGCCGTCGCGGCCATTCAGCGTATCCGCCCCTGCGAGACCGCGCAGCACATTGGCCGCGCTGTTGCCGCTGATTTCGTTGGCGAGGCTGTTGCCCGTGCCGTCGACCGCCCCGGCGCTGGACCCGGCGGTCAGGTTCTCGACATGATCGGCCAGGGTCCAGTCGATCAGATGGACCACGGTATCCTTGCCGTTCCCTGCGAATTCCAGCGTGATGTCGCCAGCATTGTCGACTATGAAGCGGTCGTTCCCCTCCCAACCACGCATTTCGTCGGCACCGCTGCCACCGTTCAGTGTGTCATTGCCGACACCGCCGCGGAGGAGGTCGTTGCCGTCGCCCCCGCGCAGGAAATCGCTGCCCTGGGCGCCGAACAACTCGTTCGAGGCGGCATTGCCCATGATCTCGTTGGCCAGCGCATTGCCGGTGCCGCTCAGCGCAGCTTGCCCGACCAGGGTGAGGTTTTCGACATTCGCGGCGAGGGTCAGCGAGACTTGGCTCTCGACCGTATCGATCCCACGATCGGCCAATTCCTCCACGGTATCGCCCGCCTGATCCACGAGGTAGAGGTCGTCTCCGAACCCGCCGGCCAGGAGGTCCGTGCCCGCGCCGCCATCCAGCGTGTCGTTGCCGCGGTTGCCGTTCAGCGTGTCGGCGCCGCCGAGGCCCTGCAACAGGTCGTCGCCCTGCAGGCCGCTGATCTCATCCTCGCCCGAGGTTCCGGTGAGGGTATCTGCGCCATCGGTGGCAACGATTGGGTCGGCGCTCTGTTCGGGCAGCAGGCTCTCGACCAGATTGGCCACGTTCAGCCGCCCGCCGGTTTCGACCAGCCCGTCCAGGGCCGCGATGGGATCGACGGTGGAGAGAATTGCCTCCTTCACCTCCTCGACCGTCAGGGTCGGATCCAGCGCCCAGGCGAGTGCAGCCGCGCCAGCGACATGGGGCGCAGCCATCGAGGTGCCGCTGAGGAACCGTGCACCCGACCCCAGCGCCGAAGACAGAATGAAGTGACCGGGCGCCGCCAGATCCACCGTCGTCGCCCCGAAATTGGAAAAGCTCGCCAGCGTGTCGTCCAGCGAACTCGCCGCCACCGAGATCACATTATCCAAATCCCAGATCCGTTGAGAGGCCGAGATCGCGTCCTGATCCTGCGAGTCATTGCCGGCGGCCGCGACAAAGAGATGCCCCGCCTCACCCGCCGCCTCGATCACCGGACGGGCAAAGGCACCGATCGGCCCGTAGGAGTTGTTCGAGACCCGCGCGCCATTGGCCACGGCATATTCGATCGCCTCGAGGATCGCAAAACCGCTGAGCAGGTCGGAATCGTCCGACCCGATTCTGAGCGCCATGACCTGCGCATCCGGGGCCACGCCGGTGGTCGAGATCCCATTATCCCCATCGGCCGCCACGATCCCGGCGACATGGGTGCCGTGCCCCTGGATATCGGTCGGGTCATTGTCGCGGTCGTTGCGAACGTTCAACTGGGCGCCGCCGAAGTCGAAACCGTGGATATCGTCGATATAGCCGTTATTATCGTCATCGATGCCGTTGCCAGCGATCTCGCCCGGATTGACCCAGAGATTGGTGGCCAGATCCGGGTGGTCGAGGTCGATACCGGTATCGATGATCGCGACCACCACATCTTCGCCGGTGGTATGGGCCCAGGCCTCGGTCGCATCGATATCCGCGTCGGGCTCGGCAATGCTTTCGAGGAAATTCTCGAACCCGGGATCGCCAAAGGAGGCGATATCGCCGGTGTTCTCCAGCGCCCATTGTATGCCGAAATTCGGGTCGTTGGGCACGACAGGCTCGGCAAAGGCATTGGCCGAGATCTGGTAATGCGCATCAGCCAGCGCAACCAGCGGGCTGTCGGCCAGCCTGTCCAGCACCGCCGCGATATCGCTGCCCTCGGGCAGTGACAAGCGCTCGATACCCAGGACCGAAGTCGCGCCCAGCGTCTCGGCGCCAAGTTCAGCCTTCAGCCAGGCGATCTCGACCGGATCGGCACCGTCCGCGAATTGCACCAGGATTTCATCTGCCGCGTGAGTCTTGCCCAGGTCATAGACCGGGTCCTGCCGGAGAATCTCCTGCATCACCGCCACCCTTTCCTCTTCGCCCCGTGGATGTTTTGCCTAACTGACGAACACGCGTCAATCGTGCACGCTACTCGGTGAAGAACCCCTCAAGCGCCTCTGTTACGTCCGCCGGCGCTTCTTCCGGCAGGTAGTGTCCGCAATCGATTGCATGGCCGCACACATCTTCGGCCCGAAGTCGCCAGAGCGCGAGGCAATCGAAGCATTCCTCGATCCGCCCCCGCTTGCCCCAGACGGCCAGCAGCGGCATCGGCAACTTCGCATCGCCATCCGCATCGTCGTGATCGATGTCCAGACCCGCCGCCGCCCGGTAGTCGTCGCAGGAGGCGCGGCGCATCTCCGGGTCGCGGAACGCGACGAGATACTCCTCCAGCGCTTCGCCGAAAATCTCCAACCCGCCGCCCGATTGCGCACCGCATTTCAACTTCCACACCGCATCGGGATCGGCGCCCAGCATGATCTCGGGCAGAGGGGCGGGTTTGATCATCAGGAACCAGTGCCAATAGGCACGGGCGAACGCATCAGACGTGTTGGCATACATTTCTCGGGTCGGGGCGATGTCGAGCACGGCGAGGCGGCGCACACGCTCGGGCCAGTCCATCGCCAGACGATGCGCGACCCGCCCGCCCCGGTCATGGCCGCAGAGGAAGAAACGCTCATGCCCCAGCGCGGCCATCACCTCGACCTGATCGCGAGCCATCTCGCGTTTCGAATAATTGGCGCTGCCGGGACCCGAGGGCGGTTTCGAGGAAAAGCCATAGCCGCGCAGATCGGTACAGATCACCCGGAAACGCCGGGCGAGGGCTGGCGCCACATGCCGCCAGATCGCCAGCGTCTGCGGATTACCATGGAGCATGAGGAGGGGCGGGCCATCGCCGCCCTCGGCCACTCGGATCCGCGCGCCCGAGGTCTCGATCTCGCGAAACGCGAATCCATCGAAACCCTGCGAGATCCGGGTCAAATCCGGTCGCCGACCGCCTTGCAGGTGGTCGAGAGCCCTCCGGTCTGGGTCCATCGCACGATATCGCCATCGCCTTTCAGGTCGAACCCCTCGTTGCGATAATGATAGCCGCTGTCCGCGGGCTGCTGATACAGCACCTCCTGCCCGATCCCGATCACCGCGACCGTCGCCGTGCCGCCGCGCTCGAAGAACACGACCGAGATGGCGGGGCCCTCCTCGCATTTATAGCTGATCGAAAGCGGCGATTGCACCGGCTCGATCACGGCAACCCGGCTCAGCCCCTCGTTCAAGGGCTGCTCACAACCGGCCAGCAAGACGACAGCAAAGGGTATGACGGCACGCATGGGCAAGTCCTCTGTCAATCAGCGTTGACAGCATCCTATCACAAGCGGACACCTGCTGAGAACTCCCCCGTCCCGCGCAGTTTGAAACGCAATTGATCCACGAAATCCGCCGCCTCGCGGGCATCGACGGCGCATTCTCGGATCAGACCGTCGAAATGCCGGGTCAGCGAACGCACCCGCTCCTCGCTGCGAAACGCGAGATAGACCTGCCCGATATAGATCACGCCGATCAACGGCCCGAAAACCGTGATCGGCGCGCTGAAGATCGTGCGCGCATCGAAGAAGAACAGCCGCAGCGACGGGTAGAGATCGCGGCAGGTCTGCGCCAAGGCCTCGATCTGCGCCAATCGCGTCGCCTCATCCAGACCGCGGTAATACCCCTCCCCCGCGGCGAAGGCGGTGATCTCATGCAACGGCAGCGCGATCTCATGATCCGACGAGCCCGATCGCAACCAGTCGAGCCGGTCCATGGTCGCCCCGATCGCCTGATCCGGCGTCTTTGCCAGATACCGGCCATACTCCCAGGTCAGCACCGCCTCGGTCTTCAACACATCGGGCAGGGTGGCGGGCACATGCCGGATCTTATAGCCCTGAGCCTCGCGATGCCAATCGAGCAATTGGTCATCGGCCGAGGAGCGTGCGGCATCTGTCACGCGGACACTCGCCGCGATCAGGTCGCCCGGACGCTCCGGCCGTTCGGTCAATCCCAACAGCCAATCGGCGCTGACCCCCAGATCGGCCGCGCATTCCGCCACCAGATGCGCATTGGGCAGGCGGGTCTCCCCCTCGGCCAGAAGCTGCGACAAGGTTGACCGGTCTGCGCCGGTGGCCCGGGCCAGACCGCTGCGGGTCTGCCCGCGTTCCGCCATCGCGGCGCGCAACCTGTCCCGAAACAGCCCCGCGCGGATCCGCCTATCCATCGCACACCTCAATTGGTGAATAAATTCAACATATTTGCCTTTACGCTGCGTTTTCTCAGAATTCTACAGTCTTGTTCGATCAGATACCCCTGCTGAGCGACCGAAACAGGAGACGATCCAATGCTCAGCAAGTACCGAACGGTTTGGAAAGCCCTGACCTGGCAGGCCTCCGGTCTGATCGTGATGACCGCAATCGGCTATGCGATGACTGGCTCGCTGCAAACAGGGGGCGAGTTTGCCCTGATCACCGCAGGGATCAGCTTCGTCACCTATCTCATCCACGAGAAACTCTGGCAGCGTGTGGGCTAGCCGCCCCGGGCATGGCTGGGCGGGCGGGCCAGTCGTGCCTCGGCCCGTCAGGGCCGTGCACGCTGGGGGGCCCGGGCGGCCATGCCCGGGGCTCAGATGTCCAGATTCTCCACGCTGAGCGCGTTGTCCTGAATGAATTGCCGCCGCGGCTCGACCACGTCACCCATCAGCTTGGTAAAGATCTCATCCGCCTCGGCAATGTGGTCGACCCGCACCTGGAGCAGCGTCCGTGCCTCGGGATCCAGCGTCGTCTCCCAAAGCTGATCCGGGTTCATCTCGCCCAGCCCCTTATAGCGCTGCAATGTCAGCCCCTTCTCGCCCTCAGCCATCACCAGATCCAGAAGCTCCGAGGGCGCCCGCACCGGCGCCTCGCGGTCCTTGCGGATCAGGGTGGCGGGCTTGTCATAGGTCTCGCGCAGCTCTTGGCCGAACTGCCCCAAATTGCGCGCCTCGGCCGAGCGGAGCGCGAACGCGTCGATGCTGCGCGTCTCTGCCACGCCGCGGAGGATCCGGGTAAAGCGCAGGCCGCCATCGGCCATCGCACTCCCCTCCCAGCCGCGCTCCGTCTCCGGCGCCAGCCGGTCGAGCCGCGCGGCGATGGATTGTGCCACCTCCTCGGCCACGCCCGGGCGGCCCGCGAAATCGGCGCCCAAAGCCCCCTCGATCGCCGCCTGCTCCAACAGGAACCGCGGATAGGAGGTCGGGAACATCGCCAGGATCGCCTTCAGCCGCCGCGCCTGGTCCACCAGCCGGCGCAGATCCGGCCCCGCCACCTGCGCGCCATCGGCCAAGTGCAGCACCGTCTCGTCGATCCCCTCGCCGATCAAATACTCCTCCATCTCCCGCTCGTCCTTGCAATAGCGCGAGGACTTGCCGCGCGCGACCTTATAAAGCGGGGGCTGGGCGATGTAGAGATACCCGCCCTCGATCAACTCCGGC
>JBCBIS010000104.1:0-14007 GCA_038524325.1 Pseudomonadota bacterium
CTCCGGCCCTCGGAACCGCGCCTTGGCCTCTGGAATGCGCTACGCCATGGGGGTAGTATTTGGATGTGGGAAGGGTGACTCGACGGAAGATCTTGGTCCGCGTCTTGGGGGGCGCAGGCGGGAAGGATCGACCAGCCTGGTATGCGGGTCGCGGCCTCTCTCATCGGTACGAAGACTGTCGGTGCGTTCGACCTCTCAATTCCACCTGCGGGAGCATGACATTGACGGCCAGCGAGACTGCGAACAGCGCGACCTTGGCGGCTCTGGAGCCGGGGCCAGGTCAGGCGCGGCTCGCTCTCGACATGAACCCGCGGGCGATCACGCTCTATACCCACAGATCGGGGACCGAGTGGGAACAGGTCGGCGCGGCGGTGCTCGACAGTCCCGATTTCATGAAGCGGATCGAATGGTTGCGGGTCGAGGCGCTCGCCCGCAGCAAGGCCGGGGCCCCGGTGGCCATCTGGCTGCCCGAGGAGCAGGTGTTGCGCCGGGACTGGCTGATCTCGGAAACCAGCGCCCAGGACCGGCGCGCCCGAGCCGCGGCGTTGTTCGAGGCGGAAACCGAATTCAACCGCGAGGATCTGGAGATCGCCGTCTCCCCGCCAGTGCCGGGCACGGTCGAGACGACCTGCCTCGCGATCCTCGCGCAGACCCGCCGCGAGGCGGAGCATTACGCCAAGCGGTGGGGCTTCGTTGCGGGGCCGGTCACCTGCCGCACCCATTTGGAGCGTTTCCCGCGTGGAGCCGACTTCCGCGCCGCCGAGAAATCCACGCGCCGTGCCTTGCGGCGCGCGGGCACGGTGATCGGATTCGGGGTCGGAGGCGCTGTTGCGGCGGGTGCTGCCGGTCTCGCCCTCTGGTCGATCATGCAGGCATCGGGTCCGGCTGGCCCCGAGCCGGTGGCCGTGTCGGGCAAAGCGCCAGACCTAGCCGTGGCGGCGTCTTTAGATGCCCCGGTCGTGATCGCCAGCGCCGGTGCGTCGCCGGTGCGCTCGGGCGCGGCGCAGGGTTTGGCCTGGCCGCTGATGGTCATCGACAAAGGACAGCCCGCCAGCGCACATGACGCGACCTGGGCTTCGAGCCACACCAACCGCACTTCACCGAAGGATTCCGATCTGTTGCCGGATCTGGGCCGCCTGTCTTTGGGTGTCGCCCCCTCCCGCGCGGTGCTGCGCCCGGTGGCTGATCTTAAATCCGAGGACGGTGCTCCTGGATCGTTGGACTTAGCGGCGCGGGCGGAGATCGACTCGATCCGTGCTGAAATGCGGGTGGCGGCGCTGTCCGAACCCGGTGGGAACGGCACTGTTCCCGAGCCGGACGAGAGCCGCGTTGAACTGTCTGCCGAGGCCGCCCAACCCGGTCTTGTCTTCGCATCGGTCACGTCTCTTGCCTTTGCACCAGGCACGTCGCCGATACCTAAGGGACGTGCCTCACAGACGCCTCTGCCAGAGGCGGAGACGCAGCCCGCCGCGCCTGATGCGTCTCCGGCAGAAGCACAAGCAGAGGATGGGGCCGAACCAGAGACGGTGACGATCGCCGTCTGGACGCCCGAGAGCGGGGTGCCGAAGCCCGCCAACCGCCCCTCCAGCGCGGATCAGACTCTTACCGAGGAGACGGAAACCGCCTCCACCAGCACCGGTGACATCGCCGAGCCAGACGCCGTCTCGGAGCAGACCGGCGAGCCAGGCGCCCTCGCCACCGACACAACCGATCCGGTCGACGAACCCGAACCCGGGCTGGCCGCGGAACTGACCCAGGCCCCCAGCCCACGGTCGCGGCCGCCGGAACTTGCACGGGAAGTCCAGCGCGCCGTGGCGCGGGTCTTGCGCCCGCGGTCGACGAGCGGGAGCGGGTCGAGCACCCGCTCGGTCCGGCGCGCGGCAACCGAGGAAGGGCTGCCACTGGACCGCACCAGCCTGATCGGCATCATCAATGTGAATTCCGGCCGCGAGGCCCTCGTCCGCCTGCCCAATGGCCGGTTCCGCCGGGTTGGCCGGGGCGATGTTCTGGACGGCTGGCGGGTCAGCCTGATCGGACGCGACGCCATGCGGCTCTCGCGGTCGGGCAAGAACCACACGCTGCTCCTGGTCGGGCGCTAGACGGCTTTCTGCCTAAAATTGTTGCTCTGCAACACGGGGCTTGCGTCCTGGGGCGTTGCCTGCCACCGTAAAGCCTTCGTTAACGGGCCTTTCCGGAGGGACAGGTGCATAAACCGGTGGCAGCGGTCGAGATCTGCGGCGTCGATAAGCATTTCGGCGCCGGGGCCGACCAGGTGACCGCCCTCGACAATGTCAGTTTCGAGATTCGGGATAACGAGTTCTTCACCCTGCTCGGCCCCTCGGGCTGTGGCAAGACCACCTTGCTCAGGCTGATGGCGGGGTTCGAGGCGGTCTCGGGCGGCGATATCTTTCTGTTTGGTGCGCAGCTTGCCAGCCTCCCGCCCAACAAGCGCCCGATCAACACGGTGTTCCAGAACTATGCGCTGTTTCCGCATCTGACGGTGGCGGAGAACGTTGCCTTCGGCCTGAAAATGCTGGGCCGGGGACGTGCTGAGATCGCGGACCGAGTGGCCGAGATGCTGCGGCTGGTGCAGTTGGAGGCGATGGCCGGGCGCAAACCCTCTCAACTCTCGGGCGGGCAGCAGCAGCGGGTGGCGCTGGCCCGCGCCCTTGCGCCGGCGCCCAAGGTTCTGTTGCTGGACGAGCCGCTCTCGGCACTGGACCTCAAACTCCGCCAGCAGATGCGGATCGAGCTGAAGCAGATCCAGCAGGAAACCGGCATCACGTTCGTCTTCGTCACCCATGACCAAGAGGAAGCGCTGACCATGTCCGACCGTATCGCGGTCATGTCGGCCGGGCGCTTGCAGCAGATCGGAGGGGCCGAGGAGATCTATGAGGCTCCGGTCAACCGCTTCGTTGCGGATTTCATCGGCGAGACCAATCTGCTGGAGGCGGATGTGATCTCGAACAACGGCACCGGCGCCCGGGTGCGGGTCGCCGGCGGGTTGGAGATGGAGGCCAGTGGCCACCCGCCCGCCAATGGCCGCGCCCATATCTCGATCCGGCCCGAGCGGCTGTCGCTGGCCGCGGAAGATGGGCTGCCCTGCCGCGTTGAGCGTCTGATCTATCTCGGCACCGACACCCAGCATCTGGTGCGGCTGGAGGATGGGACCGAGGTGCTGGTCCGTACCCAGAATGCCCATGCCGCGCAGGTGCCTTTCGGTCCGGGCGACATGGCGGTGCTGCGGGTGGATCCCGGCGCGGCGCGGGTGCTGGCGGACTGATGGCCGGCGCGCTCCCTCCCTCTGGTGGCGGGGGCGCCACCTATGCCCCGGCGCGGGTCTGGCTGATGTTGCCCTCCTGGGCGGTGATCGGGTTCTTCCTGGTCCTGCCCGTGGGGATGATGCTGATCTACTCGTTCCTGACCAAGGAGTTCAGGGGCGGGGTGATCTGGGAGTTCAGCCTGGCCTCCTATGACCGGTTCTTTCTGGACCGTGGCCTGTTCGGAGACGAGCCGCCGACGATCGAATGGACCTATGTGTCGATCATCTGGCGCTCCGCCTGGCAGGCGGGACTGGCGACGCTGCTCTGTCTTCTCGTCGGCTTTCCGACGGCCTGGTACATCGCGACCCGCCCGGCGCGGAGCCGGTCTCTGTGGCTGTTCCTGATCACCATTCCCTATTGGGTGAACCTGCTGATCCGCACGATCTCGATGAAGTTCCTGATCCGCGACAATGGGCCGTTCAACGGGTGGATGATGGAGTTGGGCGTCCTATCCGAGCCGATCACCATGATCAACACCGATTTCGCCGTGCAGTTGGGGCTGTTCTATTCCTACCTGCCCTTTATGGTCCTGCCGATCTATGCTGCGGTGGAGCGGTACAATTTCGCCCTGAGCGAGGCGGCGGCGGATCTCTATGCCTCGCGCTGGCGGACGCTGTGGCTGGTGGTCCTGCCGGTGGTGCGCCCGGGGATCGTTGCAGGCTGCATCCTGGTGTTCGTCCCCTCGCTGGGGGCGTTCCTCGCGCCCGATCTTCTGGGCGGCGCGAAGAACTGGATGATCGGCTCGTTGATCGAGGATCAGTTCAAAGGCGCCGCCGGCAACTGGCCCTTTGGTGCGGCGGTGGCGATGATCCTGCTCTCGATCGTGCTGGTGATCCTGCTGCTCTATGCCCGGAACGAAGCGCGGAGGGCGGCATGACCCCGCTGTCGCGCTATCCCGGGTTCTTCCCGATGACGGTCTTCTGCCTGGTGCTGCTCTATGCGCCGCTCTTGATCGTGATGATCTACTCGTTCAACGAGACGGCCTCGATCACCCGCTGGGGCGGGTTCAGCCTTGTCTGGTATCGCGAGGTGTTTTTCGGGCTGGAGGCAGCGAAATTCAAACAGGCGGCGTGGAACTCGTTGGTGATCGCGGTCTCGGCGGCCACCACGGCCACGGTGATCGCCACGGCGGCGGCGCTGGCCATGCTGCGCGGCGGGGCGTTCCGGGGCAAATCGGCGAGCTTCGCGCTGATCAACTTGCCGATCATGGTGCCCGAGATCGTCACCGCCGTGGCTACACTGATATTCTTCTCGGCGATCGGGTTCGAGCGGGGGCTCCTGACCATCCTGCTCGCCCATATCGTGTTTTGTATCCCGTTCGCCTATCTACCCATCGCGGCGCGGCTGCAGGGGATCGAGGCAATCTATGAGCAGGCGGCGATGGATCTCTATGCCAGCCGCTGGCAGGCGTTCCGGCTGATCCTGATGCCGCTGATGATGCCGGGGATCGTGGCGGGGTTCCTGCTGGCCTTCATCATCTCGCTCGACGACTTCATCATCACCAATTTCGTCAAGGGTGCGGGGGTCGAGACCCTGCCGACCGCGATCTTTGGTGCGGTCAAACAGGGGATCAAGCCGGATATCATGGCGATTTCGACCTTGCTTTTGGGTGTCTCGGTCCTGGTCGTCACGATCTCCTACTTCATCAATAAAATCGGACAACAGCAGAGGAGTACCACATGAAACGCATCGCAGCCTTGACAGCCATTGCCGCCCTGATGGCGGGGCCCGTGCAGGCCGAGGGCAAGCTCTCAATCTATCACTGGTTCGAATACATCCCACAGGATCTTTTGGTGAAATTCACCGAGGAGACTGGGATCGAAGTAACCATGGACACCTATGACAGCAACGAGTCGATGCTGGCGAGCCTCAAGGGCGGCACGCTCGGCTCCTATGACGTTGCTGTTCCCGGCGACTACATGGTCCAGATCATGCGCGACGAGGGGATGCTGGACACCATCGCCGAGGGGGAATTGAAGAATAAGGGCAATATCGAAGCGCAATGGCTGGATGTCGATTTCGATCCGGGCCGGATGCACTCGATCCCCTATCAATGGGGCTCGACCAGCTTCATGGTGAACCGCGAGGCGTATACAGGCGACATCAACACTACCGATATCCTCTTCAATCCGCCCGAGGCGCTGAAGGGCAAGATCAATGTGCTGGACACGCAGGGAGAGCTGCTGGCGCTTGCCTCGATCCATCTCGGAATCCCGCAATGTTCGACCGACCGTGCCGAGTTGAAGCAGCTCAGCGAGACGGTGAACGCGGCCAAGGCGCATTGGGCCTCGTTCAACTCGGATGGCGCCAAGGACGTGCTGGTGTCGGGCGATGCCGCCGTGGGCATGATCTGGAACGGCTTCGGCGCCAAGGCCCGCGCCGAGGGCGCACCGGTGGAATATGCTTATCCCAAGCAGGGTTATGTGGTCTGGATGGACAATGTGGTCCTGCTGAAGGATGCGCCGAACCGGGCAAACGCGATCAAGTTCATGGATTTCCTGCTGGAGCCCGAGAACATCGCCGCAGTCTCGAATTTCGCGCAATACACGGCTGGCGTGAAGGGTGTGACACCGCTGCTGACCGAGGACCTGAAAACCTCGCCCGAGCAGAACCCCCCGGCCAGCGCACCGCCTGGCACCTTCGTGAAGGTCTGCGATCCCGAGACCCAGGCGCTTTACGATGCGATCTGGACGCGGTTGAAGAAATGACAGGCTGACGATGCAGAAAGCGCTGCCCCGGGCTCGACCCGGGGCCTCCACGAGTTGCTCGAGACGTCTCGAGCCGCTCCAGGAGGTCCCGGGTCAAGCCCGGGACGGCGCCTGATTGGACCGACAAGACAGGAGAGAGACCATGGACGGTATGACCACGCCCACCGGACTGCACCCGCTTTCTCCGCTGACCGCGGAGGAAATCACTAAAGCCGTCGCCATCACCCGGGCCGGGATCGCGCGCGGGGCCGAGGCGAAATTCGAGATGGTGGAACTCGCCGAGCCGGACAAGACGACGGTGCGGGCCTTCGCGCCGGGCACTCCGTTGACGCGCGAGGCGTGGGTGAACGCCTATCACACCGACCGCCAAGGGGTGATCCGCTGCCGCGTTTCGCTGACCGAGGGGGAGATCCTCAGCCAGACCTATCTACCCGACGCCATCCCGATGATCGCCCCGGTGGAATTCATGGAAGTCGAAAACGCCGTCAAGGCCGATCCGCGCTTCGTCGCCGCCTGCAAACGCCGGGGCATCGAGGATATGGATCTGGTCACCGCCGACCCCTGGTCCTCGGGCAATTTCGGCGTGGAGGCCGAGAAGGGCCGCCGCATCTCCCACGTTTTCTGCTGGGTGCGCAACAACCCGACCGACAACCAGTATGCCCACCCGATCGACGGGCTGAACGCCACCGTCGATATCAACACGGGCGAGGTGCTGGAGGTCTATGACACCTCGGACATTCCGATCCCGCGCATGGAATGGAACTGGGATCGCGAGTATCAGACCGTGACCCGCCAGGATCTGCGCCCGATCAATGTGGTCCAACCTGAGGGCGTCAGTTTCTCGGTCGAGGGCAACCGGCTGAAATGGCATGACTGGGAGCTGTTGATCGGTTTCAACGCCCGCGAGGGGCTGGTCCTGCATGACATCTCCATCGCCGGGCGGCCGGTGCTCTACCGCGCCTCGATCGCCGAGATGATGGTTCCCTATGGCGCGCCCGATGGGCCGCATCCGCGCAAGAACGTGTTCGATATCGGCGAGTATGGCGTGGGCCGGCTGGTCAATTCGCTGGAGCTCGGCTGCGACTGCCTGGGCGCGATCCAATATCTCGACGCCACAATGAACGGGCGCGATGGCGAGGTCGAGGTGATCAAGAACGCCATCTGCCTGCATGAGGAAGACATGGGCATCGCCTGGAAGCATTACGACTTCCGCCTCGACCGGGTCGAGACGCGCCGGGCGCGCAAGATGGTGATCTCGACCATCGCCACGGTGGGGAACTATGAATACGGCTATTACTGGTACCTGCATCTCGACGGCACCATAGAGTTTGAGATGAAGGCGACCGGGGTCATCAACACCACGGCCTGCCATCCCGGCCAGCCCGGCCCCCATGGCGTCGAGGTGACACCCGGGGTGCTGGGGCAGATCCACCAGCACACTTTCTGCGCCCGGCTCGATATGGCCGTCGATGGCGACGCCAACACGGTGGTGGAGTGCAACACCCAGGCGGATCCCGCAGGGCCGGAGAACCCCTGTGGCAACGCCTATCGCATGGTCGAGACGGTGCTGATGAGCGAGGCCGGGGCCTGCCGCAAGGCGGATCTGGCGAGCCATCGGTATTGGAAGTTCAAGAGCGCCGAGAAGACCGGCCTGACCGGGCAGGCCACGGCCTACAAGCTGATCCCGACCTCGCCGGTGACGCCCTTTATCGCGCCGGACGGACCCTCGGGCCGCCGGGCGGGCTATACCTATCACGACCTTTGGGTGACCGCGCATGACCCGGACCAACGCTATCCTGCCGGAGAGTTCGTGAACGGCTCGGACGGGTCCGACGGTCTCAACGCGTTCATCGCTGGCGACCGCGACCTGGTCGGCCAGGATCTGGTGGCCTGGCACACATTCGGCCTGCACCATGTGCCGCGGCCCGAGGATTTCCCGGTTCAGCCCTGTATCTCGTGCGGGTTCAAGCTGATGCCGGTCGGCTTCTTCGATGACAGCCATCTGCGCGACCTGCCCTGGGACAGGAACGCAGCCAGCTGTCACGCCAATTCCTGAGCTTTCCGCCGTCCGAACAGCCCGGGCGGCGGCCCTCTCCCGGCCAATGGGGCTCATGAAGATCTTAAGGTCTCATGATGCGACCAGATGATCCTTGCAGGTTTCTAGAATCATTCTAGTCTCCCCTCCTGCGCTGCTACAACGCGCAGGAAATCAACGCCCTCGACGGGCAGACGAAGCGCAACCAAACATCACGATCGGAGAGGATATGGACGGCGAGAGCAAATGCCCGATGGGCGGAGTCACGGGTCGCATTGCCTTCGGAATGCGCACCAACACGGATTGGTGGCCGAACCAGCTGAACCTGAAAGTGCTGCACCCGAACCCGCCTGCAGGCGACCCGATGGGCGCCGCGTTTGACTATGCCGAGGCGTTCAAGACCCTGGATCTGGAGGAGGTGAAGAAAGATCTTCACGGCCTGATGACCGACAGCCAGGACTGGTGGCCGGCGGATTACGGGCATTACGGCCCGTTCATGATCCGCATGGCTTGGCACGCCGCGGGCACCTATCGCGTCTATGACGGTCGTGGGGGCGCGGGCACCGGGATGCAACGTTTTGCGCCGCTGAACTCGTGGCCCGACAATGGCAACTTGGATAAAGCGCGCCGTCTCCTGTGGCCGGTGAAGCAGAAATACGGCGCAGCGCTGTCCTGGGCCGATTTGCTGGTTCTGGCGGGCAATGTGGCGCTGGAGTCGATGGGCTTTAAAACCTTCGGCTTCGGTGGCGGTCGCGCCGATGTGTGGGAACCCGAGGAAATCGACTGGGGGCCGGAGACCGACTGGCTCGCCACCTCGGACAACCCCAACAGCCGCTATTCGGGCGCCGTCCGCGACGTGAAGAGCGCCGATGCGGATGCTGCCAAGCTGGACGACCCGCTGGGCGCGGTGATGATGGGGCTGATCTATGTCAACCCGCAGGGCCCGGATGCGGTGCCGGACCCGCTCGGCTCGGCCCATGACATCCGGCTGACCTTTGCCCGGATGGCGATGAACGATTATGAGACGGTCGCGCTGACCGCCGGCGGACATACCTTCGGCAAGTCCCATGGCGCCGGTCCGGAAAGCCATGTCGGCACCGAGCCGGAGGGAGCTCCGGTCGAGAATGCGGGCTTTGGCTGGATGTCCTCGTTCAAATCGGGCAAGGGCGTGGACACGATCACCTCGGGCATCGAGGGGCCGTGGACGCCGAACCCGACGAAATGGGACAACGGTTATTTCGACGTGCTGTTCGGGTATGAGTGGGAGCTGACCAAATCCCCCGCCGGAGCCTGGCAATGGGCGCCGAAGGATCTGAAGGACGAGGACCACGCACCACAGGTGGATGGGTCGGACAAGGTCACCCTGATGATGACCACCGCCGATATGGCAATGCGGATGGACCCGGAATACGAGAAAATCTCGCGCCACTTCCACCAGAACCCGGACGAGTTCGCCGATGCCTTCGCCCGCGCCTGGTTCAAGCTAACCCACCGGGATATGGGGCCGAAGATCCGCTATCTCGGCGCTGACGTCCCGTCGGAGGAGCTGATCTGGCAGGATCCGGTCCCTGCCGTCGATCACGCGGTGATCGATGCGGGCGATATCGCGGATCTGAAGGCGAAACTGCTGGGCTCGGGCCTGACCGGCGGGCAGTTGATCCGCACCGCCTGGGCCTCGGCGGCCACCTATCGCGGCACCGACAAGCGGGGCGGAGCCAATGGCGCGCGCCTGCGCCTCAGCCCGCAGAAGCATTGGGAGGCCAACAATCCCGAGGAGTTGGATCTCGTCCTGCCGGCGCTGGAGAAGATCCAGGCCGAGTTCAACGGATCCGGCACCAAGAAGGTCTCGCTGGCCGACCTGATCGTTTTGGGCGGCACCGCAGCGGTCGAGGCGGCGGCGAAAGCCGCGGGCCACGCGTTGGACGTTGGCTTCACCCCAGGCCGCACCGACGCGACCGAGGAGCAGACCGACGCCGACAGCTTTGCGGTGCTCGAGCCGCGGGCCGACGGGTTCCGCAACTATCTCCGCCCCGGCGCGATCCGGCCACCGGCGGAACTGTTGGTCGACAAGGCCGCGCTGATGACCCTGTCGGCGCCGGAGATGACGGTGCTGGTCGGCGGTCTGCGGGTGCTGGAAGGCAATGCCGGCGGGGCGACCCATGGCGTCTTCACCACCCGCCCGGGCGTGTTGTCGAACGACTTCTTCGTCAACCTTCTGGATATGGGCGTCGAGTGGACGGCCACCGAGGATGGCGGCGATGTCTATGAGGGCCGCGACCGCAAATCCGATGCGGTGAAATGGACCGGCACCTCGGTCGATCTGGTCTTCGGCTCGAACTCGCAACTGCGCGCCCTGGCCGAGGTCTACGCCTGCGATGACGGCGAGAAAGCCTTTGTCGAAGCTTTCGGCAAGGCTTGGACCAAGGTGATGGAACTCGACCGGTTCGACCTCGCCTGAGGCAACCCACGAAAACACATCGAGCGCCGTCTGCGGACGGCGCTCGAGCCTTTAAAGCCATGCGATCGATCAGAACGTGTAGGGTTCGACCGTCGCGTCGCTCATGGCATAGCCGATCTCCGCAAGCTCAGTCGCAACCGCCGAGGAGGTGAAGGTTCCCGTCGCAAAGATCGGGTCCCACATGCTTTCATTCTCGAACGGCTCGACGACCTTGACGAAGACAAGCTGGTTCGCCGGCGGTGGCGGCACATGGATGCATGCGCCGATATAGGGGACGAGGATGAAGGTCGTGATCCCGGTGCCGGAGAAATCCAGCGGCACGGCATAGCCCGGGATCCGCACCTGCTTCCCATTGTAGTCGGTCACCACGGCCCGCGCGGCCTCCTGATCGAACGGGGTCGAGAGCTGGCCGTGCTCGACAATACCCAGGCCCTGGAGCGTGTCCATCAACAGGCCCTTGCTCTCCGCGGGGAGCAGATCGTCCCATTCCAGTTCCAGCGGCGCTCTCGCATGGGCAGTCGGCCCAATCAGTGCGGAGGCGCCGAGACCGGCGATAAGGTTTCGTCTATCGAGGTGCAGCGGCATCGCATTCACTCCGTTCTCAAGTGCGCACAGTCATCCCGTCCGCGATCGACAATGCATAGGCCCGCCAGGCTGGTATCAGGCTCACGATTGCGCTAGCCCCCAGAACCGAGGCGAGCACCAGGATCTCTCGCCCGGTCAGGCCCTCGATGGGAATATATAGACCATAGGCCGCGTCGATATAAGGCCGTGCGGTGTAGAGCCCGGCATAGAGCAGCACGACCCCCAGAACGATACCGATGGCGGTCAGCAGCACTGCTTCCAGCATGAGGAGAGCGCCGATCACCCGCGGCCCGGCGCCAACCGCGCGGAAGATCGCCATCTCGCGGCGCCGCTCGTTCAGGCTGGCAAAGATCATCGCGGCCATGCCCAGCAGGGCGGTGGCGATGACCATGGCCGAGACGCCGATCAGCGCGGTCTCGGCCACGCCGACGATCTCCCACAGCTCTTGCAGCGCCACGCCGGGGAGGATGGCGAGCAGCGGCTCCTCGGGATACTCGTTGATCGCGCGTTGCAGGGTAAAGACCTTCAGCCGCGAGGTCGTGCCCAGCATCATGGCGGTGATCGCCTTGGGCTCGAGCACCATGCCGCGGACCTCCTCGGCCGAGATGCGGCCGACGCGTCCCCCGCCCGACCAGTCGACATGGATCGCCTCGATCGCCTCGAGGCTGACCAGCACCGTGCGATCCACCGGGGTGCCGGTTTTCTCGAGGATGCCGGCCACCCGAAACGGCTTGTCGGCATGATCGACGAAGGAGGCGAGGCCATGCGAAACCACAATCGACGTGCCAAGCTGGTAATCCAGCGCCGCCGCCACATCCGCGCCGACCACCGCATCGAACAGATCCTCGAACACGGCGCCCTCGGCAAAGGCCAGTTCCCGCCCGCCGCGGAACTTGTACCGCTGGAAATAGTCGGTGGTGGTGCCCATCACGCGATAGCCGCGATGGCTGTCGCCGAGCGAGAGGGGCACCGCCCAGGCCACCTCGGGACGGGCGGCGAGGTCCTGATAGGTCTCCCAGGTGATATTGTTGGTCGCATTGCCGATGCGAAAGACCGAGTAGAGCAGCAATTGCACGCTGCCCGACCGAGCGCCGACAATCAGATCGGTGTTCGAGATCGTATCCGCGAAACTGGTCTTCGCCCCGGTCCGCACCTTCTCGACCCCCAGGAACAGCGCGACCGAAAGGGCGATGGCGAAAATCGTCAGCCCGACGGTGATCCACCGCGCCAGCAGCGAGGAGAAGGCGAGCCGCAGCAGGATCATGCCGCGGCCCGCCGCGAGATTTGGGCAATCTCGTCCAGCCGGATCACCCGGTCGAACCGTTCGGTCAGCCGGGGGTCATGCGTGACCATGAGCAGGGTCGCCCCCGCCGCGGCCGTTTGATCGAACAGCAGGTCGAGGAAATTCGCCTGAGCATCGGCATCCAGCGCCGAGGTCGGTTCGTCCGCAATGATCACATCGGGGCTGCCGATCAAGGCGCGGGCCACCGCGACCCTCTGTTGTTGTCCAACGCTTAACTCGGCGGCGGGCGCATGGCAGACAGCCTGTTCCGGCAGATCCAAGGCGCGCGCCAGGCTCAGCGCGGCATCGCGAGGGCTGGCGAGCCGTCTTCGCCGCTCGGGTGCGAAGCTCAGCGGCAGCAAGATGTTCTCCAATGGCGTCGCGAAGGGGAGCAGGTTGAATTGCTGAAAGATCACACCGATCCGCTCGGCCCGGAACCGGTCGCGGGCGTGGCTGCGCAGGCCCGTCAGTTCTTGCCCCGCAATGACGATCCGTCCGCGCTCGGGCGCGAGGATCCCGCAAATCAGGCTCAGCAGTGTTGATTTGCCCGAGCCGCTGGCGCCAAGAAGCACGGCGCGTTCGCCTGCAGCGATCGCCAGATGCGGGACCGACATATGAAACGGCGCTCTCCCGTGCCAGGAGAACGCCAGATCGGAGATGTCGAGTGACACAGGCTGTGCCCGGTCTGGGCCTCAGATGGCGCCGCCGAGGGGCAGGCTCGGGTTGTCACGCTCGACCTCAAACCCCTGGCTGCCTTTGTCCGAGATCAGTTGCACCTCGACCTCTTCGGCATTCGGGAAGAGATCGAAATACTTGAACGCGATGGCGTCGATGTTCCCCGGCGCGGAGCAGTTCAGCATGTATTCAGCGTGGAACTCGGTGTGGCTTTCGCCCTCGGCTTCCTCGGCATGGTCGTCATCGCCGTGCCCGTGACCGTGACTGTGCCCATGACCGTGGTCATCCGCCTTTTCAGCCTTGTGCGCGTGGTCGCCATGGTCATCGCCGTGGTCGTCGCCGCTGATCAACGCCGCTTTGGCCTCGACCACGGTGCAGCCGGCAGCGGCGGGCACGGTGAAGAGATCCATCGGTCTGGCGAGTTGGCCGATGGCCGCCTCGATCTTTGCCTTGTCCTCGGCCGACTCGGCCTCATGCTCGAAGCCGACGATATCGGCGCCGGGTGCCTCGAATTCCATCGCAACGGAATTGCCCTCGAAGGCGATGTTCAGAGTGCCGACACCATGTTCATGGGCGCTGAGCTGACGCTGCCCGGAATGCGCGGTATGCGCGGCCAAACCGGCCAGAACGCCTGCCATCAAGATCCGTTGCATGAGAAGTCCTCCAAGGTGATTTTCCTGAGATCGTTATATTTTTAGTGTGTGACGGTTTCAATGCGATCCTATGGTCTCGGCGCCTAACGCCAGGGCCATTCCCGCGCCGTGCAATCGCAGACAATTCGCTGCGGCATCCGCCGAAATCTGCGTATACTTTTGCGAATACGATTCGAGTGCGCATGTAAATGGCAAATCCTGAGACCATCGATGATTGGATCAAACAGCTCGAGGGCTTTGTCTCGACGGGCCAGGAGGAAGAATTCTTTCCCCGTCTGATCGACTTTG
>JBCBIS010000105.1:0-13969 GCA_038524325.1 Pseudomonadota bacterium
CACCCGCGATATCGACACGGCCTCCTATATCGGAGCGCCGAGCGCCATCACCGTCAGCTTTGACGGGGCGAGCCTGATGCAGAATGGCGGCGCCGCTGCGGGCGACAGCCTGCTGGGGATCGAGGCGCTGATCGGCTCGAATTTCGGCGACACGATCTTCGGCTCGACCCTGCAAACCCGTGTCGACCGGATCAATGGCGCTGGCGGCGATGACACGATCATTGCAGGCTCGGGCAATGACATCGTCGAGGGCGGTGCCGGGTTCGACCTGATCGATGGCGACAATGGCATCGGCGACGCCTTTACCAACGGCATCGACCGGGCGGTCTGGCAGACTGGTGCTCAGAACGTTCATTTCTTCCGGGACCAGAACGGCGCCTTGCTGGTGGCCGCCCCTGGTGGAGAAGGCGTCGACACCGTGGTGAATGTGGAAGAGTTCCAGTTCGCCGGCCAGGTGTTCCGGGGCAATCAGCTCATCTTCTCGAACGCCCAGCTCCGGATAGGGTCGGATGGCAACAGCCCGATCAATGGCGGCAATGGTGCGGATGTCATCTTTGGCCGGGGCGGGAATGACAGCCTGTCTGGCGATGGCGGCAGCGACACGATCGAAGGAGAAACCGGCGACGACCAGATCTTTGGCGGTCAGGGGATCGATGTTGCCTATGGCGGCCTCGGCAACGACTTCCTGCGCGGCGGGACCGAGGGCGACGACCTGTTCGGTGGGTTCGGCAATGACACGCTGCAAGGTGACAATGGCACCGATTTCCTCGTTGGCGGCGCGGGCGCCGATGCGCATCGCGGCGGCAACGGGATCGACACGGCCAGCTATGTCGGCTCGACCGTCCGCAATGTCGCCGATCTCGAAGGCAAGAACGCAGGCACTGGCGATGCCGAGGGGGATACGTTCATCTCGGTCGAGAACCTGACCGGCGGCTCCTCGATCGACCTTCTGTTCGGCGACCGCGAGGACAATCTGCTGAACGGGTCGACCGGGAACGACCGGGTGATCGGCCGCGCGGGCGATGACCGGCTGATCGGCGATGCGGGCTTCGACAAGCTCTATGGCAATGCAGGTGCCGACATCATGTCGGGCGGCGGCAACAATGACCGGTTTATCTACTTCAACACGTCGGACTCGCGGCCCGGCGCCAATCGCGACGTGATCACCGATTTCAACGAGGACGGTCAGGACCGGATCGAGATCGGCCGGCTGGATGCCGACGAAACGCGTGGCGGCAACCAGCGTTTCGAGTTTATCGGCAGCGATCAGTTCACCGATGCCGGCCAGCTCCGCTTCATCCAGCAAGAGGGGCTGGGCCGCACCCTGATCCTGGCCAATACGGATGACGACATGTCCTCGGAGTTCCAGATCGAACTGAGCGGGATTGTCGACCTGGACGCGGCGGACTTCATCCTCTGAGACCCCAGCGCCCGGTGGCGATGCCGGGCGGTGCCCCATCCTGTTGAGGCTGGGGTAATCGATCCGAAATAGGACGACGGCGCCCGCCTCAGGACGGGCGCCGCGTCTGTCATCGGAGCCTAGTCCCACTCGACATCAAATGTCTCGACCAAATCGCGGATCTGAGCTTCATTGAGCCCGATCGGCGCCATGCCCCGGGTCAGCAGGGCCAGCCGCGCAGTCTCCTCCAACTCCTCCATCGCGTAAACTGCGGCCTCCAGCGTCTTGGCCGCCACAACCGGGCCATGATTGGCCAAGAGCACCGCCGAGCGTTTGCCGGCCAATCCCCGCACCGCCTCGCCCATCGCCGCGTCTCCCGGCCGGAAATAGGGGAGCAGCTTGACCTTGCCGAGCCGCATGATGGAGTAAGGCGTGATCGGCGGTAGGACATTGTCTGGATCGATCTCGGGCAGCATCGAAATCGCCACGCAATACGTCGAGTGGAGATGCACCACCGCCCCCGCCGCGGCCCGGGTGTCATAGAAGGCCGTGTGCAGCGGCATCTCTTTGGTCGGCGGATCCCCATCGATCAGCGTGCCAGCCGCGTCCAGCCGGCTGATCCGGGCCGGATCAAGCGTTCCGAAACTCGACCCCGTCGGTGTGACCAGCAGCCCGCCATCCTCGGTCCGCGCCGAGAGATTGCCGGAGGAGCCGCCGGTCAGCCCGCGCTCGAAGAACGAGGCGGCAAAGCGGCAGATATCCTCGCGCAGTTGGGTCTCGCTCATACCGCACCTCCCAGGATGGCCGGGGCTTTCTCGAAGAAATCCTCCGCGCCGAAATTGCCGGATTTGAGCGCGATGGCGAGCGGGCGGCCCGGCACGGTCATCGCGGGCACGCCGGGATCGATCTCGGGCCCGATCTCCATCGCCGTCAGACCCAGCCCCTCGACCACGGCGCCCGAGGTCTCTCCTCCTGCGGTCACCAGCCGCGCGATGCCGCCCGCGACCAGCAAGCGGGCGGTCTCGGCGAACAGCGCCTCGATGGCGGTCGCCGCGGTCTCACGTCCATGCCGGGCCTGTATGGCGGCGACTTCCTCGGGATCGGCAGAGGTATAGGCCAAGGGAAGGCCGTCTTGCGCCAACAGCCAGTGCGCGACCGATTGCGCCGTCACCTCACCCGACAGAACGGCATCGGCGGAGATCTCCATCGCCGGGTGCCGGGCCTGATGTCGCGCCACCTGTGCCCGGGTTGCCTGCGAGCAGGAGCCGGACAGGATCGCCGCCTTCCCCGCCACACCCTGCCAGACCTGTGCGCTCTGCCCGATTTGACCCGCAGCCCGGAAATTCGCCGGCAGGCCCATGGCGACGCCGGACCCACCGGTGATCAGCGGCAATCCCTTGGCAGCGGCGCCGATCGCCATCAGGTCCTCGTCCCGGATCGCATCCACAACGATCAGCGAATCGACGCTGGCCTGCAAGGCCGCCCGGATTGCCTCGGCCCCCGCGAACACCGTCTGGGCCGGGACATGCCCGACCGAGTGGCGGGTCTGCGGCGCCAGCCAGCGGCGCAGGTCAGGGTCGGTCATCGGGGTCAGCGGATGTGCCTGCATGCCGGACTCGTTCAGCAGCCGGTCATTGACGAACAGATGCCCCTGATAGACCGACCGACCCGTGCCGGGAAACGCCGGGCAGACGATGACGTGGCGGGCCTCCAACGCCTCGATCAGCGCATCCGCGACGGGACCGATATTGCCCTCTGGCGTTGAATCGAAGGTCGAGCAGTACTTGAAGAAGAACTGTTCACAGCCCTGGGCGCGCAGCCAGTCCAGCGCCGCGAGGGATTGCGCCACCGCCTCCTCCACCGGGTTGGTCCGGGATTTCAGCGCGACGACCCCAGCCTCGACCCCCGGCTCCGCAGGGGCATCGGGGATGCCGCCATAGAGCACCGCGCGCATCCCCTGTTTGGCCAGCGTGTTCGCGAGATCCGACGAGCCGGTGAAATCATCTCCGATACAGCCCAGTAGCATCAGCCCTCTCCCGGCAGGGTCAGGCCAGCATTGCGGGCATAGACCTTTGCAACGGCCGCATCATCCTCTCCGCCGAGACCCGAGCCGGACGCCGCGATGAACTGCGCCAAGGCAGAGGAGGTCAGAGGGGCAGAGAACTTTGCCTCCCGCGCCACATCCAGCACGATGCCGAGATCCTTCAGCCAGATATCCACCGCCGAATGCGGGGTGTAATCGCCCGCCACCACATGCGGGCCGCGATTGTCGAACATCCAGCTTTGGCCGGCGCATTTGCCGATCACCTCGACGGTCTGGGCCGGGTCGACGCCTTGGGTCATGCCGAAGGTCACCGCCTCGGCCATCGCCGCGATATGGGTGCCGGCGAGCATCTGATTGATGATTTTCATGGCAGAGCCGGGGCCGGCCCGGTCGCCCAATTCGAACACCGTCTCGGCCATCGCGTCGAGACAGGGCCGCGCGGCGGCAAAGGCGGCTGGGGTGCCGGACGCCATGATCGAAAGCTGCCCGGCCGCCGCCTTGACCGAACCGCCAGATATCGGCGCATCGAGATAGACAAGGCCCAGCGCGGACGCTTTCGCCTCCATCGCCTGCGCGGCGGCGGGGGGAATGGTGGGACAAGCGATGATCGCCGCCCCGCCGGGCAGTTTGGGGGCCAGTCCGTCCGGCCCGAACAGGACCGCCTCGAGCTGTTGCGCGTTCAGAACCACGATCACGGCGGCGGTCAAGGTTCCGGCGATTTGCTCTAGGGACTCGGCCGCGCCGCCCTCGGCCTGGAACCGCTGCATTCGCGTGGGATCGATATCGACGCCATGGACCGTAAAGCCCCCCCGCAACAGGGATTGAGCGATCCCGTATCCCATCGATCCGAGCCCGATAACAGCCACTCGTGGCGGGGTTGTCATGGTCACCTCCCTTGCTTGCGCGTTGATTTGCTGATGCAATGCACGCCATGTCAATCACATGCCGTTCTGTCCCGCCGGTCGGTTCCCAGAAATCGCCGACCCGCCGCATGAGTGAAGTCTTAACAGAGAATTCATTCTTCGGAATTGACAGGGTTTCGGTTGTGCTCTTTGGTGCGGACGAAATTTGCAGAGGCACACCTTCATGACGTCGCAAGCCCCCTCGGGTCTGGCAGTACGGGCTGCCAACTTTATCGTTAATTACCGGTTTCTCTGGATTTTCATTAGCTTTGCCATCGTCGCCGTCTCGGTCGCCCGGATCGACCAGATCGTACCGCTGAACCCAACGGCACGGATTTTCTTCGCGCCCGAGAACCCGGATCGTCAGGCGCTCGACCGCTTTGAAGAAACCTTCGTGCGCGACGAGAACCTGATGATCGTGCTGGACCTGAAAGATCGGCAGGTCTTCACGCCCCAGACGCTGATGCTGATCGGAGAGATGACCGATCGCGCGTGGCGCCTGCCCTTTGTCCGGCGGGTCGACTCGCTGACCAATCACCAGCACACCTATGCCGAGGGCGACGACATGGTCGTGCGCGATCTGGTGCCCGACCCCAGCGCCGTCACGCCCAAGGAGGCAGCCGCGGTCAAGGACATCGCCCTCTCGAAAATCGAACTGGTCAACCAGATGATCGCCCCCGATGCCGGCGCAACGATGGTCCGCATCCGTTTCGAGCTGCCGCGCACCGATCCGAACACTGAAATCCCCTCGATCGTCGCCGAAGTGATGGAGATGAAGGCCGAGATCGAGGCGGCCAACCCGAACGTAACCCTGCGGCTGACCGGTCAGGTCATGGTGAACAACACCTTCGCCACGGCAGGTCAGGCGGACAGTGCCAGCCTGCTCGGCCCGATGTTTCTGGCAATCCTGCTGGTCGTGGGGCTGGCCTTGGGATCGGTCCTCGCGACCTTTGCGACCTTGATCGTGATCCTGCTGTCGGCGGCGTGTGGGCTGGGCGTTTTGGGTTGGATGGGGTTGCAGCTCAACACGGTGACGGTGCTGGCGCCGCTTTACATCATGACGTTGGCGGTTGCCTCGGCGGTGCACATCCTCTCGGCCGCCCGGCAGACCATGGTCGAGACGGCGGACCGCAAGGAATGGATGCGCCGCGCCCTGTCCGAGCATATGGGCGCGATCATCATTGCCTGCACGACCACGGCGCTGGGCTTTCTGACGCTGAACTTTTCGATCTCACCGCCTTTTCGAGAGCTGGGGAATGTGGTGGCCGGAGGGATCATCGCCTCGATGATCTTCAGCCTGACGCTGCTGCCGGCCCTCGTGACCCTGCTGCCCATCGCGCGACGCGACAAACCCGCCGCCTCCAGCCGCTTCATGGCGTGGCTGGGTGAACGGGTGGCCCAGCATTACCGCATCCTCCTGCCTTCCATGATCGGCGTGGTCCTCATCTCAGGCTTCGGGATGACAAAGCTTGTCCTCGAGGATGATTTCCTGCGCTATTTCGACGAGCGGTTCGCGTTCCGCCAGGACACGGATTTCACCGAAGCACGGCTGACCGGGGTGAACACGCTCGACTATCCTCTGCCCACGGGTGAGAGCCAGGGGATCAACAATCCGCAATTCCTGGCCGAGGCCGCTGCCTTCGCCGACTGGCTGCGCGCGCAGCCCGAGGTGACCTATGTCTCTACCCTGACCGACGTCATCAAGCGGCTGACGATGAACATGCATGGCGACGACCCCGCCATGTACAAGCTGCCGGAGACGCGTGAGGAGGCGGCGGGCTATCTGTTCCTCTACGAGCTCAGTCTCGGCTATGGGCTCGACCTGACCGATCAGATCGATATCGACCGATCAGCGATGCGGATGCAGGTCAGCCTCTCGGGCGTCACCACTGCGGATATGCGCGCCCTGACGCTGCGCGCCGGGGATTGGCTGGAGGCGAATGCCCCGCTGATCCAGGCGGCCTGGGACGAAACGCATCCCGATCTGCACATGGTGACCCCCACCGGCGTGGTGCATGTGTTCAACCTGATCTCCTATCGCGATGTCCGAGCGATGCTGACCGGGACGACGATTGCGATCGTGCTGATTTCGCTGATTATCCTGATCGCGCTCAGGGACGTCCGCATCGGCCTGCTCAGCCTTCTTCCCAACATGGTCCCGGCGCTGATGGCCTTTGGTCTCTGGGGCTATTTCGTCGGCAATGTCACCCTGGCGATTGCCGTGGTGCTCGCGGCGACCCTGGGGATCGTCGTCGACGACACGGTGCATTTCCTCTCGAAATACGCCCGCGCGCGGCGGCAGGGGAAATCCGCCGAGGATGCGGTCCGCTATACGTTCCGCTCGGTCGGCATGGCGCTGTTCGTGACGACCATCGGGCTGGTGGCTGGCTTTGCCATCCTGGCGCAATCCGGATTTGCCGTGAACCGCGATCTGGCGCGGCTGACGGCAATCACCATTACTTTGGCGCTGGTGGCGGATTTCCTGCTGCTGCCTTCGCTGCTCATCTGGCTGGACAAGAGGAAAGAATCGATGCGACTAGCAGCTTCGGTAACAGGTGTGGCGTTTCTGGCCCTCGTGGGCGGCATGGTCTGGGCGGGGAATGCCCGGGCCGATGATGCAGTCGAGAAAGGCCGCGCCATTGCCGCCGAGGCGGATCGGCGCGATCTCGGCTTCGGCTCTTATGAGGTCGATGGTGAAATGATCCTGCGCGACCGCCAGGGCCGCGAGAGCCGCCGCGTGTTCCGCAACATGGTGCGCGAACGACCTGAAACCGAACTGGGCGACCTTGCCGTCATCGTCTTCGAGAAGCCACGCGACATCAAAGGCACCGGCCTTCTGACCCATGCGAATATCGAGCCTGAGGACGATGACCAATGGCTCTATCTTCCCGCCGTCAAACGCACCAAGCGGATCTCTTCCTCGAACCGCACCGGCAAATTCGTGTCCTCTGAGTTCTCCTACGAAGATCTCGGCAGCCAGGAACTGGGTGACTACGACTACAAGTATCTGCGCGACGAGCCCTGCCCAACCGACACCTCGCTGAATTGCTTCGTCGTCGAGCGGACGCCGCTCAACCCGAAATCCGGCTATTCGCGGCAGATCGGCTGGACCGATGATATCGAATACAGGTTGCATCAGGTGGAGTTCTACAACCGGCGCGGAGATCTGGAAAAAATCCTGACGCAGACCGGTTTCCAGCAATATGAAGGTCAATACTGGCGGCCGGGGCTCATGCGGATGTCCAACAAACAAACAGGCAAGGAGACCGATCTGATCTGGTCGGCCTACGACTTTACTGCCGATCTGGCGGAGCGAGATTTTGACCAAAGCCGGCTGCAGAAACTGGCCCGCTGACCATCGCGGCGCGGACAAGACATCCGCCGAGCGTCGCGTGAGCAGACTGACCGCCGCAGGGGTCATGTCGGCCTGCGCGGCGTTTCTGCTCGCCCTGCCGCTGCCCGCAGACGCCCAGAGCATCGCGCCGGAGGATTGGGAGGTCTTTGGTGAGATCGAGCTCGAAGCGACCGGGTTCTTCGAGGACCCCCAATTCATCGGACAGGACCGCGATTCCTTCTCGATCGCTGGGAAAGCGACCCTGGCCGCTGAGTGGCTCGACGGGGATCTCGAATTCCGCTTCACCCCGTTCCTGCGTCTCGACAGCGCCGACGACCGGCGCACCCATGGCGATATCCGCGAGCTGAAAGTCGACTATGCGACCGGGGACTGGTCGTTCACCTTTGGCGCTGACACCGTGTTCTGGGGCAAGACCGAGGTCGTCCACCTCGTTGATATCATTAACCAAACGGATCAGGTCGAGGATCTGGACGACGAGGACCGGCTCGGCCAACCCCTGTTCAAGGTCGCGTATCTGAGCGATGTCGGCGAGTTCTCGGCCTACGCCCTGCCCTATTTTCGCGAGCGCCCCTTTCCCGGTGTCTCGGGCAGATTGCGCTTCGATCCGCCGGTCAACACCGCACAGCCGATCTTTGAGACGGAGGCCGAAGAATGGACTCCCTCCTTCGCCGTGCGCTATTCTGGAGTTATCGGGAATGTCGATCTGGGCATCAGCGGGTTTCACGGTCTCTCGCGCGATCCTAGCTTTGTTTTCGACGGCCAATCTCTTCGCCCGGTGTACTCGCGGATCAATCAAGGCGGGATCGATGCGCAGTACACGACCGATGCGACGCTGTGGAAATTCGAAGGCATCTTCCGCGACGGTCAGCGCGATGCGCTCGGCCGCAGCAACAATTTCGTCGCGCTGACCGGAGGGTTCGAGCACACGCTTTTCGGCATCCTCGACAGCAATGCAGATCTCGGCCTGATCGCCGAATATGCCTGGGACGAGAGGGGTGACAACGCACTCTCGGCTTTCCAGAACGATGCCATCATCGGGGCACGTCTGGCCCTGAACGATGCCGAGGACACCAGCTTTTTGTTAACTTCTTCCATTGACGTCCCCGATGGTGCAGTTGCACTAAGGCTTGAGGGGGAGACAAGGTTAACCGAAACCTTGAGGCTGGAGGTGGAGAGCCAGGGTTTCCTCAACCAGGACAAGGCGAGTTTTGCCGGGTCCTTTGCTGATGACAGTTTCTTTCGCGCGAAGTTGCGCTGGTTCTTTTGAGAGTGCCGTCCGATGTATGATCCCGACGAGGGCACAAGCCCGCAGGTCGAGCAGACGAAGACCTTAATCCGCGACAAGGCAAAGGCCCTGTTCGGGCATTTTGGCTACTCCAAAACATCGATTGGCGACATTGCAAAAGCCTGCGCCATGTCGCCCGGCAATCTCTATCGTTACTTCCGTAACAAGCAGGCGATTGGCCAGGCCGTGGTCGAGAGCTATTTCCTTGTCCAGGGCCAGCGCATGATCGACGCCCGGAACAGCCCGGGCAGGTCCGTCGAGGCACGTCTGCGGATGACCATCACAGCCGGCGTCACGCATCTGGTCGAGATGATGGGTGACAACCCGCGCTTGTTCGAGATGGCTGAGTTCCTCTGCGAAGACCCGGGCGGAGCCGAGTTGATGGATCGCCATCGCGATTGGATGTCAGAGGTGCTCAGCGATCTGGTTCTGGAAGGGGTGGGCTCCGGCGAGCTCGACGTGCCGAACGCGCCTGAAGCAGGCTGGGATCTGCTTCTGACAACCACCGCATTCTGGATGCCGCAAGCCTTGGTGGCTTGGCACGACCAGACCAAGATTCTCGAAGACCTCCAGCGCGTCCTGGACCGCGTCCTGCCGGGCATGCGCGCGCGCGGCTGACCGCCGAATTCCCTTCGCCTCAAAGTTGATATACTCTGCCGCATGTCAATCGGCGTTGCCGATTTGCTGACAGGGGGCATAGGATGCGGTTTTATCGGCTTCTTACTCTGGGCTTGCTGGCCCTGATGCCTGGCTTTGCGCAGGCGCAGATTACCGCCGCGGAGGTGCTGCAGGGCACCCCCTGGATCATGCCGCGCGCGTTTCAGACCTCCGAGGACCCCGCGCTTCAGCAGTATCTCTATTTCCAATTCATGTGGCGCTCGTTCGTTGCCGTGAACTGGCCGAATGTCCCGCTGGAGATCGGCGAGCGCGATGGCGCGCCCGCGATCCTATCGGGCCGCCGGGCGGAGCCCGATGCACGGCGCAGCATCCTCGAGATGGAAGGCACGGCCCCCCTGCCCCATGCGGTCTGGGAGACCTATCGCGAGCCATTCGAAATCTTTCTCCCGCCAGAGGAATGGGCCGCCTATCCGGATTGGAACACGCCCCGCCCGCAACCGCGCAATGCCCCGCGGACGGGCCGCTATCTGCTGCAATACCCGGCCGGCATGACGGGCTATGCCACCGATATCAACCAGCCCTTCTTCTTCCCTAACCCGACCGGGCCGCTGATCGATCAGAACGGGCAGTATGTCCGCTATGAAGTCGCGGTGAACGAGGCGTTCTTCGAGTATGTCAAACATTTCAGGTATTACGATGCGGCCGTGCAGGAAAAGGCCGTCATGGCCTCGGTGCTCGACCCGGATGATCCCGCCGGGTTTCAACTGCCGCCAAAGGGCACGGATGCCGAGTTCGCGGCCGGTGGCTATCTCGAAGATCTGGCGCAATACCCTTATGCGATGCAGGGGCTGGTCGATGTGAAAGCCGCCTGGAAAGTGCTCGGCCCCGACGACCCTGTCGAGCGCTATCTCCACCGTGAGATCTACACCGACAATACCGGCAACTCTCGCTATATGGGTCTCGTCGCGCTGCATATTTTGCGGTTCACGCCCGAGGGTTATGTCGCCTCGACCTTCGAGCAGGTGGACAACACCGAGGTCGGGCACAGCGCGCCGCCGGGACTGAAACCCTCGTTCAACGATGGCACGCCCCCCAGTCCGGTCGAGATGCGCGTCGGCTTTGAGGGCCGGATTCCGGGCACGGAGCCGGAAATCAACCCGACCCCGGCCGATGTCTATCGCGTCTCCCCCCTGGCGACCGGCCCCCTCAGTGTCACTGCCGCCAATGAGCTGTTCCAGCAGGCTCTGGCGGGCTCGGTCTTTGAGTTCTACCGGCTGATCGGGACCCAGAACAAACGGCCTTCGACCAGCTTTGTCCCGGGGCAAGCCGATCTGAACGGGCATATGGGCCCGCTGACGGGGGTCTATACAAACACTTCGACCCTGATCAACGCCGCGCTGGAGAGTTACAGCCAGGCGAATTTCAGCTGCATTCTCTGCCATATCCGCGCCCGCCCAATCGGCGTGCCGGATCAGTCGCTGGAAGAAGATCGATTCAAGACGCTGACCTTCCTCCTGCAAGCAGCGCAGTCTCGCTGAGGCCCTGCCTCAGCGGCCCGCCCGGCTGGCCAGCACCGCCCCGTTCTGTGCGATGTTGTGCAGCCCCTCTCGCGCAGCGGTGAGGAGAAAACGAGTGGCCACGTCAAGCTGGCCACCGTCAGAGTTCAAGTGTTCGGCAATCATCATCTCGAGATTGCCCGCAGGCAAAACCACCTGGCGCATCAAGGCCGCCATCTGCGAGTTTGGGACAGGCACTTCGCAATCACGCACATGTTCACCAGCCGCTTGAGTCATCTGCATCTCCTGAAAAATCGAGTTGCCCGACTCCTAGATCTTGACGGTTAACAGATCGTAAACTCAACATGATGTGATCCTCCACAGCGTCATCCACAGGTTTTGTGAATAACTCGAATTTTATAAGTATTCTAAGATTCTAGATTTGCCTGCTGATGCCAGGTCGCAAATCAACCCCGACCGTCACTGCTTTTCCGTTCCTCCGGACGCCCATACAACCAAAAATCGATATCGAATTTTTGATCACCCCATAGCGGGAATTCGATCGTTAACGCGGCAAAAACGCTTGGCCTCTTCCCCAAATCCGCCTAGCCGAAACTTAGGGAAGCACGGGGAGCAATCACAGCGGGTGGGATTTGAGGCCGTGTTTTTGAGAAGGAGTACGTTATGACCTACACACCATTTGGCGACGCGGGCTATGGCCCCGGTGGCATCTTCGTCGGATCGAACGGCGATGGCGTTCTGCAGGTCCGGGACATCACCTCGACGGTTGGCGCATTGAACGTCGCTTCGTTCGGCGGAGACTATGGCTTCGGCCTGGTTCGGCTCCAAGGCTCGGACATCACGGTTGATGATGGTCAGGACGGCAACAACAACTCGATCAATATCGGCTTCGGTAACGACAACTTCGACGCGATTGGGACAGTCATCGTCGAGAGTGGATCGACCCTGACGAGTCTTGGCCGCGCAATTCCGGGGTCCAACCTTGGAACCCCGGAAGAGATCGAACCTCAGGGCACCTATGGCGGGCTCAATATCGGGCGGAATGCGGACGGTAATCTGATTGTCAACGGCGAGGCTGATGCGCAATCGAGGGTGTCGATCTTGGGGGATGGCAACCGGATCACGGTTGGCCGCGATGACGGCATCGGCCTGTTGCGCTTGAGCGGCAACGCCGTTTTCGAGGCGCGCAACGCCGATATCGGACGCAATAACAATAATGATGGAGGCGGCGCTGTTGGTCGCGTCGAACTTTTTGGAGAGGCCGGCGACAGCCCGACACTGCACTTCTCGACCGCCTTCGGTGATTCGTCCTACTATTCGGGTCAATTTGCCGGTTCGGGAACCTATGTGAGCTTCGGCCGCGGCAGCTATACCAACAACAGCGGAAATAACAGCTTCGGTGAGTTGTTCGCCTATGGTGCAGCAAACCTGATCGTCGAGAACCTGAATGGCTACCGCGCCTCGGAGGGCGGCGCCACGCTGCGTTTCGCGCGCGAGGACGGCTCCGTCGGAACCGGCCGCCTGGTTGGCGCGGATGTCGTGGTCGACGTGATCAACAACAACGCTCAAAACGAAGGCTACGCTGGCGCCGAGGTGCAAATCGGACGCGAGGGCGAGGGTCATCTTGTGGTCGAACAAGGTGCCACCGTGAATGTCATCGGCGGCGGTAGTAATGTCGCGGTCGGTCTGCGCAATGTCACCGGCGACGAACAGGATTATACCTCGACACTCGAGATCTCTTCCGGAGGCACCGTTAACGTGAACGGCACGGTCCCCTTCACGGGCCGCTTCGAAGGTGGCTTTGCCACTGTTGGGACTGCGGGCGCCAAAGGCGATCTGACGATTATCGGCGAAGGCTCGGCGCTTAATCTCGAAAGCGACACGCCGCGGGCCAATGAAAACGCCGCCTTCCTGACCGTGGGCCGCGATGGCGGCACCGGCACGATGCGGATCTCGGCTGGCGGGGACCTGACCATCGAGGGCAATCGCGGCACCTTCCCCGGTCTGCGCGCCGGACAGGGCGAGGACGGCCATGGCACGATCAAGGTCTTTGGCGAGGGCTCCTCGATCACCATCTCGGGCAACAACACCTCCGAGGCCTTTGCAGGCGGCGTGTTGTCGATTGGGCGCGATGCGGGGTCTTATGGCCGGCTCGACATCCTGAATGGCGCGGATGTGGCGATTACGACCGGAACCTCCGGCTCCTCCGCCGGGCTGCGCGAAGGCTCGGAGGGTCGGATCAACGTCTTTGGCGCCGGCTCGACCCTGGACGCGGGCGATGTGCTGTTCGTTGGCGCGGATGTCGACAGCGACGCGCTGAACAACGGCACCCCGCTGGACGAAGCGACCAGCACGAATGGCGGCCGGGGCCGGCTGGTCGTGAAGGATGGTGCCGCGCTGACCGCGGATGACGTCTTTGTCGGCACCAACAGCCTGTTCGATGTCGAGGGCACGTTGACGGGCTCGCTGACCTCCTCGGGCGAGATCCAGATCGGAGGCGACGACATCTCGACGCTGACGATCACGGGCGATGTCACGGTCTTGCAGAACTCCAACCTCGAGTTCGACATCGACAATACGGGCAATGCCGACAGTCTTCAGATCGACGGCTCCCTCGATCTGGTGCGGTTCGGCAGCTTTACGCTGGACTTGATCGATGGAAACGGTCCGGCGATCGGGACGGAGATTGTTCTGATCGACGCGGCAGGCGGGATCACGCTGGAGCCCGATGCCCTGGACAGCCGGGTCAACACAACCCTGCCCAATGTCGGCTTCACGGTCGAGGTCAAAGGCAATCAGTTGATTGCGACGGCGCGGGAGACGCAGGATTTTGCGCCGCTTTTGATCGG
>JBCBIS010000106.1:0-13941 GCA_038524325.1 Pseudomonadota bacterium
ATTCTGTGTAATTATGCACTTTCACAGAATGCCATTCAGCAGCAAATTCAGTGTATTTTCACATTGACCGGCGGTGCTGTCACGCATAAAGTGTAAATATGCATTATGCAGACCCCAAACACTTGATCGACTTAGTTGAGGCCTTCGCGGGCCACACTGGCCGGCGAGAGGCGACGATCAGCAATAAAGCCTGCGGTCAGGCACGTCTGTTCAAGGCACTTCGAAATGGCGGGGGCTGCACGCTGCGGACCTATGAGCGGGTTCTGAAGTGGTTCGATGCACACTGGCCCGATGATCTGAGCTGGCCACAGAACACGCCGCGCCCAAGCGAAGACAGGCGGGCAGCATGAGCGGAAGGCGCGACATGCTGACCAAGACCGCGCCCCCGGCGCCTGGGGTGGTGACCGAGCCGATGCTGCTGATCCAGGAGAGCGAGAAGGCGGTGCTGGTGGGGTATTCAACCTTCACCGCCGAGTGGCTGCCAAAGAAGCGCATCCAGATTGAGCGTAGCGATCAGACCTTCAAGTCGAGGCCCGTTGTGCGGGTCACGTTGGGCCGCGCGATGTTTGAGAAGCTGGGCGGATGTCGCCGCCGCGATGAACTGCTGAAAAAAATGGGAGGCGTGAATGCGTAAGGCGATTGCCGCGCTGGGCGAACTGATGTGTCAGCCGCTGGCTGTCATCATCGGCGAGATCCTGGCCGCTGTGACCCTGGTGGCCATGGTCTTCATGTTGCTGGTGATCGGGGGAAGCTTGTGATGCCCGAGGCTTATCGCGTTCGCCGATACAAGCATGGCTATGCCGTTTTCGATGAAGATGGCCAGAAGATCACCGGGCAAAGCACACACGCCCAGTGTTTAGAGATGATCGACAAGATCCAGAAGTCGAAGACCGTCCGCACACGGAATTGCCTCTGTTGCGGTGTGCCGTTTCCAAGCGAGGGGATCGGCAACCGGATCTGTCTGGTCTGCAAGGGCAGTGCGCTCTTTCAAGGTGCCGACCCGCGCGACTGTTCGACCGGTAGAAACCTGTGATGGGGGCCCGGATGAACGCCGCGAAGCTGTCGACCAGCCCCCGGCTGATCCGGGTTCTGGCAGTGCTGGAGGATGGGCAGGAACATAGCTCGCTGGAGGTCGCGGCAAGATCCGGGACGATTGCGCCGGGGACATGCGTCTCGGAACTGCGCGCCAACGGTTACAGCATCGATTGCACCCAGCGGCATGTCGAGGGCAAGCGGGTCTGGTATTATCGGCTGATCGGCCGACCCTCGGGCAGGGTGGCGTGATGGCCAAGCTGCTGGAGGCCCGCGACGTCAGGGTCGAGGAGATCGACGCAACAGACCGGTTGCGCCCCGTCTCGGACAGCGCCGTCGCGGCGATCATGACATCGATCGAGCAAGTCGGCGACACTCTGACACCGATCACCGTCAGAGCGATGTCAGACGGCCGCCTGCGACTGATTGCCGGCGGCCACCGGCTGGAAGCCTTTCGCCGCCTGGAGCGGCCGACCATCAGGGCCGAGGTTTGGCAGTGTTCGGACGACTGGGCGAAGCTGGCCGAGATCGACGAGAACCTGGCCGGGGCAGACCTGTCGGTGCTGGAGCTGTCGACCTTTCTGGCGAGCCGCAAGGCTGTCTATGAGCGCCTGAACCCGACCACCGCGAAGGGTCGCGCGGGCGCGGCTGCCCGGTGGGTCGAGGATGCAAGCGACATGATGTCGTTTGCATCGGCGACGGCGGAAAAACGCGGTATCTCCACCCGGCATGTCGAGAGGTTGGTGCGCGTTGGGCAGAACCTGGACGCCGCCGCTGTCGAGACCCTGCGCGGCATCGAGGGCCAGCTGAAACTGGCCGACCTGAAACAGCTGGCCGAGCTGACGCCAGACCAGCAAAGAGCCGCCGCCAACGATGCAACGGATGCCAATTCTGGATCTCTGAAAGCGGCGATCCAGAAGGCGAAGGGAAAGAAGGCGGCCAAGGCGCCCAGCGCCGAGGAGACCGCGCTGCGCAAAATGCGCGAGCTGTGGGCCCGGGCGCCGATGAAGGCGAAGCGGGCGTTCCTAGACGATCTGGCGGGAGATCCGAAGACCGCGAAGATGATCAGCGCAGCGCTGGGGAAGGCCCAGGGCTGACATGCAGGAGTGGTGGACCCCAGCAGAGATCGCGAAGGCCGGCTTGCCCGACCTGCCAGGAACTGGCAGGCGGGTGACGGCGCTGGCCGAGCGCGAGGGCTGGCGAAGCAATCAAGGGCTGGCACGGCGCCGACCAGGCCGGGGCGGTGGCTGGGAGTATCACATCCGCCTGTTCCCGACCCGCGCGCAGGCCCAGCTGATGGCCGCCGATGCAGAGGATCGAGACCCAGCGCCCAGGCAAGAGAAGCCCGCCCCCAGCGATGCCTGGGCCGTCTATGAGCGACTGCCCGAGAAGGTGAAAGCGAAGGCCGAGGCCCGGCTGGCGGTGATCCAGTCGGTCGAGATCCTGGAACAAAGTGGCAGCACCCGGGCGGATGCGGTGGGGATCGCGGCGCGCATCAATAGCACATCGCCCAGGACGATCTGGAATTGGCTATCGTCGATCGAGGCGGTTCCCGAGGCCGACCGACTGCCCTATCTGGCGCCCCGTCACCGGACGGCGAAGCGCGAGATCGAGAAGGCCGAGTTGAGCCCGCACGCCTGGGAAGCGTTCAAGACCGATTATCTGCGGCCCGAGCGGCCGACCCTGACCAGCGCCTATCGTCGGGTCGCCCGGCTGGCCGAGGTTAAGGGCTGGGATCTGCCATCACAGCGCACCCTGGAGCGGCGCGTGAAGGCCGAGATCCCGCCCGCCACCGTGATCCTGGCGCGAGAAGGGGCCGAAGCCCTGAAACGCCGGTTCCCGCCCCAGATCCGCGACAAGTCGGATCTGCAGGCCATGACATGCGTCAACGCCGACGGGCACAAATGGGACGTCTTCGTCCGGTGGCCCGACGGCACCGTCGGCAGGCCCCTGATGGTGGCGTTCCAAGATGTCTATTCGGGCCGCATCCTGAGCTGGCGCACCGATCAGACCGAGAACCGGCTGGCCGTGATGCTGGCGTTCGGCGACATGATCGAGACGTTCGGCATCCCCGACCATTGTGTGCTGGATAATGGGCGCGCCTTCGCTTCGAAGTGGGTGACCGGCGGCATTCCGAACCGATACCGCTTCAAGGTGAAGGCGGACGATCCCGTCGGCGTGATGCCCAAGATGGGCGTCAAGGTGCACTGGACCATCCCGTATTCGGGCCGGTCAAAGCCGATTGAACGGGCGTTCAGAGACCTTTGCGACGACGTCGCGAAGGACCCCCGGTTCGCCGGGGCCTATGTCGGCAATCGGCCCGACGCAAAGCCCGAGAATTACGGCGCCACGGCCGTCCCGCTCGATGTCTTCGAGGCCGTCGTCGCCGAGGGGATCGCCGAACACAACGCCCGCAGCGGGCGACGGTCGGCGGTTTGCAAGGGGCGATCCTTCGTCGAGGCGTTCGAGGAGAGCTATCAGACGGCGCTGATCCGCAAGGCGTCGGCCGAGCAACGCCGCTGGTGTCTGATGGCCGTCGATGCGGTGACGCCGGATCGGAATTCTGGGGCAATCCGCTTCCAGGAGAATGCCTATTGGGCCGAGTGGTCGCCCGATATGGCGGGGCAGAAAGTGGTCATCCGATTTGACCCGGCCGCCCTGCATGACGGCATCCATGTCGAGAAGCTGACGGGCGAGTATGTCGGGCACGCCGCCTGCATCGAAAAAGTCGGTTTCCTGTCGCTGGCGGACGCCCAGACCCATGCCCGCGAAGGACGCCGTCGCCTGCGCGCCGAGCGCGAGGCCCTTGACGCAAGCCGCAAAATGAACATCGCCGAACTGGCCCGCGAGCTGGACGCGATTGGCGCGGATGAAACGCCGCCGCCAGCGCCGAAAGTGGTGCGCCCCATGTTCGCCGGTTCCGCCGCCGCCGCCGCCGCGGCCGAGCCGACCGAGGAATTCGACGCCGCCGATCTGATCGACCGCCGCCTTCGCGGGGCCGAGCTGCGACTGGTTGCGTCGGAGGAGTGAGCGGGCGGCGTTGCCGCGCCCCCGCTCTGAGACCCATGGAAAAGGAGATGACCATGAGCCTGGACACCGTTTTGAAGGATGGACCCTTGGCAATCAATGATGAAGACCTGCGCGCGCGCGTCGGCGCGCGGCGATCCAATCGCGGACTGAGCCAGAACGCCACCGCGGCCGAGATCGGGATCTCGCCCAGCGTGCTGAGCCAGTGGATGGATCGCAAGTATCGCGGCGACAACGATGCTGTGGACCGCAAGGTGACGGCCTGGCTGGACGGCGAACGGGCGAAGGATGAGCTGGCCAAACATCGCCCGACCGAGCCGGGCTTCCTGGCCACGCCAATCGGGAACCGGATCACCAGCGTCCTGAACCTGGCGCATCACTCGCCCGACATGGCCGTAATCGCTGGGGCGCCGGGCGTCGGGAAGACGATGGCCGCGCGCGAATACATGGCCCGCCACAACAATGTCCACCTGGTAACGATGGACCCCGAGATGACATCGCCGAACCGGCTGCTGGCCGAGGTGATGCATGTGATCGGATTGCCCGAGAAGTCGCCGACCCAGATGCGATACAAGCTGGAGGAGCATCTGAGAAACACGCGCAGCCTGTTGATTATCGACGAAGCGCAGCACCTGCAGCCGAAGGCGCTGGATATGGCGCGATCCCTGCACGACCGGATGGAAATCGGCGTCGTCCTGATGGGCAACCACGGGTTTTTCGCGGCGACGAAGTCGCAGTCGAGGACGGACGGGTTCGCCCAGTTTTTCAGCCGCGTCGGCGCCCGCGTCAGGATCGATGCGCCAACAGAAAAGGACATCGACGTGGTCCTGGATGGCTGGGGCGTCAGCGATGCGAAGTCCCGCAAGGTGCTGCATGACGTGGCCAGCAAGATGTGGGCGCTGCGCGGTCTGAAAAAGACGATGCACGCCGCCGCTGATCTGGCCGCCAGTGAGGGCAGCGAGATGACGGCCACCCACATCCGTCAGGCCTGGGCCACCCTGAACCATTTCGACGGGTGAGCGGTATGAAAAACCAGCAGAGAACGACGATTGAGCAACTGTCCGAGCTGCCGGTCGGCGAGTTGATCGCGCTGGCCAGTCGGGGGATGTCGCGCATCCGACAGGACCCCATGCGAGGGCCTGAACAGCTGCCAGCGGCCGAGGCGGTGGCCATGGCCCGGGTGCTTTATGACCTGATCCCGGTTCACCCAGCATTCCTGCGGCCGGGAGACGAAGGCCGTCTGGCTGAGATGACGCCGGACGAGTGCCGCGACTTCTTCAACCCATCGGTTCCGCAACCCCGATCGAAGAGCGGGCGATGATCCCGCGCAATCACTGAAAACAGAAAGAGGAGAACTTAAAATGGCATTCAATCCAGTTGACCGGCCGCATGGTCGGACATCGAACAAGCTCGGGGTGAGCGCCTCGATCAAAGAAGTCACCGGACCTGTATCCCTGTTTAACGTGATCATCACGATCACCGAGAGCGCGCAGACGCAGTTCTTTGGCGGCCCCATCAGCGACGAAGACCGTTTCTCGATACTGCGCGGAGAGGGACCAGAACGCGGCCAGGTGATGATCCGCAAAGACAGCATCGGCGAGTTCCGATTTACATCGGGGATCCGGGGCTCGCGCAAAGTGTTCATGGCAGCATGGCCAGGCTGCCCGACGGAGAAGTCGAAGGCCGAGCCCTGCGAATTGGTTCAGGCCGAGAAGAACAAGCTGGTCATTCGCCTGCCCTTCGCCTTCCCCCCTTTCAAGCCGCAAACCCTGAACGAGTGAGGCGCACAATGGCCATCTATATCACTTCACCTGTCATCCCTGACGACCTGCTGCAGGAGTATCACGGCAACGAGAGCGAGCTGCTGAACCTGCTGGCCGCCTGTGCTGAGCAGGATGGTCTGAGCGCGGGGCGTTTGGCCCAGGCATCCAGCGGCTCGCTCGCCCACCAGTCGATCCCCAACTATTTGCGCGAGCTGGCCGACCAGCTCGACGCCGTTCACGGCGGGGGGTGACCGATGCGCACGCTGCCAACCACCATTTACGCCGACGTCGTCGGCTGCCCCCAGAACTCGCAATTTGCGCTGATCGCGAACGGGCAGAACGTGACGGCACCCGTCCTGCAGGAGATGGGCGAACACACGCCGGGCGCTGTCTTCCTGCCCTGTCCTGTCCAGGCCATGACGATCGCCGTCGGCTGGAATGCGGGCGCCCGCAGCGTGGACGATTGCATCGCGATCATGCGGCGCAAGTTGCGCGCGGCCAATCAAATCAGATCGGAGGTGTGACCATGCCGAAAAACAAGCAAAAGGCCATCACCGTCGAGGCCCCCCAGACGATGCAGGAGTGCAATGACTGGATCGCGAAGCTGGGAGCATGGGAGCGCGAGCGCGTCCGCCTGGAGGCGAAGATGGGCGACGACGTGGCCGCAATCAAGCTGAAATACGAGGGCGATGTAGCGCCGATCGACACGGCGATCGGCGACCTGCGTGCGGGGATCAAGGCCTTCGCCGAAGCGAACCGCGTTCGCCTGACGAATGACGGCCGCGTGAAGTCCCATCGATTCCCGGCCGGGGTGGTCGGGTGGCGCACGCAGCCTGCGAAGGTGACGATCCGGGGGGTCGATGCAGTCATCGAGAAATGCCGCGAGCTGGGAATGCGCCGGTTCCTGCGAATGAAGACCGAGATCAACAAGGATCGGATGCTGGCCGAACCCGACGCGGCCAGACTGATCCCCGGGGTCACAATCAAGTCGGATGGTGAAGCGTTCGAGGTGAAGCCCGACGCCGAGGAGCTGGTGGAGGGGGAGACATGAGCCCGGCCCAGCCAGACCCGGCGCAGCTGTCGCACGACATCCTGGCGGCAATCCGACTGCTGGAGGGGCATGGGTATGTCGTGCAGGCGACCCACCAGACCGACGCGCTGCCCCCGTCTGTCGTGCCCCTGCAGCCGGTTTGCGATGCAGTCCGCTCGATGTACGGGGTCACCCACGACCAGCTGCGCGGGGATGGCCAGCAGGATCACCTGATCCGCGCGCGCACCCTGCTGGCCGTTGCGGCGCGTCGGCGCGGCATCTCGAACAGCCGGATCGGCCGGGCGATCAACCGCGACCGCAGCACCGTCGCGGACATGATCGGCAAGGCCGAAAAGCGCCTCGGCGATCGTCTGGATCTGCTGGTCGAGCATGTCGAGAAGCTGGCGGCGGGAGTGTCCGATGCCCCGTAACCCGCTGCAGCAGAAGATCCAGATCGCGCGCCGCCAGCTGGGGATCGAGGAGGACGACTATCGCGCCCTGCTGACCCGCGTCACGGGGCAGAACAGCACCAAAGGCATGGGGCCGAAACAGCTCCAGAAGGTCCTGGACGCGATGGCGGCGCTGGGGTTCGAGGAACGGCGCGGCAAGCGTCAGCAGAGCCCCCACGCCTATATCCGTTTCATCCATGTGTTGTGGTCCCTGCTGGCCGATGCTGGCGTGGTCGATCGCGACCGATCAGCCCTGAACGCCTTCATCCAAGCGGACAATTTCCGCGAGAAGTGGGGCGAGCTTCCGACCGATGTCGACTGGCTGACCCAGGAACGCGCCTATGACGTGATCGAGGCCCTAAAGGCGATCGCGCGCCGCCATCGCGTCGAGCTGCAGCGATGAAGCGGCCGTCGGCAACCGTCACTGACCACGCGGTGATCCGATACCTGGAACGCGAATGGGGTGTGGACATCGAGGCGGTGCGCGCCCGGCTTCGTCGCATCGCTCAGACCGGGGTCGAGAACGAGGCCGCTGCAGTGATCCTCAACGGCACGAAATACTGCCTACGGGGCAGCACCATGACCACCGTCATCCGTGCAGACGGGCCGCGAAGGCGCCGTCGGAAAGGAAAGTCAAAATGAAGGACGCCGCGAACGAGACAATGGCCAGCCCGGCCGAGCTGACGGTGATGAAGCTGGCCTATGACGCCGTCACCAAGACCCCCGACCCGTGGATCAGCCAGGCCGACCTGACCGACGGCCGCACCTTCCCGCGCGGGGCTGGCGCCGAGCTGTGGGCGGCGGCGCTGTTGCTGCCCGATGGGGTTCTGGAATGGTCGCTCTATGGCGACCGGTTCATGCTGTCCGCCGAATTCGCGCAAGCGATGCTGGCAGGCGAGGGGCAGGCCTGACATGGCCCTGCCCGGCATCCTGGGCCAGATCGAGGGTCTGATCGGCACCGACAAGGCGGTGGCGCTGATGCAGGCGTTCGGTGGGCGCGAAGTCACGATCCCCAAAAAGCCCGAGGCCGGGATGGAGCTTCCCAAGGTGATCGGCGTCGAGGCGGCCCGCGTGCTGGCGTCAGACCTGGGCAGCGGCCGGGTGCTGATCCCGATGGCGCAATCCAGCCGGGTCGCGCGGCTGCGGCGGATGCTGAAAGACGGCATCTCCCATCAGAAGATCGCCGCAGCGCTTGGCTGCCATGTCAGGACGGTCGAATATCACGCCGCCAAGGTCCGCAAGGACCCGCAGCTGGAACTGGACCTGCGGCCCCCGCGTTGACGCGACTTCGCGGCGCGTTTAGCGTGCCGACCATATAGCCGCACCCAAAACCGCCGAGGACCCGAAAGTTTTCGGGATGTGTTTTGAAGGCGCTGTCGGCCACCTTTCCCGGGAAGACATGAGATCAGCCCCCCGGAGAGAGAATGGCAATCATGATCCGACACACCTGGGTTATCGCCCTTGCGCTTATTGTTGTAGCGGCCCCTGCATCCGCTGCTGAAACTGTGGATCTGTCTGGCGTCGTCGAGCTGGCGATCGATTACGGGATCGTCATCGTGGTCGCGCTGGTTGGCTTTGCCTGGAACAAGACGTTGGCGCGGCCGCTCGCAAAATATCTGGGCGAGCGCACCGAGGCCTCGGCCCGCGAAGCCTTGTTCGAGATCGCACGGCGCGGCATCCAGCTGTCGTTCGAAGAGCGCGGCCTGACGAAGCGGGCGCAGGCGGTGGTCATCAAGAGCGAGATTATTCGCGATGCCGCCGCCTATGTGGCCAGCTCGGCACCTGGCTATGTCGCCGACTTTGGCCTGTCACCCGATCGTATCGAAGACATGGTTCGGGCGCGTCTTTTGGATGAGGTCGAAGCCTTGCCAAATCTGTATCCATCAGATCACGGCAAAGGTTAGTTGCCGTGCAGAGCTGGCTGACAACCACGCAACTAATCGTCGGTCTGATAAGCGCCGCCGGCGGGTTTGTCTTCTATTTGCTGCGGCAAAGGGGAGCGATCTCGGCCGAGATCGAGGACTCGGAAGCGCGCGTGCAGGCCCAGGTGGAGGCGCAGGCGGCCCGCATCCATGATCTGGAGCGCGAGCTGGCCACGATGGCGATGGAGCTGCGCGGCTTGCCGACAAGAGACGATCTGAGCGCGATCCAGATCGGCCTGGTCGAGTTGACCGGGATGGTCCGCCTGCAGGGCGAACGCATCGAAAGCACCACGCAAATCATGACGCGGATCGAAAACATGGTCGGCCGCCATGAAAGCCATCTGTTAGGCGGCGGGGGAGGGAACAGCTGATGGACTATGTCGAGAAAGCGGACCGGAACCGTCGCCTGGTTGTTCTGCGGGCGTTGGAAAAGGAGAACGACGGCCGCCTGAATGAAAGCCTGATCAGCCGCCAGCTGGACGCGTTCGGGCACGCTATGAGCCGGGCCGAGGTTCGCGAGCTGCTGCGCTGGCTGGAGGGGCGCGATGCGATCCGCGTCACCATGGCCGGCGACACGGTGATGGTGGCCGAGATCACCCAGGCCGGGGCCGATCATGTCGCGCGACGGGGCAAGCCGATCGACGGCATCGACCTGCCGTCGAGGATCTGACGATGGCGCGGCGTCTGGGCCGTGGCCGGCTGTCCTCGATCGAGGAGCTGCCCGAGGAAGCGGACGAGGCCGTGAACTGGGCCCTGGACGCGCTGCGCGATCGCAGCCAGCCCCAGACCCAGATCCTGGCCCGCTTCAACGAAATGTTGGCCGAGCTGGACCTGGACCCGCCCGTCCAGCCGATTTCGCGCAGCGCGTTCGGACGGTTCACCATCCGGTTCTCGGCCCAGGCGGCGCGGCTGAAAGAAGCGCAAGAGATGGCCGCCGCCATGGCCGCCCGCTGGGACGACATGCCCGAGGGTGACGTCGGCTTGATGGTGGGCGAGACGATCATGGCCCTGGTGAACGACGTGCTGCTGGACGGGATGCTGACGGGCGAGACCCTTTCGCTGAAAATGCTGCGGGAAGCGGCCGAGACGATCGAGCGGGTCGCGAAGGCCCGGCGCGCCGGGCAGATGACCCATATCGCGAACCGCAACCAGCTGCTGGCGAAGGCGGCCGAGAAAGTCGACGAAGCGGTGGGCGAGCTGACCGAGACCCGCCGCGCCGAACTGGGCCTGACGACGAAGACCATCGAGCAAATCAAAGCCGAGATCCTGGGCATCCGGGAGACCGCCTAAACGAGGAGTTGACCATGACCACCAGCACCGACGACACCCGCTTTCTGCGCGCCTTCGAGCATGTCCTGGGCAGCGAGGGCGGTTTCACCGATGACCGCCAGGACCCCGGGAACTGGACCGGCGGCCGGATCGGCCAGGGCCAGCTGAAAGGCACGAATTTCGGGATCTCGGCTGCGAGCTATCCGAACGAGGACATCCGGGGCATGACCCAGGCGCGGGCCCGCCAGATTTACCATCGCGATTACTGGTCGCGCTGCAGCTGCCAGCTGCTGCCCGACGGCGTGGCCTATGTGGTGTTCGACTGCGCTGTGAACCACGGCGTCGGCCGGGCGATCCCGTGGCTGCAGGAGGCGATCGGCACCGCGCCCGATGGCAAGATCGGCCCCCACACCCGCCAGATGATCGGCGAGATCGGCGGCCGGGCCGACGCGGTGGTCCGCGAAATCTCGGCCCAGCGGACCCATTTCTATATGGAGCTGGACCAGCTGAACGATCGGTTCGGCCTGGGCTGGGCGCGGCGCGCGATCGATGTCGCCGTCAAAGGCGACCGCTTTGCCCGCTCGACCGAAGTCGCCAAGCTGATCGTCAAGATCGACGAGCTGGAGCGCCAGGTGGGCGGCCTCCAGGCGGCAAAGGAGCGGCTGGAGGCCGAGAACCAGGCGCTGCGCGACCACCCGCCCATGATGATCCAGCCGGATAACGTCGGCATCGACATGGCCCGCGAGCCGGATCAATCGCCGCCGAACGACTTTGGCTGGGCCCCCGGCTTCATCCAGAGATGGATGGCCGATCGAGGCCGCGTATAGTGAAAGGCCGAGGGCCTATTGTTGGAAACCAAATGTCAAAGCCCACGAAAACGTGGCTGTCTGCGGTCGGCAGGCGCGTGCCTGAACGCTTTCTTGCATGTTCTGCAAGTATAGAGTTCTGGACCTTCATCAAGGAAGGCCCTGACACGCTTCTCAAAGCAAACCGGGCAGGCAAAGTGGTCGGGAGTGCTGTCACCTTCAGCTTTGATAAAGCGCCAGATCAATGCACCTTGCCGTGTCTTAACCAACTCGTATCGAGCTTTGATATTGGACCATTCTTGTCGCGCAGCCTCTTCTGCCTGGTACTTCACCAACAAACTTTGAAGCTCGATGTAGCCTGTCTGAACCTGTGCCAAGCGCTCGTTCAACAACTGGATTTGGGCTACTGCGTCGGGCGGAAGGTCATCGCGTTTCACGATCATACTGTTCAATGCTTGGGCCGCGCCGACACCTTCCTTCAAGTGGGTGAGCGCTTGGGCGGCTGTGGTCACAAGTGCAAGAGCTTCAATCACCGCTGTTCCTCCTCAATGGGCAAATGGATCGTAGTCGGTCAGGGCCTGCGAAGTATCTTCCGCGCCGAAAAAGAAATCAGCATCACAGTTTGGGCATGTGAGGACCCAACCGTTCTTCCTCAGCGGGATGATCATTTTTTTCTCGCTACAGACGGGGCAGGCGTAGTGTGGAACGGTTTGGTCGTTTTCATCTCTGTGCACATATTCGAGGACGGGGACTCCACGCGCGACATCGACCAGCGAGTAGGCTTCACGCTTCTTTTTCCAGTCGTCCTGCTCGGCGATCACCGCCTTCAATTCAGTGATCTTGTCGATGAGGTCAGCGTGCATCGTCCGTGCATCGACCATGATCTCGGTCAAATCGAGGAGCTTGCTTTCGATCTCAGCGGGAGAAGCTGTTTTGCTTTTGGTCAGTTCGCGGACTGTCTGAACAGCATTCTTTGCTGCACTGATAGTCTGGCTGCCCGATTTGATGCTGTCTGCGATATCGGTGAGAATTTCTATCATAAGGCCGCTCTTCCTCGATCAAAAAGAGTCGCAGCATGACCGAGACGATCGACTTCGACAAGCTGCGCGAGGAGACCCAGCAGCAGCTCCCCGAGGCGCTGGCGGATATCGTCTCGCTGCCCGATGTGCTGCTGCCATATCAGCAGGAGCTGATGCGGACCACGGCCGTTTACCAGCTGGTGGTGTGCGAGAAGTCGCGGCGGATCGGGATGACCTGGGGCGTCGGCGCCGACGCGGTGCTGACATCGGCGGCCGGCCGCAGCTCGGGCGGTATGGACACGCTTTATATCGGGTTCAACCTGGATATGGCGCGCGAATTCATCGACGTCTGCGCGATGTGGGCGCGCGCCTTCATGCCGGCCGCCAGCGCCGTCGAGGAGACTGTGTTCCTCGACCAGGACGAGAATGGCGACGACAAGGCGATCAAGGCGTTTCGCATCACCTTCGCCAGCGGCTTCGAGATCATGGCACTGACGTCAAAGCCGCGATCGCTGCGCGGCCGCCAGGGCTATGTGATTTTTGACGAGGCCGCCTTCCACGACCAGCTGGACGAGATGCTGAAGGCCGCGATGGCGCTGACCATGTGGGGCGGCAAGGTGCTGGTCATCTCGACCCATAACGGGGTCGAGAACCCGTTCAACGAGCTGATCCAGAAGATCCGCGAAGGCCAGCGCGACGGCGCCGTCCTGCGCGTCGACTTTGACCAGGCGGTGGCCGAAGGCCTTTACGAGCGGATCGCCCTGGTCAAGGGGCTGAAGGACACGGCCGAGGCCAAGGCGGGGTGGATCGAAAAGACGTTCGGATATTACGGCGAGGACGCGGACGAGGAGCTGCGCTGCATTCCGAAAGCCGGGTCTGGCGTCTATCTGTCCCGCGCCGCGATCGAGGCCTGCATGACCGAGGCGCATGTGGTGGCCCGGCTGACCTGCCCGCCGGGCTTCGAGCTGCGGCCGATGGCCGAGCGGACGAAATTCGTCAAGGACTTCCTGGATGAATACGTCCTGCCCCACCTGGCACGGCTGGACCCGCGGCGCCCGGCCGGGATCGGCGAAGACTTTGGCCGCACCAGCGACCTGACCGTCATCAGCGTCGGGTTCGAGCGGCTGGATCTGTCGATCGTGGTGCCCCTGATCGTCGAGCTGAAAAACTGCCCGCTGGAACAACAGCGCCAGGTGCTGCGGGCGATCCGCGCCGGGATCACGCTGTTCGGCGGGGCGAAATTCGACGCGACCGGGAACGGCCTGGGGCTGGCCGAGGACATGCAAGAGGAATGGGGCCACGAGCTGGTCGAGGCCGTCAAAATCTCGACCGGCTGGTATCTGGAAAACATGCCGACAATGAAGGGGCACATCGACGACCAGACGATCGAGCTGCCCCAGGATGCGTTGATCCGCGACGACCTGCGCAGCCTGCGCCTGGTGCGCGGTGTCCCGTCGATCCCAGACACCAGGAACAAGGGCCGGCACGGGGACGCGGCCGTATCGCTGGCCATGCTGATCGCGGCTTTGAAGACCGATTACCAGCCCTTCGCCTATCGGCCAGTCACCCGGCCGGCAACGGTCGCCGCGGACGATGATCGGCAAATAAAGGTGACGGCCGGGTT
>JBCBIS010000107.1:0-13775 GCA_038524325.1 Pseudomonadota bacterium
ATGCCCGACGATGATGTAGGAGCCGCCGGTATCGGCGATCATCTCGGCCGAGATATCGCCGGTACCGGCGGCTCCTACATCATCGTCGGGCATTCCGAACGGCGGCAGGATCATGGCGAGGCGGATGCCCTGGTCCGTGCCAAGGCGGAAGCCTGTTGGCGCGCCGGGCTCGCCGCCATCCTATGCGTTGGAGAGAGCGAGGCCGACCGCGATGCGGGCCGCGCGGTGGAGGTTGTCACCACACAGCTTGCCGGTTCGGTGCCGGCGGGCGCGACCGGTGGCAATCTCGTCATCGCCTACGAACCGGTCTGGGCCATCGGTACCGGCCGGGTGCCGTCGACAGCGGACATTGCGGAGATGCATGCCGCCATCAGGTCCCATCTCGGCGAGCGGTTCGGAGCGGCGGTGGCGGCGGAAATCCGCCTCCTCTATGGCGGCTCGGTCAAGCCCGGCAATGCGGCCGAGATCTTCGCCGTGCCGGATGTCGATGGCGGGCTGGTCGGGGGCGCTTCGTTGAAGGCGGCGGATTTCGCGCCCATCGTCAAGGCAGCCTCGGCGGCCTGACATTTGACCCCGACAATTACGGAACGTTTCGCGCCGAGCCCCACCGGCCTGCTCCATCTTGGCCACGCTTTCTCCGCCATCCTCTGCCACGACCATGCGCGGGCGGCGGGGGGTCGGTTTTTGCTGCGGCTCGAGGATCTCGATGCCGAACGGTCGCGCCCCGCCTATGCCGAGGCAATCGAGCGGGATCTGAGCTGGCTCGGCCTCACCTGGGACGGGCCGGTGCTGCGCCAATCCGACCGGCTGGACGCCTATGGTGCGGCGATCGACCGGTTGCGGGCGCGCGGGCTCGCCTTTGTCTGCCGCTGCTCCCGCCGGGATGTGGCAGAGGCTGTCTCCGCCCCGCAGGAGGGGGCGCCGGTCAACGGCCCGGACGGGCTGGTCTATCCCGGCACCTGCCGGGGACGCGGAGAGGCGATGGAGGACGGGCGGTCGATCCGGCTCGACATGCGCGCGGCGATTGCGGCGCTGGGCGGTGCCGATGCCGTCAACCGGCTGGCCTTTACCGAGCTTGGCCGCAACACCCCGCTCACCCAGCGGCTGGACGCGCGCGCCTTGATCGAGGGGACCGGAGATATCGTTCTGCGGCGCCGGGATGGGGCGGTCGCCTATCACCTCGCGGTGGTCCTGGATGATGCACATCAGGGTGTGACCCATGTGACCCGGGGCGAGGACCTGTTGCCCGCCGCCCCGCTGCACCGGCTGCTGCAAGCCTTGCTCGGTCTTTCGGCCCCCATATACCGCCATCATCGGCTGATCCGCGATGCCGAGGGCAAGCGGCTGGCCAAGCGCCACGATGCCCTGTCGCTGCACGCGATGCGCGAAGCTGATGAGACGCCCGGCTCGATCAGGGCGCGGCTGAAACTCTGAGCGTTGGGCTCACTTGTCGCGCTGGATCCGCTCGATGAAATCCGCATCCGGCGCAGCGCGCTTGCCCGAGAAGATCTGCCTCAGAAACCCCGGCGTCAGCAGAGACAGCGGGTTTACCGAAATCTCCGGATCCTCCAGCGCACCGCGCATCGAATAGGTCATGGCGAAAATCCCCTCGCCTTCGCTGCCCGAGAAGATCCGCCCCAGAACAGGCACATCGTCGAGCGCTCCGGTCACGCCATAGGCCGGGGAAATCGTCCCAACCACATCGATCTGACCATCGCGCTGATTGACCTCGCCCGCGGCCGTGACGGCAAGGCTGGGCGATTTCGCGAAACTGTCGCCGAGGATGATCCGCCCCTCGGCCATCGTGAACGGAATGCGGATCGAGCGGAAGGTCAGCCCGCGCGACACCTCCTCGACCTGTTCATTGCCGAACCGGCCACTGCGCAGAACCTTGGTCAGACCATCACCATCGCCCAAACGCAGATTGCGCACCTTGAGAAGGCCCGAAAGATCGACCCCGGCGCTCGGCTCCACATCGGCCAGCAGGGTCATGTCCCCCTCGACCGCGCCGTCATAGACATCGAGATGCTTGAGCAACGCGCCGGTGTCCTGCGAAGTGACCTGCAGCACGGTCTTGCCCAGATCGGTCTTCGTATAGGTCGCGGCGATGCGCGCCTCGGGCCCGACACGGCCGGTGACTTCCGCTTCGGCGCCATCGGCATCCTGGCGATAGCGGCCATCGGCATTGGTCACTGTCAGCGTCTCGGTGACCCGCACCTCCGCGATGTTGAACTCTGCCGAGAGCGGGGCGGGCTCGGTTTCCGCGCCGGTGGCCTCCTCCCCCAGCGCGTCGAGATCGAGCAGCGCGCCTTCCAGCCGCACATTCAATCCCGCGCGGCTGGGACTGACCGTGACACCGAGATCAATGCGGTCATCCAGGCGCACCCGCTCCAGCCGGGCCTGGCGCAAGGCGCCCTCGGCATCGAAGGCCATGCTGCCCGAGAGCGAGAGCCCCGCCGCGTCCATGCTGAGCCGGTCGATCCGGACCTCCTCACCCAAGCGTCCCGAGATCGACAGCCGCCCGGGCGTGCCCGCGGGTTTGGCCCAATCGACATCCGCCACCCTCAGCGCGGCCGCCTTCAGATCCGCCGTGAGATCAAGCGCCAATTCCGGCGTGCCCCGCTGGTCGAGCGCCAGATCCGCCGCGATCGCGCCGCCATCGAAGCCATCGACCTCCGCCCCAAAGCTGGCCAACAGCGCCGGGGTAATCTGCCCCTTCGCGCGGACCGAGCGGTGGTCGCTGCCTTCGCCATAGCGTTCCTCCCAATCCAGGGTGATCGGGGCGCCATCGACTTCGATATCTCCCGCAATGCGCATTGCTGCGGTGGTCCCATCCAGCCGCACCTGCCGCCCGGCGACGCGCACTGGCGTGCCCGCGAGGTCGAACGGCATGGCGACATTCGCAAGATCGGCACCCACGGCGGCGGTGACCTGCTCCAGTTGCAGATCCGCCAGCAGAGGGAAGGTCAAATCGGCGCGCACCTGGGCAGCACCGTCGATTTGCCCGGGCTTCAGCCCGATCTTGCCCACCAGTCCCAGAGGTTCCTCGTCGATCAGGGCGAGGATCGCGCCCAGGCCGCCCTCGCCCGTGATCGTCACCTCCGCCGGCGTGACCTTGCCCCAGAGGTCCCGGAAGACCAGCCGCGAGGGACCAAGCACCACGCGCTGGCCCGGCCGGGGCGTGACCACGCCCTGCTCGAGAAACAGGAAGAAATCGTGGAAGGTGAGATGCCCGCGCCCATTCGCGCCCCGGATCGGACTCATATCGCCAACATAGCGCGAGGTGAGCCCGGAATAGGTAAAATCGAGACTGAGCTGCGGCTCTCCCTTGTCCATCCGGATATGGGCGATCAGGTCATTGACCAGGCCTTCCGAGATGTTCTGGTCAATCCAATCCCGGGCGTTCTGAGCCGCCGCCAGCGGCCAATGCGCCATCAATTGCGCCACCGTCAGGTTGATCGCTGCCGCACGGATATCAGTGACCACGCCATCCTCGGACGGACGGACGCGGCCATCCAGATTGAACACCAGATCACCCTGCGAGAGATGCGTGTCGCGCAACTCGATCTGGAGCGGGTCGAGCGCGATCCGCGCGGTCACCTGCCCGTCATCGAAGCGCAGCTCTTCAGCGAAGATCTTCGGCACCTGCAAGCGCGCCCGGTGCACGTCGAGCTGGGTATCAAAGCCCGCCACTGCGCCGTCCGTGCCCTTGCGCAGATCGAGGATGCCGGACAGACGCGCCTCGGCGTCCGGCGCCCGCAATTCGACGGTTTCAATGTTCAGCCGCGCGATCTCGGGCTCATAGGTGAAGGCCGCCTCGATCCGGTCGAAGCGCCGCTGTTCGCCTCCGCCAAGTTTCAACGCCCCGTCTTCGGCACGCAGAACGCCGGAGATGTCCCCGAGGCGCCCATCCCGCCCCAGTTCGGTGCTTAGAAATCCGGAGAGCCGACCATCAAGCAGTCCACCCCAGTCAATGGTTGGCAATTGCGCGCTGAGGGCCTCGGGCGCGATGTCCTCGAAGCTGAGATCGATCTCGGTCGTGCCCTGCCCGGCCTCGCGGCGGGCGATCATGACCAACGGCACCTGCTTGCCCGCCTCGCCGGAGAGCGCGGCCCGGAGTGTTGCCTCGACCCCCCAGTCCTGCCGGCGGATCCGGATTGCTGCGTCCTTGGTCCTCCAGGCGCCTCCGGTCAGCATGTCGCGATAGCGGACCGCGATACCGGCAATCGTGATATCGCGGAGACGCGCCAGTTCCGGGACCATCTCACTGTCGCCCGCCAGACCGTCCATCACCCGTGCGAGCGCGTCGAACTGCTCCGGATCGCCGGCCTTGTTAGCGTCGCCGAGGGTCAGGCCTGCATCAGTGCCCAGCCCAATGCGGATGCGGCCATCCTCCTGCCGGACCACCTCGGCCTTGGGCCGCAACAGCACGACGCGGGTTGGCTGGACTTCTCCGCGCATCAGATCGCCTGCGTCGAAGCGTGCGCCGACCCTGGGCGCCGACATCAACAAAGCATCCTCGGGCGTGAAGACCCGGACATTGCGAAATTGCAGACCCGACTCGGCTCCGTCTTCGCCGAGCGAGAGCACGACATCTCCGATGGCCAGCCGAAACTGCGAACCGTCGCCGCTGAGATAGGCGCTCAACGGCTCGGCCACCCCCGGAAGGCGCATCGGCCCCATGCTCAGCCGAGCATAAAGCGCCCCCGCCCCCAGCACGCCGATCAGCAGCAGGGTCAGCAGGACATGACCCACGCGCACGCAGGCGCGGCCGCAGACCCTCAGGCAGATGCGGCCAATCCCCGGTGCCTTGCCACCCGTTCCGTCTGATCGCTGCTTTGCCTGCATTGCGCGGTCTCCGCTGCCCGGACCCGGCCGCTTGCCCCGCTGCGGCCGCGCCCTATCCTCCGCCCAGAACCTAAGCGTTAAACGCATGTTTCGCCACTGACGAATGGAGGACACCGATGCCCTTGGACTCGAATGATATCGGCCAACCGGCCCCGGACTTCAGCCTGCCCGCCAACGGAGGCGCCACGCTGTCGCTGGGCGATTTCGCGGGCAAGACCCTCGTCCTCTATTTCTACCCCAAGGACGACACCTCCGGCTGCACCAAGGAGGCAATCGGGTTCACCGAACATCTCGCCGATTTCGAAGCCGCCGGAGCGGCAATTGTTGGGGTCTCGAAGGACCCTGTGGCGAAGCATGACAAATTCGTTGCCAAGCATGATCTAAAAGTCGCGCTGATCTCAGACGAGGACTCGGACCTGTGCGAGCGCTATGGCGTCTGGGTCGAGAAGAGCATGTATGGCAAGAAATACATGGGGATCGAGCGGGCCACCTTCCTGATCGACGGGACCGGCACCATCCGGCAGGTCTGGCGCAAGGTGAAGGTGCCCGGGCATGTCGAGGCCGTGCTCGAGGCCGTGCGCGCGCTTTGACCCTCGGACACGGGCTGGCCAAGGCGGCGCAGGCGGTTCTGGAAACGGCGGACCCCTGGGCGAAGACGGCGCTCTCGCGCAGGACCGCTGCTGAATGGCAGGGGATGCGCGCCACAGGCTCGACCCCCGATATCGGTGTTGCTTCGCCGCCGCAGCAACCCGCGCGCCCTGCGACCCCTGAACTGCGCGACCCGCGCGACGTTCCCCGGCGACGAACCGGCACGCCCGCGGGCCGGGTCGCCCTGCTCCACGCGATCGCGCATATCGAGCTGAACGCGGTCGATCTGCATTGGGATGTCATTGCCCGGTTCGGCCACATCCCGATGCCGATCGGATTCTATGACGATTGGGTGCAGGCGGCCGACGAGGAATCGAAGCATTTCAATCTGCTCTCGGACCGTCTGGTTGAGCTTGGCGCCTCCTATGGCGCTCTGCCCGCCCATGCCGGGATGTGGCGGGCGGCCGAGGACACCGCCGAGGATCTTCCAGCACGGCTCGCCGTTGTTCCGATGGTGTTGGAGGCGCGCGGACTCGATGTCACACCCGGCATGATCAAGGTCTTCCAATCCGCCGGGGATGGCGAGAGCGTCGCGGCCCTTGAGACGATCTATGCTGAAGAGGTCAGCCACGTCGCCTTCGGCTCGAAATGGTTCCATTTTCTTTGCGGCCGGGACGAGATCGATCCGAAGCCGCGATTCCATGCCCTGGTCCGCCGCTACTTCAAAGGCGCTCTGAAGCCCCCCTTCAACACCGAAAAACGTGCCGAAGCCGGTCTGGCCCCCGATTACTACTGGCCATTGGTGGAAACCGGCTGACAAAAAGGTTGCGGGGCGAAGACGGCTTCCCTAATAGTTGCCAAAACATCGCAGGCTCAAAAAAAGTATCAACATATGCAGCACGACAAAGTCGTGCGCGGCACGAGTGGTGAAAGAGGGACCATGGCAGGCGCAGTGTTCCGGTCCATGCGGGGGGCCATGTCGAGTGTGTTTCCCGACCGTCGGATTTACATCCGGACCGATCAACAGACACGGTATTTTGAAGTTTCTCCCTTCACCCAGTTCGGCTTCGCTCTGGTGACAGCGGGGGCGCTCGGCTGGTCGGCCTTCTCGACCACGGCCTATGTCTCGCGCGCCACCGATGCGCGGCAGGCCGAGGTCCGGCTGGAGGCAATGCGCGAAGCATACGAGGCGCAACTCGCCATCAAGACTGCGGAGCGGACAGGGCTCGAGACGGATCTCTCGCAGGCGATCGAGCGGGGCGACGCCTTGACCGAGCGTTTGTCCGAAAAGCAGCAGCAACTCGTGGCGCATGCCACCGAGTTGAAGGAAGCAGACCGCGAGCTTCATGCCCTGCGCGACAGCCATGCCAAGCTGGTGGCTGTCCAGCGCGAGGCTGAAGACATCATCTCCGGCCTCTCCCGCGAAGTCTCGCAACTTCGGCTGGATCTCGCCGCGGCGCAGTCGCAGGAGAGCGGCATGACCGATGCTCTGGGGCTGCTGACCGGCACCATGAACCAGGTGATCGAGGATCGCGACCAGGCGGCTGAGCGCTCTGAGGAACTCGATGTGGCCGTCTCTCGGCTGCAGGCGGAGATCACCAAATGGGAGAACCGGCAGGAGCGGGTCATCGCCCAGCTGGAGACGGCGGCGAGAACCAGCCTTTCCGCCCTCACCAAGGTATTCGAACGCGCCAATATCGACCTCGAGCGGGTGCTCAGCGAAACGAAGCGCGACTATTCCGGGTCGGGCGGGCTGTTCGAGCCGATTGAGAGTGGCGATCAGGCCGAGCATGAGGCCGATTTGCGGATCGCTGCCCTAATGAGCGATCTGGAGCGGGTCAATCTGATGCGCCTCGCCGCAGACCGACTGCCCTTCGGCCGCCCGACGATCGGAGCGCGCCGCACCAGCGGGTTCGGCATCCGCCGCGACCCGTTCCGCGGTCGCGCCTCGATGCATTCGGGCGTCGACTTCGCTGCACCGCGCGGGCACCCGATCTATTCGACGGCGAATGGCGTCGTGACCTTCTCGGGCCGGATGAGCGGCTATGGGATCGTCGTGAAAATTAAGCATGCTTTTGGGTTCGAAACCCTCTATGCTCACCTCAGTCGGTCGCGCGTAAAAGTTGGCGAGCATGTCGAGCGCGGCGATCGGATTGCGGATATGGGTAGTACGGGTCGGAGTACGGGTACGCACCTGCACTACGAAGTCCGCATCGACAAGGAACCAGTCAACCCCGCGAAATTTATCGAGGCTGCGCGCGATGTTCTCTAAAAACAAGATCTCCGACACCCCGCCATCCGAGGCGGCCAAGCCGGACGCCCCCCGCCCAACCACGCCGACGGCGGAGCCGAAGCCCGCTCCCAAACCGGCTGTTGCGGCGAGCCCGGCGCCGAAACCCTCGCCCTCGCTGTTGTCGAGCGACCTGACGGTCAAAGGCAATGTGATCACGACGGGCGATATCCAGATCGAGGGCACGATCGAGGGGGATGTGCGCGCGCATCTGCTGACGGTTGGTGAGAGCGCCACGATCCGTGGCGAAGTCGTTGCCGACGACGTCGTGGTGAACGGGCGCGTGATCGGCCGGGTCCGGGGCTTGAAAGTGCGGTTGACCTCCTCGGCGAAGGTCGAAGGCGACATCGTCCACAAGACCATCGCCATCGAGTCCGGCGCCCATTTCGAAGGCTCGGTCCAGCGTCAGGAAGACCCGCTGGGCGATTCCGGGAACAAGCCGCTTAAATCGGCGATCGACACCGCCGCTGAGTAATCCCGCGCTGCCGATGCGCGTTGGTTATGGACGAAAAAGGCCCCGCAAGGGGCCTTTGATATTTAGGATAAAGTCGTTCGGAGCGCTTCACGCGCGCACCGCCCTTATGTTGCCCGGTCCGTCATGCTGAAACGGACTCAGCGATAGGGTCGCGCAGGACATAGCCCCGCCCCCAGACTGTCTCGATATAGTTCTCGCCCTCGGTCGCGAGCGAGAGCTTCTTGCGCAGTTTGCAGATGAACACGTCGATGATCTTGACCTCCGGCTCGTCCATGCCGCCATAGAGATGGTTCAGGAACATCTCCTTGGTCAGGGTCGAGCCCTTGCGCAGGCTGAGGAGTTCCAGCATCTGATACTCCTTGCCGGTCAGATGCACGGGATGCCCGTTGGCCTCGACCGTCTTTGCATCCAAGTTGACCGCGATCTTGCCGGTCTTGATGATTGACTGCGCATGCCCTTTTGAGCGGCGCACGATGGCGTGAATGCGGGCGATCAGCTCGTCCCGGTTGAACGGCTTCGTGAGGTAATCGTCGGCCCCGTGGCCAAAGCCCTTGATCTTGTTCTCAGCCCCATCGAGGCCCGAAAGGATAAGACAGGGCGTCTCGATCCGCGCCATCCTCAACTGGCGCAGCACGTCATACCCATCAATGTCGGGCAGGGTCAGATCGAGGATGAGAAGATCGTAGTCATAGAGCTTCGCGAGCTCGACCCCCTCCTCGCCAGATTCGGTGACGTAGGTGTTCAGATCCGCCTTTTTCAGCATCTGCTCGATACTTTCGGCGGTCGAAGGATCGTCCTCAATCAGCAGGATGCGCATTTCTCTCTCCGTTTGGCTCCAAGGTGCCTCAAGGCCAAAAGTTAACGTCGAACCGGTAAACGGAGTATTACCAAAGCGGAAGTTTCTGTACACAACTTCATTCTGAAGTTGTGCGCAGGCGGTCAATCTGTGTGACGCATAGTCCTCGCAGCCCATGGCGCGAGAGTGATTTTTTCCAGAGTTCGAATTCTTCGTCCGAAATGGAATAGCGCGTGAACGCTTCTTCCTTGTCGATGAGACCGCCTTCTACGGCTGCTACCACACGCGCCTTTCTGCGTGGGACCCATCGGCGTGTCTTGGCCGATGGGAGATCGGCGACTGTCAGTTTTTCACCATCAGGGCCGATGACATAGGGGGTACCATCGTGATCTTTCATAACCTCTCGAAGTGGTTTCGATTTCGGTGCCGAGACGCTATGTGTTTGGCTTTAATGGGGAATGAAGTTTCCCTATCTTCCCGAATCGGTACATCAAAACGCGGAAAAGTCTCTTGTTGGAACGGAAAAACACGCTGGGATTCGCCAAACCGCCGGCCCAGACCCGGGTCGTCGTGGCCATGTCGGGCGGAGTCGACAGCTCGGTCGTGGCCGCAGAACTGGCCAGCGAGGGGTATGATGTCGTGGGCATCACCCTGCAGCTTTACGACCATGGCGCCGCCCTGGCGAAAAAGGGGGCCTGTTGCGCCGGGCGCGACATTCACGACGCCCGCCGGGTCGCCGAGACCATGGGCTTTCCGCATTACGTGCTCGATTATGAGAGCCGATTTCGCGATGCGGTGATCGACGATTTCGCCGATCAGTACCTCGAGGGGGCCACACCGATTCCCTGCGTGCGCTGTAATCAGACCGTGAAATTCCGCGATCTGCTCGCCACGGCGCAGGAGCTGGAAGCGGATTGTCTGGCGACCGGTCACTATATCCAGCGCAAGATGGGGCCTCAGGGGGCCGAGCTGCACCGGGCTGCGGATGCCGATCGTGACCAATCCTATTTCCTGTTCGCCACCACTCAGGAGCAATTGGATTTCCTGCGCTTCCCTCTGGGCCATCTGACCTCGAAGGCCGAAACCCGGGCGCTCGCGGCGAAACACGGGCTGCCGGTTGCGGATAAACCCGACAGCCAGGACATCTGCTTTGTGCCCTCCGGCAATTACGCCGCCGTGATCGAGAAGCTGCGGCCGGGCGCGGCCGAGCCGGGCGAGATCGTGCATCTCGACGGGCGGGTCCTGGGCGCGCATAAAGGCGTGATCCATTTCACCATCGGCCAGCGCCGCGGCATCGGAATCGGTGGAGGGGAACCCCTCTATGTGGTGCGCCTCGATGCAACGGCGCGGCAGGTCATCGTCGGCCCGCGCGCGGCCTTGGCGACCCGCCAAGTCCCTGTCCGGGAGATCAACTGGATTGGCGAAGGACGCCTCGCGGACGCGCCCGAGGGCGGGCATGACGTGTTGGTGAAAGTGCGCTCGACCCGCCCGCCAGCGCCGGCGCGCATCACCCCGCGGGCGGATGGTGCTCTGGTCGAATTGCTGTCGCCCGAGGAAGGCATTGCGCCCGGTCAGGCCTGCGTGTTCTATGACGATGCAAACTCACGCGTCCTCGGAGGAGGCTGGATCTCCCGTGCATAGACCTTCCGTCTACCGACTGCTGCCACTCCTGTTCGCGTTCTGGGTCACGGCCACGCCGGCGAGCGCGGATCAAGCGCCTGCCGCCCCCTCCCAGGCGGCGCTGACCTTCGTGGCCGGGTTCTCGGATGCGCATCTGGCCAACATGCTCTCGCGTTTCGGACAGCGCAGCCCGGTGCTCGCAAGCTTCGCACAGGTCGACGCGCAGCTGACCGCCAACACGCTGGACGCGGCGATCGGCGAGGCGGTGGCGCAGCATGGCCCGGTCTGGCAGCGCAATCTCGCCTCGGCCTGGATGCCGCTGCTCAGCGAGGAGGAGCTGGTTTCGCTCACCAATTCCGGCGCGCAATCGCCCCATATCGACAAATATCTCGACCTGCGCAACGAAGCTGGCGTCGCCATGCAGGCGTCGAGCCAGGAGCTGTTCGCCGAGATCCTTCGCAATGTGATCGACCGGTCGGTGGCGTCGCTCTCCCCCACCGGCGGATGGGAGTAAGCTGATGATGGACGGACCGGCCGCAACCGACCTGCCGCGGGTTCTCGCCCGGCTTGACGACGATCTCGATGGCGCATTGGAGCGGCTGTTCGACCTCCTCAGATGCCAGTCGATCTCGACCGATCCGGCCTTTGCGGCGGAATGCCAGAAGGCGGCGGAGTGGCTCGCCGCCGATCTCGGCAGCATCGGGTTTGACGCACGTGTCGCACCGACCGCGGGGCATCCGATCGTCGTTGGCCACCATCCAGGACCCCAGGGCGCGCCGCATGTCCTGTTCTACGGCCATTACGACGTGCAACCGGTCGATCCGATCGAGCTGTGGGACACGGACCCGTTCGCGCCCCGGATCGAGACCCGCGCGGATGGCAGCCGCAAGATCGTCGGTCGCGGCACCTCGGACGACAAGGGTCAGCTGATGACCTTTGTCGAGGCGTGCCGCGCGCTGAAATCCGTCACCGGCGCCCTGCCCTGCGCCGTGACCGTGCTGATCGAGGGCGAGGAGGAATCCGGCGGCGCCAACCTGCCGCCCTTCCTTGAAGAACATGCCGAAACGCTGAAGGCCGACATCGCCATCGTCTGCGACACCGGCATGTGGGACCGCGAGACGCCCGCGATCACGACGATGCTGCGTGGCATGGTCGGGGCCGAGATCACCGTCAAAGCCGCCAGCCGGGACCTCCACTCCGGCTTCTATGGCGGCGCGGCGGCGAACCCGATCCATATCCTGACGCGCGCCCTGGCCGGATTGCATGACGATCAGGGCCGGATCACCCTGCCGGGCTTTTACGATGGCGTGCCCGAGATCCCGGCGGATGTCCGCGCGCAATGGGACGCGCTCGGCTTCTCCGATGAGGCGTTTCTGGGCGAGATCGGGTTGAGCCATCCTGCGGGCGAGCGGGGCATGAATGCGATGTATCTCACCTGGGCCCGCCCGACCTGCGAGGTGAATGGCATCTGGGGGGGCTATACCGGCGCTGGCTTCAAGACGGTGATCCCGGCCGAGGCGCATGCCAAGGTCAGCTTTCGACTGGTTGGCAGCCAGGACCCGGAACAGGTCCGCGCGGCTTTCGAGGCACAGATCAAGGCCGCGATCCCGGCCGATTGCAGCGTCTCGTTCCAGCCCAAGCCAGGGGCACCCGGCACGGTGATGCCTCTGACCGATCCGGCCTTCGAGACGGCCCGCCAGGCGCTCAGCGAGGAATGGGGCAAGGAGGCGGCGTTCATCGGCTGCGGCGGCTCGATCCCCGTGGTGGGTGAGCTGAAGTCGAAACTCGGCATGGACACTCTGTTGATCGGCTTTGGGCTCGAGGATGACGCGATCCACTCGCCGAACGAGAAATATGAGCTGACCAGCTTTGCCAAAGGCGCGCGCAGCTTTGCCAGGGTGCTGACCGCGCTCGGCGGATGAGCGTCACGCTGCTCTACACCGGGGGGACGATCGGCTCGGCGGGCGTGCCGCTGGATACGCTCCCCGGTCCGGAATTCGCGGCGCTGTTCGATGCGCATGTCCGGGCGCATCTGCCCGAGCGGGTCCGCAAGGCCACGCTCCTCCACACTGACCCGACACTCGACTCGACATCGATGCAGCCACTGGATTGGCTTCGCCTGGCGCGGCGGATTGTGGAGATCGATGGCGACGTGGTGGTCCTGCACGGAACCGACACGATGGCCTGGACGGCGGCGGCGCTCGCCTTCCTGCTCCAGACCTATAGTGCGGCAGGCGAGGTGACGGGTCGCCTGCAAAAGCGGGTGGTGGTGACCGGCAGCCAGGTCCCATTGTTTGATGGGGCGGGATTGGCCGAGGGGTCGGACGCGCTTGGAAATCTCCTCGGCGCGTTGGCGGCGGCGCGGGGAGGAGGCGGCGCGGTGCTGCACTTCGCCGGAGATACCCTGGATGCGGCCCGCGTGATGAAGACCTCCTGCACGAATTGGGAGGCGTTCACGATGCCGAATGGCCCCGGCGCGGCGACGGAGGTGCCGGCCACGACCGCCGGTAACGTCCTGTCATCGCTCGAGAAGCTAGGTGCATTCTTTGGGAGATCGGCCGTCATTCCCCTGCTGGCGGCACCTGGGGCGGCGCTTGGCAAACAGCTCGCGGCGCTCGCTTCGGCGGAGGGTTACCCGTTGGGCGCGGTGCACCTGCTCGGCTTCGGCATCGGCAATTTGCCGGAGGAGCTCGAGCTTACCGCCGCCCTACAGCACCTCAGATCGCAGCAGATCCCCGTGGTGATCTCAACGCAATGCCCGCATGGGCGGATCGCGCCGCAGACCTATGCCGTCGGCGACTGGCTGTCGGGATGCGGCGTTCTGGGCATGGGCGACCGGACGCCGGCAGCGGTTCAGGTCAAGCTGCACCTCACTCTCGCGCTGTCGGCTCTCTATGGCTGGGGTGAGCAGGAGATGCGGGCTTTCCTGCTCCGCCACGTGGCAGGCGAAGATCCGCCGTCTGGTCCCGTCGCATAACCGTCTTTGAGCGGCCAAGGATCGCGCAATGCAGTCGGGCGATGAAATGCCGGGTCACTCCCCTTGCGGCTCGGCACGCCGCCGTCCTCCCCGGCGCCTCGCGCCTGACTTTCCCGCCCGGTCGATGGCTTCGCGCAAGAGGCCCGTCATCGGGTGCTCCTCCGGCGGCTGATGGACGTCG
>JBCBIS010000108.1:0-13741 GCA_038524325.1 Pseudomonadota bacterium
CTAGATCGGGGTCTCTCAGGGAGGGCGCGCGTGCAGAACTATCTCGATTTCGAAAAGGGTTTGGCGGAGCTTCAGGGCAAGGCGGAGGAGCTGCGCGCCCTGGCCCGGCAGGATCCCGAGATGAAGATCGAGGACGAGGCGGATCAGCTCGACCGCCGGGCCGAGGAGATGCTGCGCGAGCTTTACGAGGATCTCTCGCCCTGGCGCAAATGCCAGGTGGCGCGGCATCCCGACCGGCCGCATGCCAAGGATTATGTCGAGGCGCTGTTCCAGGAGGTGACCCCCCTGGCCGGCGACCGGAATTTCGCCGAGGATCACGCGGTGATCGGCGGGCTGGCGCGGTTCCGCGACCGGTCGTTGATGGTGATCGGCCATGAGAAGGGCCACAACACCAAGACCCGGTTGGAGCGGAATTTCGGCATGGCCCGGCCCGAGGGCTATCGCAAGGCGGTGCGGCTGATGGGCTTGGCCGACCGGTTCGGCCTGCCGGTGATCACGCTGATCGACACGCCCGGCGCCTATCCCGGCAAGGGGGCCGAGGAGCGCGGGCAGTCCGAGGCGATCGCGCGCTCGACGCAGTGCTGCCTGGGGCTGCGGGTGCCGCTGATCTCGGTGGTGATCGGCGAGGGCGGCTCGGGCGGGGCCGTGGCCTTTGCCACCGCCAACCGGGTGATGATGCTGGAACATTCGGTCTATAGCGTGATTTCGCCCGAGGGCTGTGCGTCGATCCTGTGGAAGAATGCCGAGAAGATGCAGGAGGCCGCCGCGGCGCTGCGCCTCACCGCGCAGGATCTGCTGGGACTGGGCGTGATCGACCGGGTGATCGGGGAGCCGCTCGGCGGGGCGCAGCGCGATCCAAAAGCCGTGATCGCCGGGGTCGGTGCGGCGATTGCCGAGGAACTGGACGCGCTGGCTGGCCTCAGCCCGGACGAGCTGCGCGCCGAACGCCGCCGCAAGTTCATCGCGATGGGGGCGGAGGCGGTCTGAGACAAAGGTTCACCGAGCCGAACCTATCCACCCAACCGCCCGCGCCCTGCCCCTTGACTGCCCCAAACTGTCAGGGGCAACAGGTCACGAGATACGTGCGTTGGTCTGGGGCATGCACAGATGTCCGGACGGCGCTCCCCAAGCCGGTGCCAGCGCAAGTTCATCTCGCTGGGGGCGGAGGCGGTCCGGGAACAAGGTTCCTTGAGCCGGACCTGTCCACCAACCGCCCGCGCCCGACCCCTTGACTGCCCCAAACTGTCAGGGGAAAGAGGCCACGATCAAGGTGCGTTGGTCAGGGACGTGCACAGATCTCCGGTCTGCGCCCCCCAGCCGGTGCCAGCGCTGTCCCGGGCTTGACCCGGGACCTCGCGGAGCTGCGCGAGAGATCTCCATCTTGGGGCCGCACCCAGTGAGGCGCAGGGCGCGTTACCGCGCCTCGGCGAGCAGGCGGTCGGTCTCAGCCTCGACCCTGCGTTCGATTTCTTCGAGCAGCGGCGGGCCCTGCAACTCCACGGGCAGTTCCGGCAGCAGGCTGATGACGACCCGCCCCGGGCCGTGCATCGCTCCACTGCGGCTCCAATGCTGGCCGGCATTGGTGGCGACGGGGACCACCGGCCAACCGGTCGCTTCGGCCAGGCGCAAGATGCCGCGGCGATAGGGGGCGTGGTCGCCCGGCCGCACGCGGGTGCCTTGCGGATAGACCACGATCTGACCCGAGACGCCCTGGAACGCCTCGACCAGTTTCGCCGCCGAGCCGGATCGCGGGCGCCGGTCCACCGGCACGCAGCCCGCGCGCCAGGCATAGAGGCCGAAAACCGGGGCCCAGAGCAGCTCTCGCTTCATCACGAAACGTGGGTCAGGCAGCGTGGCGTAGAGGATCAGCACATCGAACATCGACTGGTGCTTGGCGGCCAGCAGAACATTGCCGCGCGGGACCTCGCCCCGGATCTCGACCTCGATCCCCCAGAAGGCGCGGGTGATCCGCTGCGCCATGCGGGCATAGAATTGCAGCCAGTCCCGGGTCCAGGCGCGGCGGAGCAGCAGAACCAGCCCGATCCCCCCCATCGCCCCCATCAGGGTGTAGAGAACCAGATGGAACAGCGCCCATTTCAGCCGCGCGGTCATCGCGGCAGTGCCTCGGGCACGGGGTCGGGGTGGGGGCCAGGGTGGGTGCCGGCATCTCCGCACGCGCCGCTGTGACGTGGCAGCGCCGAGGCAGAGCCCCCACGCCAAGCCTCCACGCCAGAACGCCGGATCAAGCGGCTCCCCCGCGCGCGCGCGCGCGCGCGGGCAGCGGCATCCGTCGGGCCGATCGGCACCATCTTCTCTGGCCCGGCTTCTGCGGTCTCACAGCGAAAAACACCCGGTGGCCGCGGCAGAACCGAAGAGGGACCCGGGGGCCGCGGCAGAACCGAAAAGGTCCCCGGGTGGCGCGGCAGAACCGAAAAGGGACCCGGGTGGCGCGGCAGAACCGAGGAGAGACACAGGGGCCGCGGCGGAACCGGAGAGAGACCCGGGGGGAACGGCAGAACCGGAGAAGGAATCGGGTGGTGCGGCAGCCCCGGGGTGGGACGCAGGGGGCGCCGCCCTCGGCCGGCCCGGCCGCACAGCGCCTTGGCGCCGAGCCTGCGGGGCGTGTCGCGGCGCGCGGCCAGGCCCCCGCGCGGTCCGTCGCCCGGCCCTGCGATCGCCGGAGGTCGCAGACTGAGGACTCGCATTCCCTGTTGACAGCGCGGGGCGAGGGTGCCGCCGCGACAGGGTCGAGGTAGCGGCGCCCCGATGCCCCGCGCGGACCGGCCCCGCAATCGCCGGTCTCTTTTGGGGGATGCCAAAGCGACATAAGGGCTCCTCCCCTGCGCCACAGTGGCATGGGGCGGTGCCTCGGTCGCCGACAAGGGCCTGACGGGCGTCGAGGCTTGGGCCGGACCCACAACAGCCGGCCCGCGTTCGCCGGTTGTCGAGACTTGGGGCGGTCGCGGGGCCTTCGGTGCGGGCATCTCCGCCAGGCGAGGCCTGACCGTCGTCATGGCCGCCGGCCAGGGTCTCCCAGTCTCGGCGATGAGGGGCGGTATGACCGCAGCCGGGCCGGGCCTGACGGGCGCAGAGGCTTTGTGCGGTCGCTTGGCCTGCGGCGCGGGTATCTCCGCGAGGAAGATGTGTGCCGTCAACAGGACCGCCGGCCAGGGTCTCCCGGTCGCGGCGATGAGGTGCGATCTGACCGCAGCTGGGTGGGGACTGACGGGCGTAGAGGTTTGTGGCGGTTGTTCGGCCTCTTTCGCTGGCATCTCTGCCAGGGAGATCTGGGCCGTTGACATGGCCGCCGGCCATGGTCTCCCAGTCGCGGCGATGAGGTGCGGTCTCACCGCAGCCGACCGGTGCCGGACGGGTGCAGAGGCTTGGGTCGGTCGCGGGGCCTTCGGTGCGGGCAACTCCGCGAGGGAGATGTGTGCTGTCGTCATGGCCGCTGGCCAGGGTCTCCCGGTCGCAGCGATGAGGTGCGATCTGACCGCAGCCAAGCGGGGACTGACGGGCATAGAGGCTTTGGGCGGTTGTTCGGCCTCCTTCGCTGGCATCTCGGCCAGGGAGATCTGGGCCGTCGACATGGCCACCGGCCATGATCTCCCAGTCGCGGCGATGAGGGGCGGTCTCACCGCAGCCGGGCCGGGCCGGATGGATGCAGAGGCTTGGGGCGGTTGCGGGGCCATCGGCGCGGGTGTCTCCGCGAGGGAGATGTGTGCCGTCGACAGGACCGCCGGCCAGGGTCTCACGGTCGCGGCGATGAGGTGCGGTCTCACCGCCGCCGGGCGGTGCCGGATGGGTGCAGAGGCTTGGGGCGGTTGCTTGGCCTGCGGCGCGGGTATCTCCGCGAGGGAGATGTGTGCCGCCGACAGGGCCGCCGGCGAGGGGCTGCCAGCCGCGGTAGTGTGGGGCTGTCTGACCGCAGCCGGCCGGGGTCTCTCGGGCGCGGAGATATGGCGTTGTGTCATGGCATCCGGCGGAGTTCGGCGCGGATCGCCAGCCAGGAGGCCAGGATTGCCACCGCCATCGTGCCCAGCGGCACGGCGGCCACCAGGGCCAGGGTGGCGCCGGGTCCGGGGGCGAGGCTGAGCCCAGCGCTGGCGGCCTCGCCGGTTTCGGGCAACAGCGCCAGCGCGCCGGCCCCTGCCAGGGCGCCGATCCCCCCGCCGATCAGGCCGCGCAGGGCGATGCGGGTGATGAAGGCGTGCAGGATATAGCGCTCCTCGGCCCCGATCAGGCGGACCACGCGGACCACCTCGGCATTGCCCGCCAGGGTCGCCTGGGCGGCCAGGCCGATCATGCCCGCGGCGGCCAGCACCACCAGCCCGGTCGCGGTGATCGCCAGGGTCTCGAGCGCATCCGCCGCATCGGCCAGCGGCCCGCGCCAGGCCTGATGGTCGTCATAGCGCGCCCCCGGCGCGCTGGCATCCAGCCGGGCCTGGAGGGCGGGGATATCCGGACCTGCGCCATCCAGTTCGACCTCGATCAGCCAGGGGGCGGGCAGATCCTCGATCCGGGCCGCCTCGCCCAGCCAGGGTTCGAGCAGGGCGGCGTGTTCCTCGGCCGAGAGCACTTTGACCAGCGCGATCCCCGGCGTGGTGCGCAACACCTCGACCGCGCGGTCGATCAGCGGGTCGAGCGCGGTGCGTTCGGCGGTGATCGAGACGGTGGCGACCTCGGCCAGCTCGGCCTGCCAGGTCTGCGCCAGCCGGCCCGCGGCGATCCCCGCGGCCAGTGACAGCACCGCCAGGAACCCCATCGCCGCCGCCGTGACCCCGGTCAGCAGCGCCGCCCAGCCCCGGTTGGGCACGATCGGCGGGCCGTCGCGGCGGAGCCAGGCGAGCGCCATCACAGCTCGCTGCCCCCCAGCATCAGCTGCCCCTGTGTGAGGCGCAGGATGCGCGCCTGCACGGCGCCTTTGGCGGCCCGGATCAGCCGCATGTCATGGGTGGCGACCACCACGGTCTTGCCCAGCCGGTTCAGCTCGATCAGCAGCCGCAGGATGCGGTTGCCCATCTCCGGGTCGACATTGCCCGTCGGCTCGTCCGCCAGGATCAGATCCGGGGCGTTGATCACCGCGCGGGCGATGGCGGCGCGCTGTTTCTCTCCGGCCGAGATCTGTGGCGGCAGCGCGTCCATCCGGTGGGTCAGCCCGACCCAGTTGAGCAGGTCCGAGACATCCGCCGCGTGATCCTCGGGCCGCTTGCCGGCCACCCGCAGCGGCAGGGCGATGTTTTCGGCCACCGAGAGATGGTCGAGCAGGCGGAAATCCTGGAACACCACCCCGATCCGGCGGCGCAGGCGGGTGATCTCGCGCTGACCCAGCCCCGCCGGGTCGAGCCCCAGCAGGCTGAGCCGCCCGTCCTGGGGCAAATGCTCCAGATACAGCATCTTCAACAGCGTCGTCTTGCCCGCGCCGGACGGGCCGGTCAGGAAGTGAAAACTGCCGGCAGGGATGTCAGCCGAGAGCCCGGCAAGCGTTTCGCGCCCGCCATAGCCAAAGCTGACCTGGTCGAGAGAGATCATGATCGTCAGAACCGCAAGAACGCTTGGCACTGAATCTCGCATATCTTCAAAGCGTTTGACAACCATCTTCAGGCCAGATCGCGACCGCCCGGCCGATGCATCCGCTTGGCGTTGACTAAAATCGAAGTTATAGATCACCTCAGCCGAATGTGAGAACGGGGGTCGAGAGACCGAACATGGCCGAAATTTCCTGTCCGAACTGTCAGGCGAAGTATGACGTGCCGGTGGCCGCCCTGGGCGCCGAGGGGCGCGAGGTCGCCTGCGCCAATTGTGGCCATAAATGGCATGCCAAACCCCCGGCCGAGGAACCGCTGATCCTGTCCGAGGCGTTGCGCGCGCCGGCCCCTTCGCCTGCGCCCGACCCGGCTCCGGCGCCGGCCACGCCGGTGCAATCCGCCCCCCAACCCGCCTCACCGCCGCCCGTGCCACCTGCGCCGCCACAGGCTGCGCCCGCGGCCAGCGGGCAGGCCGAGCCGCCGGTCTCGGCGCAGGCCGCCGCGGAGCGGATCCGCGAAGACCGGGCCCGGCAACTGGCCGAGATCCGCCAGATCGTCGACGAGGTGCAGAACGCCCCCACGCCTGGCGCCGCCGAAGCGCCCGCAACACCGCCGGCCGAGCCTTCGGCACTGGGTGCCATGGCCGGCGGGCTGGCCGCCTCGCTGGGGGTCGGCCGGGCCGAGCCTGCTCCGGCACCGACCCCTCCCAGCCCGCCCCCGGTCGAGGCCCCTCCGGCGCCCGCCGCCGCCGCGCCTGCCGTGCCGGTGATGCCCGCCTATCGCAGCCAGCCCGCGGAACCCGCCCGCGACCCGCTGCGCGAGAAGATCGATCCGAAAGGCAAGACCCCGCCGGATACCGACAAGACGCGCAAGAACATGATGCGCAAACACTCCCGCCGCGCGCGGAGGCGGGTGGCGCGGGACAAGCGCGGCAGCGGTCTGTTCCTCACCGGCTTCCTGCTGGTCATCATCGTCGCCGCGGTGCTGGCCGCGGTCTATGTGCTGGGCGATCAGATCGTGGCGTTCAGCCCGGGCTTGGAGCCGGCGATTGCCGAGTACAAGGCCCGCGTCGACGAGATCCGCGTCGCCGTTGCCGCCAATGTCTCCGCCGTCAGCGACTGGGTCACCGCGCTGATCTCGGACCCCGAGTAAGCCTGCGGGGCGGGGTCGGAGACCGGCCCGCGCCTGGGCGCATCGGAGAGTGGCAGCCGGGTCCGATCTTGTCGGACAGGCGCTTCACGTCCGATCCCGGGCTTCACATCGCAACGGCGCCCGCTTGGCCGGCAACGCTGCTCTCTGATTCAGTGTAGGAACCGGCGTCCGGCCCGCCTGATACGGGCCGCGCAGTGGGGACCGGCCTCAGGGCAATGGCAAGGGTCGGCCCAGATTTGCGGATCGCAGCCAATGTCTCCGCCGTCACGGACTGGGTCACCGCGCTGATCTCGGACCCCGAGTAAGCCTGCGGGGCGGGGTCGGAGACCGGCCCGCGCCTGGGCGCATCGGAGAGTGGCAGCCGGGTCCGATCTTGTCGGACAGGCGCTTCACGTCCGATCCCGGGCTTCACATCGCAACGGCGCCCGCTTGGCCGGCAACGCTGTTCTCGGATCCAGCATGGGAACCAGTACCCGGCGCGCCTGATACGGGCCGCTCAGTGGGGACCGGCCTCCGGGCTGAGGCAAGGGTCGGCCCAGATTTGCGGATCGTCTGCATCCAGGGGGCGCGTAGGCCGGTGCCGGCTTCAGACCGAGGCTTCAGCGCCTCGGCCCGGGGTCAGAACTTCTCCAGCAGCCGGTCGAAATAGTCCAGCTCCATCTCGGGGCGCTGGGGCTCGGCGGAGCGGCGGCGGAGTTCCTCCAGGATCTCCCGCGCCCGGTCCAGCGCCGAGCGGTCGGGCACATCGACATCCGTGCCTGCGGTCGAGCCATAAGCGCCAAGCGGGCGGTCGAACGGGTCGGTCTCGGCCCGGTCGCGGGCCTCGCCCGGCTGGTCGCCGCGGCCTTGCGCGCCGACATCGCCCTGCCCGTTCTGCATCGATTCGGCCAATGCCTGGGCACCCTCGTTCAGCCGGTCGAGCGCCTCCATCTGGTCCTGCACGGCCTGGGAGTTGTCGCCATCGCCCAGCGCATCGCGGGCATCGCCCATGGCCTGGCCGGCCTCGTCCAGCGCCCGGGCCGCGCCTTCGCTGCCCGGCATCTGGCGGGCGAGATCCTCGAGCGCGCGGCGCAGCGCTTCCTGCTGCTCGGCGAGGCTGCCCTCCTGCCCCTGGCCCGGCTGCTGTCCGCCCTGGCCGCGCTGTCCCGGCTGCTGGCCCTGACCCGGCGCCTGCCCTTGGCCCTGGCCTTGCTGCTGGCCCGGTTGTTGCCCGGGCTGCTGGCCTTGCTCGCTGCGCTGGCCCTGGCCCTGCTGGCCTTGCTGCTGCTGGCGGCGCTGCTGGCGCAGGTCGTCGAAGGTGCGGTCGGCGAGGTCGCGCTGGCGTTGGATCATCTCCTGGAGCTGCTGCAGGCTCTGCTGGCCCTGGCCCTGTTGGCCCGCCTGCTGCTGCCCGGCCTGGAGGTTCTCGAGCATCCGGCTGAGCTGGCTGAGCAGGTCGCGGGCCTGGTCGCGCATCCCGCTTTCAGCCTGACGCTGCAGCTCGTTCAGCATTTCCTCGAGGTCCTGGCTGGACATCTGGTTCTGCTGCTGGCCCGGCTGTTGCTGCTGCTGGGCCTGCGAGTTCTCCTGCGCCTGACGGGCGAGTTCCTGGAGGTACTGGTTCATCGCCTCGCGCAGCTGATCGATGGCCCGGGCGATCTCCTCCTCGGTGCCATTCTCCAGCGCGTCGCGCAGCGCCTGTTCGGCGGCGCGCAGATTGGCCAGCGCTTCGTTCAGGTCGCCGCCATCCAGGGTCAGCGCGATGTCCCACAGCAGGTCGACCAGTTCCGGCGCTTCGGCGGCCACGCGGTCCTCGATCACCGCATTGGCCAGCCGGCGCACCACCATCCTGGTGCCGAGATAGGCGCCATGCTTGTCGCCGAACACGCCATCGGGCAGGCGGGTGACGGCCTGGATCACGTCCAGCACCCGCTCGGCAGTGCCGAAATCCAGCGCCAGGGCGCGGCGTTGCTCGATCAGCGCCTTGGCCAGCGGGTGCGAGAAGTTGCGCCCGGGCAGTTCCATCCGGATCACGTCAGAGGTGCCGATCTGGCCCGCCCCGTCCTCGGCCTTCAGGATCAGCTCCACATCCGAGCCCGCCCAGGGATGTTCGATGAAATCCTGGATCACGCTGTCGGTCACCACGGTGCCGTCGCGGCGGATCGGCAGGGGCAGGGCGAAGGTGATCGGGTCGAGGTCGAGCCCTTTGTCGGTGATCCCGCCCTCGGGCGTGATCTCGGCCCAGGCGGAGACGACGCCGTAATCGTCGCTGGCCTCGAATTCCAGTTCGAGCGCCCGGGTCAGGGTGGTCTTTGGCGCGCCGACCAGGGCGATTTCGGGCACGTCGTCCGGGATCACGTCGATCTGCCATTCGGCCAGCACGGTCTCGCCATCCAGCACGCGGACGGGGCCCGAGCCGGTGAGTTCGGTCACGGTCTCGGCCAGGCCACCGCCCAGGGTGGTGAAACCGCCGGTGCTGGCGAGGCCCGGGCCCTCGATCCCCGGCACGCCGGTCAGATCGGTGATCCGCACGGTCAGTTCCGAGCCGATGGGCAGCGCCAGGGTCTCACCCTGCTCGCGCGCCGTGAGGTAGATCGTGTCGCGACCGGTATAGGCGGGCGGGGTCACCCAGGCCTCGGCCACAGCTTCGCGCGCGGCCGGGGCTGCGGCAACCGGGGTCAGGGGCGCGGGCTGCCCGGTGGCGAGCAAACGGTCCAGCCAGCCCTCGCCCGCGCCGATGAAGGCGACCACCAGCAGAGCGGGTGCGAACAGGCGCAGCCCCCAGCGGTCGAGGCCCGAGAGGCGCAGATCGGGCGGGCTGGCGCGCAGGGCCTCGGCCGCCTTGGCCGCGCGGATCTGATGCGCGCGCCAGATCGCCTCGGCCGCCGGGGTCTCGCGCCCCGCGGCCAGCCTGTCGGCCATGGTCGCCAGCGGTCGGCCCGGCATCTCGGCATCCAGCCGCGCCTCGGCCTCGGCCGGCCCCGGCGCGCGGAACCGCCAGAACCCATAGGCCAGCGCCGCGATCAGCAGGACCGCGCCGACGCCCAGCAGGATCCGATGCCCCAGAGGACCGGCCAGATCGAACGCTCCGAACAGGCCCGCCGCCAGCCACAGGCAGATCACCGTCAGCGCCGGCCACAACGCCGCCGCCAGCCGCTCGGCCCAGAGCGCGAGGCCGCTGTCGCGCACCTTGCGGCGGAGCAGGCGGCTGTGCCCGCGGATCTGACCCTGAAAGCTGAAACGGCTCATGCTTGATCCTCTCCAAGGGACGGGCTGCCACTGGCCCGCCATCTTCCGCGGATCAGGTTAACCATTCGGGAACCGTATCACGGCCCAGCATCTCAGCATATGTGGGGCGTGCGCGGATCACTGCAAACTGATCGTGGCGCACGAGCACCTCTGGGATCAAGGGGCGGGAGTTGTATTCCGAGCTCATAACCGCGCCATAGGCGCCCGCAGAGCGGAAAGCCACCAGATCGCCGGCCGCCACATGGGGCATTTCGCGGGCTTTGGCAAAGGTATCGCCGCTTTCGCAGACGGGGCCCACGATATCGACCGGGCCCACTTGCGTGCCGGGTGCCGGTTCGGCCACGGGAACCACGTCGTGCCAGGCTTCGTACATCGCCGGGCGGATCAGGTCGTTCATCGCGGCGTCGAGGATCAGGAAGGTGCGCCCCTCCTCCTTGCGATAGATCACGCTGGAGACGAGGAGCCCCGCATTGCCCGAGATCAGGCGGCCCGGCTCGATCTCGATCTCGCAGCCCAGATGGCCGACCGTGCGCCGGATCACCTCACCATAGTCAAAGGGCAGGGGCGGCGCTTCGTTCGAGGCCTGATAGGGGATGCCGAGCCCGCCGCCGAGGTCGAGCCGGCGGATCTCGTGCCCCTCGGCGCGGAGCTGTTCGGTCAGCTCGGCCACTTTGCGGAACGCGGCCTCGTAGGGGGCGAGTTCGGTCAGTTGGCTGCCGATATGGACATCGATGCCGACCACCTCGATCCCCTCCATCCCCGCCGCGCGGGCATAGATCGCCGGCGCCCGGTCGATCGCCACGCCGAATTTGTTCTCGGCCTTGCCGGTGGCGATTTTCGCATGGGTGCGGGCGTCGACATCCGGGTTGACCCGCAGGGTGATCGGCGCGCTTGTGCCGAGCGCGCGGGCGACCGTGTCGAGCCGCTCCAGCTCCGGCTCGCTCTCCACATTGAACTGGCGGATGCCGGTCTCGAGCGCCGCGCGCATCTCGGCCTCGGTCTTGCCGACCCCCGAGAAGACGATTTTCCCGGGCGGCACGCCGGCGGCCAGGGCGCGGTGCATCTCGCCCTCCGAGACCACATCCGCCCCGGCCCCCAGCCGCGCCAGGGTCTTGACCACGGCCAGGTTGGAATTGGCCTTCATCGCATAGCAGATCAGATGCGGCATCCCGGCCAGTGCCTCGTCGAACACCCGGTAATGCCGCTCGAGCGTGGCCGAGGAATAGACGTAGAACGGCGTGCCCACGGCGCGGGCGATCTCGTCCAGCGGCACATCCTCGGCATGCAGCATGCCGCCGCGATAGGTAAAGTGATCCATCAGTCCCGCTGCCTCTGCCGCAGATAAAGATAAAACGGCAGCCCGAAGGCCACCCCGAAGAGCATGGTCAGCGGCACGCAGATCAGCGCGTTCATATCGCGCCGGGCCCGGCACTCGACCACGATGAAGACCAGTGTTGCGACCGTGACGATGAAGACCGTGCTCGACAGCCCGGCGCTGAGCGTGTTGGCCGTCATCGCCCCCGCCATCGCCTTCAGCTCGAACCCGTTCTCCAGAAGCCAGACGGTATAGCGGCGCACTGGAAAAGCCAGCCCCAGCAGCGCCAGGATCAGATAGAGCCAGCGCGCGCGGCTGGCCCGGCGGAGCGGCGGCGCGGTGAGGGGCGCGGGGCGTCTCACTCTTCCGCCGGGTCCTCGACGGCTGGAGCGGGCGGTTTCGGGTCGCCCCGTTTGCCGCAGGCGGACAGGCTGGCTGCCGAGGCGACCGCCAGAACGACCAGTGCGATGCGCAGCGACACGCCCATCAGATTGCCTCCTCGGCCAGCATTGCGCGCCATCTGGCGGCCTCGGCGCGGACATTGGCAGGCGCCGTGCCGCCCAGGCTGGTGCGACTGGCGGTCGAGGCCTCGACGCTGAGCACGTCATAGACCGCAGCCGTGATCCGCGGCTCCACCGCCTGCAGGGTCGCCAGAGGCAGATCGGCCAGGTCGGCCCCGGCCTCCTCGGCCGCCTTCACGATCCGCCCGGTGACGTGATGCGCCTCGCGAAACGGCAGGCCCAGCACGCGGACCAGCCAGTCGGCGAGATCCGTTGCGGTCGAGAACCCGGCTCCCGCCGCCGCCCGCAACGCCGGGGCGTTCGGCACCATGTCGCGCACCATCCCCTCCATCGCCGCGAGCGACAGCGCCAGCGCGTCGGCGGCGTCGAACAGCGGCTCCTTATCCTCCTGCATATCCTTCGAGAAGGTCAGCGGCAGGCCCTTCATCACGGTGGTCAGCGCAACCGAGGCGCCCATGATCCGCCCGACCTTGGCCCGGATCAGCTCGGCGGCATCCGGGTTCTTCTTCTGCGGCATGATCGAGGAGCCGGTGGTGAACCCATCCGACAGGGTGACAAAGCGGAACTGGGCCGAGGACCAGATCACCAGCTCCTCGCTCAGCCGGCTGAGATGGGTCGCGCAGATGGTCGCGGCGGCCAGAAACTCCATCACGAAATCGCGGTCACTGACCGAATCCATCGAATTGCGGGTCGGGCGAAAGAAACCCAGCGCCTCGGCGGTCATCTCTCGGTCGATGGGAAACGAGGTTCCGGCCAGCGCGGCAGCCCCCAGCGGGCATTCGTTCAATCGGGCGCGGGCGTCGAGGAACCGCCCCCGGTCGCGGTCGAACATCTCGGCATAGGCCAGCATGTGGTGGCCCCAGGTCACCGGTTGCGCGGCCTGCAGATGGGTGAAGCCGGGCATGACCATGTCTGCCCCCGCCTCGGCCTGTCCCACCAGGGCGGCGATCAGCGCGGTCAGACCCGCCACCGTCTCGTCGATGGTCTTGCGCACCCAGAGCCTGCAATCGGTCGCCACCTGATCGTTGCGCGAGCGCCCGGTATGGAGCCGCCCCGCCGGTTCGCCAATGATCTCGCGCAGCCGCGCCTCGACATTCATGTGGATATCTTCCAGGGCGGCGGAGAAGGCGAAGGCGCCGCGCGCGATCTCCCCCTCGATCTGTACCAGCCCGGCATCGATGGCCTGCTGATCCTCCGCCGAGATGATCCCCTGCGCCGCCAGCATCGCCGCATGCGCCCGGCTGCCGGCGATATCCTCGGCGGCAAAGCGCTGGTCGAAGCCGATCGAGGCGTTGATCGCCTCCATCACCGCGTCGGGGCCGGCGGCAAAGCGCCCTCCCCACATCGTGTTCGCGCCTGCGGCATCTTGGGGCTGCTTTTCGGCGGCGGAGTTGTTATCTGTCATCGTGATATCCATGGATCCACCCGAGAGGACCAGATGCTGCGAAAGATCGCCAAATTCCTCGCCCCTGTCGCTGTTCTCGCCGTCTTTATCGCAGGTGCCATGCTGATGCCAACAGGCGAGCGTGGGGAAACCGCCGCCGTGGCCGCCGATGCCTCGGGCGCGCCGCTGGACCAGGCGGGCATCTGCGCCGCCATCGCGCCGCTTAAGGGCGACCATATGACAAAGCTGACCTGCCACGAGACGGCGTTCAACCCGATGACCGCGGGCTTCACCGATACCGACGATCAGCCGATGACCGTGGCGGATCTGTCCGGCAAGGTCGTGCTGATGAACTTCTGGGCCACCTGGTGCCCGCCCTGCCGTGCCGAGATGCCCTCGATCGACCGGCTGGCAGGGGCGGTGGCCGGGGACGATATCGCGGTGATGGCGGTGTCGACCGACCGCGGCGGGCGCGACAAGATCGATCGCTTCTTCGCCGAGATCGATGTTCAGAACCTCGCCGTCTATCGCGACAAGAAATCGGCGCTCGCCCGCGATGCCGGTGCCATGGGTCTACCGGTGACCATCATCCTCAACCGTCAGGGCCGCGAAG
>JBCBIS010000109.1:0-13654 GCA_038524325.1 Pseudomonadota bacterium
CCGACAAAGGCGCCATCGCTTACCACAAATCCGCCGAGCATGGCGATGGTGCAAACCTGCCGGGGGTTGTTTTTCTGGGCGGCTTCCGCTCGGACATGACGGGGACCAAGGCCACTTGGCTGGAGGCTTGGTGCCGCGAGCGGGGCCGGGCTTTCCTGAGGTTCGACTATACAGGTCATGGCGCCAGCGATGGCGATTTTCTGGAGGGGAGCATCGGCGACTGGGCCGATGACGCCCTCGACGCGGTGAAGACGCTGACCCGGGGGCCGCAGATCCTGGTCGGCTCGTCGATGGGCGGATGGATCGCCCTCCTGTTGGCCAAGAAGATCCCGGACCGTGTGGCCGGCCTAATCGGCATCGCGGCGGCCCCTGATTTCACCGAGGACAGCATGTGGGAAGGGTTCTCGCCCGACCAGCGTGCGATGCTGGGGGCCGATGGGCAAATCGCCCTCCCCTCCGACTATTCGGACGATCCCTATATCATCACCCGCCGTTTGATCGAGGATGGCCGCACGCAATTGGTGCTCAGGAGCCCGCTGGACCTGACCATGCCGATTCGGCTGCTGCAGGGTACGGAGGATGTGGATGTCCCACCCTCGGTCGCGCTGCGGCTGCTGGACCATATGGACTGCCCCGATGCGCGTCTGACGCTGGTGAAGGGTGCGGACCATCGCTTCTCTGAGCCTCGCGAATTGTCGATCCTGGGAAAGACGCTGCATGGTCTGACCCGTTCGATCCTTGGGCAGGAGTGACGGGTCCAAGGGTTCGCGCATCGTGTCTGGGCCGTGCGTTTTCCGGTCTTGCCGCTGCGTCACCGCCAATCCAGCTGGGCAACCGCGCGGGTGGGACTGCTCGTCCCTTCACAAACCGGGGCGATTCGCCTATAAGGCGGCATCGAGTTTCGGCAAGCAGGCTCTACCGCATCTGACCGGGCAACCGCGTCACCCCATGGCGGCGAACGATCCCAATTCCAAGACATCGATGACCATAGCATTGAATGGGCTACGTCCCGCAATGCACCGCCCCTATTGTTCTTGGAAAGGAACACACATGCCCAAAGGAACCGTCAAATGGTTCAACGCCACCAAAGGCTATGGATTCATCCAGCCTGACGAAGGTGGTTCGGATGTCTTCGTGCATATCTCGGCCGTGGAACGCTCTGGAATGACCTCGCTGAACGACGGTCAGAAACTTTCCTACGAGTTGGCGGAAGATCGCCGCAGCGGCCGGACCTCGGCCGATCAGCTGCAAAGCCTGGACTGATGTCCCTTCGCCGGCGGTTCCCTCGCCGGCGATCCCTTATCCCGTGATCAAAACGGGATAGACTGGCCCCGGTAGTCTTCGAACACCCCCGTGCTCGCCATGTCGAGCGCATCGATCCGGTCGAGCAGGCCGGCGGCGCTCTGCTCCACCGAGATATCCGCGGCCGAGCCGCCCATATCTGTTCTTACCCATCCCGGATGATAGGCCCCGACCGCAATCCCCTCGGCTTCGAGTTCGGCTGCGAGGTTGCAGGCCAGATTGGTCGCCGCTGCTTTCGAGGCGCGATAGATCACCGATTTGCCAGGGGCACGCGCCGTCGACCCCATCATCGAGGAAATCACCGCAACGCGCGCGCCGTTCGCTGCGCGCAGCCGGGGCAGGACCGCCCGCACCGTGAAGAAAACGCCGGCCACATTGGTCATCAGAACCGACGCCCAGGCCTCGGCGGTATGGGCGGGGTCGTCGAGGCCACCGCGCGCGAGGTATTGGCCCGCATTGCAGATCAGAACGTCGATCGGTGGTCCCTCGGCCAGCGGGGCGAGGCTGTCCGGGTCGGTCACATCGGCCGGTAACAGCGGGCCGTGGGGGAAGCTGGCGGGATCGGGCCGCCGGGCGGTTCCGGTGACGTGATCGCCCCGTTCGGCGGCCTGGCGCGCGAGTTCGAGACCGATGCCGCGATTGGTTCCGGTAATCAGAATTGCCTTGGCCATTCGGCGCTCTCCCTGTTTGCTGCTGGGGAGGTGTTAAGCGGTTCCGCACCGCCCCACAATCCAGGAGATGAGGAGGGCCCAGGGTGACCCAAACCTATTCGAAAGCGCTGATCATCGGCGCAGGCAGCGGTTTGTCGGCGGAACTGGCGCGGCTGTTCCATGCCAAGGGGCTTACAGTGGCACTGGCGGCGCGGAGGCCGGAGGCGCTGGGTGAGCTGGCGGCGGAGACGAAGGCGACGACCCATCGCTGTGATGCGGGCGATCACGCTGAGATGGCGGCCCTTTTCGCTGCGCTGGATGCGACGGGGGCGCCGGATGTGCTGGTCTACAATCCCTCGGCACGGGTGCGCGGACCGGTGGCGGAGCTTGACCCCGCGGCGGTGCAAGCGGCGGTACAGATCACGGCGCTCGGCGCGTTTTTCGCCGCGCGAGAGGCGGCGCGGCGGATGCTGCCCCAGGGGCGGGGCGCGATGCTCTTTACCGGCGCGTCGGCTGGGGTGAAGGGATTCGCGCATTCTGCGTCCTTCGCGATGGGCAAATTCGCGCTGCGCGGACTGGCGCAATCTCTGGCCCGCGAGTTGCACCCGCAAGGGATCCATATCGGGCATTTCGTGATCGATGGCGGGATCCGGAATGCGGCGAAGGGACGGGAGTCGGTGCCCGACAGGCCGGACGCGCTGTTGGACCCTGCCGCGATTGCGCGAAGCTATTGGCATTTTCTGGAGCAGGACCGGTCGAGCTGGAGCTGGGAGATCGAGCTGCGCCCCTGGGTCGAGACGTTCTGAGTGAGGTCGTCAAAGCGGACTACGCCAGCTCCGCGCAGGGGGCTTGGCCCCAAACGGTGTTCGCGCTGGCGCGCTCACAAGTCTTGTGTTGCGCGCGTCCTCCGGATGCGCTCGCACCCCTCCCCGGCCCTCCCCTGATCAGGGGAGGGGGCGCCCGCGGCACGGGCGGGCTCAATCGGCGAGGTCGGGATCGGGGGAGAGCGGATCGCCGAGCGCGATGGTGCCCGGGGAGACGACTTCCGCCGTGATGCCGCCATGCCCGCGGACAGCCGCATAGCCGCCATGGCCGAGGGTCTCCTCCATGCGCGAACACGGGGCGCAGAGCCCGGTGCCGAGGAGGATCGCTGCGCCGAGCCGGAACTTGCGTTTGCGCAGGCCCAGCAGGTTGAGGCCTGAGATGGCGATGTTGCGGCGGAGGCTTTCCGGGGCGACCTCCTCGATGCCGGCGAGGGCGGCGATAACGGGCAGATGCTCCCACTGGACCAGTGTAACGCTGCGTTTGCCTGGGGTGGCGCGCCAATCGCCGACCAGGCCCGTCGGGGTGATCTCGGCCTCACGCACCGGGATCACTTCAGCCCGGCGGGCCGGGCGCAGGCCGATCCAACGGATCCGGCCGGGCTGGGCCGTCCGCCGGATAAGCGTCTCGAGCGGCGAGCTGGCGCCGCGCGGCTCTTCGTGTCGGTCAGAGGCCATGGCACGCCGCCGGGATGCGGATACATCTCGCGCTTTTCGGCGCGGTCACGCAGTGTAAAGCCCTGATCGGCAGCCGCCTTTTCACGCGAAGATGGCCCCTGTCACGCATGATGCATGACGATTTGCTGGAACGGGATTTCCCATCCTTCCTCGGTGGCGATCTGGACCAGAACCCGTGCGAGTTCACGCTCGATATCCTCGAATCTGTGGGCAGCTGACCCGGTGAGATCGACCTCGACCTCGTAATCGAGCGACGACGCGCCGGCTGCCAGGAACTCCACACCGACCGAGCGGACATGGGCATGCCCGACGAAGGGGATCATCAGCTCGGTCACCCGGCGTTTCATCACCTCGATCACGCGTCCCGTGGCCTCGGCCTGATGCGCATAGCCGATGCCAAACACAATCTCGGAGCGGTAGCCGCGCGACAGGTTGATCGGGGTCTGCGCGAGATAATCAGAGGTTTGATAGGTCACCCGTGCCCCGCCTGGGAGCTCAAGCACCACCATCTCGGGCGTTTGGGCGATCACCTGACCCGCATGACCGTCGGCGAGCTTCACCCAATCGTCTTTCTTCGAAGGGAACCAGGCCTCATCCTCGGCCTCGGGTCGGGAATGCAGGCCGATCAACTGGCGTACCGGCACGGTGAAGGTGCCGCCATCCAGGGCCGGATTGACCAGATCCGTGTAGAAATCCAGGCGGGCCACACGATAGGGGACGCCGTCAAAGACGACCCGCTCCTCCTCCTGCACCGCGCCGAGATTGAGCAGCAGCGTGACCTGCTCGACCAGGCCGGGTAACATCCGGATGCCGATCCAGACCAGGGCGATCAGCAACAGGGCCGCGAGGCCAAGCAGCAACCAGTCATTGCGTAGGTTGAAGACAATCAGCATGGCCGCGAAACTGGCAGCGATGGTCAGGATCGTGAAAATCAGGTTGGCCAGCCGGGTCTGAAAGCTGCGCCGCAGACGCCGGCGTCGCGCCAGCCGGCCCGCCAGCCGCGCGGCCAGGCGAGAAACCGTGAGCACCAGCACGAAGGCGCCGATCCCCAGGATCAGGCTCAACCCACGCTCGCGGAAGAAGTCCTTGACCGCGGTTTGGAGTTTGCTGCCCGCCGTGGTCCGGTCGCTCATCAGATCGTCGAGCTGTTGTTTCAGGGCGGCGACCTGATTGCGGCTGGTCGAGACGCGGCCCTGCCAGATCTCGCGGCGGGTGGCAATTTCGCCCAGGATCGCGGGGTCCTCGGTCGCCTCCTGCACGGCGTCGAGCGTGATGAGCGCGCGCTCGGCGATGCTTGCCCGCTGCTCCGCGTCGTCCAGGGCGCGGCGGGTGCTCTCGATCTGCCGGGCTTCTTCGGTTGCACTTTTCATCATGGCGATGAAGGGCGCGACCAGGCTCTGCAACTCGTCCTGCAGGTCAAAACTCTCGGGCTCGCGCGTGTCATAGGCGCGTTCCGAGATGCCGGTTGCCAGCACCGAGATTTGGTCCTCGGTATCCGAAAGCTCCTGCTTCAGGTCCTGCAGCGTATCGCTCAACTCGGCCTTATCGGCCTCGATGGCGCTTTCGAGATCGGCGGCCACTTCGGCGATCTGCGCCCGGAGCAGCTCGCGGGTCTCGAGCAGCGGGGCCAGGGTGTTGACGGAATCGCCTGCCCGCTTCTTGAGCAGATCTGCGGCGGTTGGTGTTTCCTGGGCATGGGCCGCGGACAGGGCGCCGAGACCGAGGCACAGTGCGAGGCAGAGGAGAAAAAAGGCTCTCATCCGATCAAGAGCCCGGTGATGACGATCCCGATCCCGAGAAAGCCGAGCACGACCCCTGCCATGTTGAGGGTCAGCAGGGTCTGCAACTCCTGCTCCGCACGGTCGTTTTCGGCCTCATTGGCCCGCAGCCGGAAGGCGCGGATCATGCACCAGACCAGCATCGCCCCGCCCAGACATGCCAGGGCCACACCGCCCATCAGCACCCATTCGCCCGTTGTCATTTCATACACCTCATTCAACCGCCGATCTAAATTGGGACTCGACCTGCCTCGTCAGCCGGTCTACCGTAGCAAGAGTTGCGAAGGGAGATGCCTGACCATGTTTTTTGCAGCACTCACGGTTGTCCTCGGTCTGGCCGTGCTTTTGATCCGTCATATTGCAGCACAGGCCGATCAGTCGGGGCCGCAGGCACAGCCTGTTCGCATCCGTGTTGACCGGAACGACCCTCGCGACCCCCGTGGCGGCAACCGTAGATAACGCCTGGAAGCTGCGCCCAGCGCGGTCCAGCGATCTCGGATCTCTTGCGGATCTGCTGAATGAGGAAATCCTCTCGGGTACGGCGAGTTGGACGGCGACGCCTAAGACCGACGAGGAAATGGCCCACTGGATTGTCCAACGGACTGGGGCCGGCTTTCCGGTGGTTGTCGCGCAAGACGCGCAACGCATTCTTGGCTTCGCCAGCTATGGCCCGTTCCGCCGGGGCGAGGGGTATCGTCAAACGGTCGAACATACGGTCTATGTCGCGCCGAGCGCCCGGCGACGCGGTGTGGCCAGCGCTCTGCTCGAGCGCCTGATTTCGCAAGCGATCGAGGATGGTCATCATCGCATGGTTGCGGCGATCAGCGCGGACCAGGTCGCCTCGATCAGCCTGCACGAGGTTTTCGGGTTTCGCCGGGTCGGCCATCTGCCTGAAGCTGGGAAGAAATTCGGGAAATGGCTCGATCTGGTTCTGATGATGCGTAACCTGACTTGAACGAGCGTCAGCCTAAGTTGACGTAAATTTGAGACGCGAGGCCATTTTCGCCGTGCGTTTCGGGTCTCAAAAAAGCTATATCTTGTCGTGAGGCCAGTTTCGGCCCGAACAGGAACGCGCCATGTCCGTTTGGAGACGCATTCGGGATGCCATTGCTGAGCTGTCGAGAGGGCAGCCGCTGTCATCCGTTTTCGAGACCCTGACGAAGCCGCCCGAAGAGACGGTTGCGTTTACCATTGCCGTGATCGCCCTCGGTGCGAAGATGGCCAAGGCCGATGGCCGCGTGACCCGCGACGAGATCACGGCCTTCCGCCAGGTCTTCCATGTGCCACCCGAGGAGGAGCGCTACGCCGCAAAGGTCTACAACCTCGCCCGCTCAGAAGTCGCTGGGTTCGACGTCTATGCCCGCCAAATCGCCCGCATGTTCCAGGACCGGCCCGAGGTTTTGCGCGATCTGTTCGAAGGATTGGTCTATGTCGCCGCCGCAGATGGCGAGTATCATCCGGGCGAAGCCGAGTATCTGCGGCGGGTTGCCGAGATCTTTCGGATTTCAGCGGACGAACTGCGCGTCATCCGCGCCCGGCATATCGCCGACTTGAATGATCCACATGAGGTGTTGGGAGTGCACCCCTCCGCCCCGCCCGAGGAGATCAAGCGTCATTACCGCCGGTTGGTGAGGGAACTCCACCCTGACCGCATGATCGCCCAAGGCGTCCCCGAAGAAGCCCGCCGCTTTGCCGAACAACGGCTTGCCGCTGTCAACACCGCCTATGAACGGCTGATGCGAGAGTTGACCCCGGGCTAGCGCCCCGTCGCGCCGGACACCCGTCGGCGTCTCTGCCATCTCCCCAAGGTGGTGGGTCGCACCTCACCCCAGCGTTCGAAACTCACCAAAATGATAGACCAGCGCCTGGCCCTCGTGGCGCGAGAAGCCGATCACCCGGCCCATCAGGACATCATGATCACCGGCGACCACCCGCTGATGCATGGCACAGTCGAACCGGGCGAGGCTGCCGCGGATCAGTGGGGCGCCTTGGCTGCCCGGCATCCAATCGGTCTCGCCGAATTTATCGGCACCCTTGGTCGCGAAACGCTTTGCGATATCCTCTTGCCCGGCCTCCAGCACATTCACCGCGAAACTGTCGGCCTCGCGGAAAATGCCATAGCTGAACGCCTTATGTGCCAGACAGACCAGCAGAAGCGGCGGTTCCAGCGAGACCGAGGTGAAGGAGTTGGCCGTGAACCCGACCGGCTCACCATCCTGCGCCCGTGCGGTGACGATAGTCACACCCGTGGCAAAGGCTCCCAGCGCGTCGCGCAGGGCGCGGATATCGGTTGGAGGTTGCATGTCAGCCCTTGCCCAGCGCGCCGTCGACCCAGGCGTTCAGCAGGACACTGGCAATCGCATCCTTGCGCGGCGCGCCCATGCGGGGGTGGCGCCCGTCCAGCACCACCTCCATCTTCGCGCGGCTGATCCATTGTGCGTCTTCCAGCTCGGTCTCGTCGATCTTGATCTGGCCCGTCAGCGCCTCGGCGATGCATCCCAGCATCAGCGACGAGGGGAAGGGCCAAGGCTGGCAGGCGAGATAGCGGACCCGGCCGATCTGGATCCCGGCCTCCTCCTTGGTCTCGCGGCGCACTGCATCCTCGATTGTCTCGCCCGGCTCCATGAACCCGGCGAGGAGGGAGTAGAGCCCCTCGGGCCAGCTCGACTGGCGGCCCAGCAGCACATGATCGTCCTTGATGATCAACATGATGACCACCGGGTCGGTCCGCGGGAAATGCACGGCGCCGCAATTGCCGCATCGCCGCCGCCAGCCGCCGTCTTCGAGCCCCGTTGCCGACCCGCAGCGTGAGCAATAGGGATGCGTGGCGTGCCAGCCCAAAATCCCCTTTGCCGTGGCGGCAATGGTCGCCGAGGAAGGCGAGAGATCCGACGCGACCGAGCGCAAATCGATGAACTTGGCCCCGTCGCAGAAATACTCCTCCACCCGCTCGCGCGTCAGGTTGGAGAAATCTGCGGCGAAACAGGGGGTTTCGCCCGACAGGCCCAGAAAGACCGGGGGTTCCAGCGCCATCGCCAGATAATCCTTGCTGGGCGGCACCCAGCCCAGCGCTGGGCCGTCGCCCGTAAGGTCGAACAGCAGCTTGTCTTCCCACATCGGCAGCATGGCGGCGCGACGATGCTTCAGCAGATCGTCCGCCAGTTCGCGCATATGCGCCGAGCGGTCGATCTGTCCCGCCCGTGCGGCAAAGGTGATTTCCTGGGTTAATTTCATTGGGCGACCGCCCTCCTCGATTTCTTCTTACTTGCCTGAAAGCCATCACGCCTGCAATGGGCCGCGACGGCGCATGTGGCAGAGCCGAAGGCGCGCCTGCAGTCGCGGCGTGGCGCGGCGCGCGGTTACAGGCCCGAACGGCCCCTTCTTGGCAGTTTCCCGTACAGATCGGCTCGGATTCAGGCGAAGATGTCATCTCGTTGTCGCATGCTCGACAGATTGCTCACGTACGCGCGTGGGCAGACTGCGGGAAGAAATGCATGGAGAGGAGAAACCGATGTCGCTGTTGAAGATGATCATGGACGCTCAGGGGGGCCAGGGCCTGGGGCAGTTGGCGCAAAAATTCGGCATCGATGAGAGCGATCTCGGCGGGCTGGCCGGGATGGTTGCGCCGGCGATCTCCAGCGGAGCGAAGCGGCGCGCACAGCAGCCGGGCGGGCTCGAGGCGATGCTGGGCCAGATGATGGGCGAGACCCAGGGCCGCTATCTCGACGATCCGGTGGCGGCGGCCGAGCCTGAGGCCCGCCAGCAAGGCGAACAGTTCCTCGAACAGATCCTCGGGTCGCGCGACGCGACGCAAGCGCTGGGCGCCGCGGCGGCCGAGCGGACCGGTGTGGCGCAGGACAAGGTGGCCGAGGTGCTTCCGGCCCTGGCAGCCATGCTCCAGGGCGGCATGCAGCGCCAGATGCCCGACAGCACCCTCCAGGGGATGATGGGGGCCGCGGGCGGCCGAGGTGCCGCATCTGGCGGTGGCGGGATCATGGGCATGATCACCGGCCTTCTGGGCGGCGCCAAGGGCGGCCAGGGCGGCGGGCTCGATCTCGGCGCGTTGAACCAGATGCTGGATGCCGATGGAGACGGCTCCGCTCTGGATGACATTCTGGAAAAATTCATGAAGTGAGGCAGGGGCGCCCGGCACCGAGCCGGGCGCCATCACTCCCCCTCACTCGCGCCTAAGCCGCATCGTTTCCGAACCGTCGATGTCCAGCAGGCGGAGCACATCCTGCTCGCGCCGGAACCGCTCGGTGTGTTTCAGGGCCTGCACGAACAGCCGCTCGCGCCGCATGATCTGAGGCTGGCAGCCCCGTTTTGTCAGTGCGGCGGGCGCGAAGCTGAGCTTCTCGCCATCGATTTTATAGTCGGCCTCGAACCGGTTGCAGCCGGTATTGCCAAGGACGGTGCCATCATCTTCGAAGGTCATCCGCGCCTTGGTGAAGCCCAGCCTTTCGAGGCCCTGCACCCGCTCGACCCGCCAGCGCAGGCCGACCGGCGTGCCGCCTGCGGCCAGCGGGATGACGCGCTCCAGAATCAGCTCCGGCTTCGGCTCCAACCCCGGGCCCAGCACTGGAGTGATCGAGGTGGACCGCCACAGCACCTCCTGCCGCTTGCCCTCATGGTCGAGAATGCGGGCCGAGAGCGAATACCGCCCGCCCCGGCGGATCAACCCCGTGTCAAAGGGCAGGGCAAACGGCGCCGGCACGCTCTCCTCAATCTCAAAGCGCATCCGGCTGAGCAACCGACCCTTCTCGCCAACCCGCGAGAGGTCGTAGAGATCCACTTCCAGAACGGCCCCGGCGGGCGGCTTCTCATCCTCGAGATAGGTGGCCAGCCCTTCAAGCGTCTCGATCTCACCCGCTGCGGCTGGGCTGACAGTCGCCGCGAGGATCAGCCCGCTGATGCTACTCAGAAGTCTATTCACGCGATCTCCCATTCTGCCGCCAGACCACGCCCCTACATGACCATGGGAAGACTGAGGCCGCAAGTTAGGGGAGCGGATTGTCGGTCTTCGCTGGCGAGACCGGCCCTCCGCCGGGAGTGCGCCTGCGGTTAGATCAGGGCGGTTGTGCCTGAGGCCCGGGGCATGCGCCCGTCGCGCCGACGGGGACGCCGCCGCTCTGAGGAGTTGGTTTGGCCATGTCGACCACCCTCCCCAATCGTTGCCTTCGAGGATAAAGCCAACCTAGCTGCTTGACCGGAACACGATGCGGTTCGCGGGGGAAGGTGCCAGAACGGGCTTGGCGCAGCGCGACTGTTGCATGGCGCCACCGGCGGCTGTCGCGAGATCGTCATGACCGAGGATCATGGGATCGGTGATCTCAGTTTCCTTTAACCCCGGGCGGAGGATCCGCCCACGGATGAAAGGATTACATGATTCAAGAGCCTGGTCTGAAGCGCCTGCTACAGCGCTCTGGCCTTAGGCATCCACACGGATCGTGGCGTTTTGCGGATCGTAAGGGCTTTCTTCGGTGATTTCGGCGGGCCAGAGCTGGTTGAGCATGCGCAGGTCCAGCTTCTGCCCTGGAATGGCCAGGTCGGGTTCGACATAGGCGATGCCGATCTGTTTTCCGAAGGCGACCGAATAGCCGCCGGAGGTGAGGCGGCCCACTTTGCGTCCCTGATGCAGCAGCGCCTCGCGGCCCCAGGGGTCGGCATCCTCGGGCCCGTCGATCAGGACGGTGACGCATCTGGCGCGGATCCCCAGCGCCTCCATCGCCGTCTTGCCTTTGAAATCCTTTGTGAGATCGACGAACCGGTCGAGCCCGCTCTCCAGCGGGCTCGCATCCCGGCCAAGGTCGGAGCCGAAGGCGCGATAGCTCTTCTCTTGCCTCAGCCAGTTCTGCGCCCGGGCACCGCAGAGTGTCAGCCCATGGGGCTCGCCCGCCTCCATCAACTGGTCGAAGAGGTAGTTCTGCATCTCGATCGGGTGGTGCAACTCCCACCCCAGCTCACCGGTATAGGCCACCCGGATCGCCATGGTCGGGCACATCTTCAAGTCGAAATTGCGCATCGAAAGCCAGGGGAAGCGCTTGTTCGACAGTGCCGTCTCGGGCGCGCCATCGACGACCAAGTGGCGCAAGACATCGCGCGATTTCGGCCCGGCGATGGCCAACACACCCCATTGGGTCGAGACATCCCAGACCTCGATCCAGCCGAATTCGGCCCGCTTCTTCTCGGCCTCCTTGACGAGATAATCGCTGTCATAGAGCTGCGCGGCCCCGGCGGTGACGCAGTAATAGTCATCCTCGGCCAGCCGCACGATGGTGAATTCGGTGCGCACGGTGCCCGCCTCGGTCAGGCCATAGGTGAGGTTGATCCGGCCCACCTTGGGCAGCTTGTTGCAGGTGAGCCAGTCGAGAAACGCCGTCGCGCCGGGCCCACGCACACGGTGCTTGGTGAAGGCGGTGGCGTCGAACAGGCCGACGCCTTCGCGCACCGCCTTGGCCTCCTCGACCGCATATTGCCACCAGCCGCCGCGGCGGAAGCTGCGGGAGGCGTGGTCGTCAAACCCCTCCGGCCCGTAATAATTCGGGCGCTCCCACCCGTTCACCTGGCCGAACTGAGCGCCTTTCGCCTTGACCCGGTCATAGCAGGGGGCGGTGCGCAGCGGGCGGCAGGCCCCGCGCTCCTCGTCCGGGTGGTGGAGGATGTAGACATGGGAATAGCATTCCTCGTTCTTGCGCGCGGCATATTCTCGGTTGACCCAGCGGCCATAGCGGCGCGGGTCGAGCGACCACATGTCGATCTCGGCCTCACCCGCGGTCATCATTTGCGCCATGTAATGCCCGGTCCCGCCAGCCGCGGTGATGCCGAAACTGAACCCCTCGGCGAACCAGAAATTCTCCACCCCAGGTGCTGGGCCGACCAGCGGGTTGCCATCGGGCGTATAGCAGATTGGGCCGTTATAATCGTCCTTCAGACCCACCGTCTCCGAGGACGGGATGCGGTGGATCATGGACATGTACTCTTCCTCGATCCGCTCGAGGTCCAGCGGCAACAGGTCGGCACGGAAACTCTCCGGCACGCCATGGGTGGCCCAAGCGGGGGCGCCGTCCTCGTAAGGGCCCAGGATCCAGCCGCCGCGCTCTTCGCGCACATACCAGCGGGCATCGGCGTCGCGCAGCACGGGGTGCTCGCCATGCAGTTTGCGGTATTCGACCAGCGCGGGGTCTGGCTCGGTCACGATATATTGGTGCTCGACCGGGATGGCGGGGATATAGCAGCCGACCATCGCCGCCGTGCGCTGCGCATGGTTGCCGGTGGCGGTAACGACATGCTCGCAGGTGATCTCAAAAGTCTCGTTGCCCGGCACGAGGTTGCCGCCCTGCTCGACCATATGCGAGCCTTCGACCACCCAATGCCCGTTCTGGCGGCGGAACCCGTCGACCTGGACCTTGCGATAGATCTCGACGCCGCGTTGCCGCGCGCCCTTGGCCATCGCCTGGGTCACATCGGCGGGGTTAATGTAGCCGTCGGTCGGGTGGTAGATGGCGCCCTTTAGGTCCTCGGTGCGCACCAGTGGCCAGCGCTCCTTGATCTCGGCCGGGGTCATCCATTCGAACGGGATCCCCACGGTCTCGGCGGTCGAGGCGTAGAGCATATACTCGTCCATCCGGTCCTGCGTTTGCGCCATGCGCAGATTGCCGACCACGCTGAAGCCTGCGTTCAGCCCGGTCTCCGCCTCCAGCGTCTTGTAGAATTTCACGCTGTAGTCGTGGATGTGCGAGGTCGCATAGCTCATGTTGAACAGCGGCAGCAGACCCGCCGCGTGCCAGGTGGAGCCCGAGGTCAGCTCGTCGCGCTCGAGCAGCACGGTTTCCCAACCCGCCTTGGCCAGGTGATAGGCGATCGAGGCTCCGACAGCCCCGCCACCGACGACGACGGCACGCGAATGGGTTTTCATGGCGCTTTCCTCCGGGCAGATCCTGAGGGTGATCTTGCACACCGCCTTGGCGACGGGCCATGGGCGAGCGACCCAAGCGTTTTCGAATCCGACATATTGTGTAGGCGACGGGCCCTGCTGACCCCACGCTGTCAGCAGGGCCCGTCTAGTCTGCCTTTCAGAAAGAGGGAGACACCGATGGATGGCCATTTTGAACTGCCGCTCGAGACCTGCCGGATCGAGCCTGTCTGGACCATCTGGGTCGAGCTGGCCGCCCGCGACGATGCGCGGGTGCGCGAGGCGCTGACCGAGGCGCTTGGACTGCGCTATGGCGCCTATTCCGGCGTTGCCTTCGAGACGGCGGAGGGGGTGCAATTCTTTCGGCCCGAGCAAGGCTCGGTGGCCGAAGGGCATGGCGCGACGGTCGAGATGCCGGCCCGTGTCCTCACCTTCTCGATCCCGCGCGCGCCGGAGCTCCTGGCGCTCGCCATCGAAACCATCCGCCATTTCCACAGCTATGAGGAACCGGTG
>JBCBIS010000110.1:0-13615 GCA_038524325.1 Pseudomonadota bacterium
CTGCGGAAAGCGGCATCAGCCGGGCGATTTCCTGCAAGCTCTCGGTCAGGCCCGGACGGTTGCCGAAAGGCACGCCGGTCGCAAACAGCATGGATTGCATGTCGCGCCGCCCCGCGACCCGCAGGCGGCGGTCGTTCAACCACGCGCCCTGGCCCGACTCGGCCACGAAAATCTCGTCCTTGGTCGGATCATAAACCACGCCAGCGACAATCTCGCCCTTATGCTCCAGTGCGATCGAGATCGACCAATGCGGGACCGCGTGGAGGAAATTCGTCGTCCCATCCAGGGGATCGACAATCCAGCGCCGGGTTGGGTCGTTGCCCTTGACCTCTTCGCTTTCCTCGCCCAGCCAGCCGTAATTTGGGCGGGCCTCCATCAGCATGTCGCGGATGATCTCCTCGGCCTTGGTGTCGGCTTTGCTGACAAAATCGCCGGCCCCCTTGACCGAGACCTGCAGATTCTCGACCTCGCCGAAATCGCGCAGAAGCGAGCGAGCGGCCTTGCGGGCCGCCTTGATCATCACATTCACATTGGCAGAGGCCTGCGCCATCAGGCGCGTTCGGAGTATTCGAAGGTTTCGGTGTTGACGACCACCTTCTCGCCCTGGCCTACGAAAGGCGGGACCATGATTTTCACGCCATTGTCCAGCATGGCCGGTTTGAACGAGTTCGCAGCGGTCTGACCCTTCACCACCGGCTCGGTCTCGGCAATCTCGCAGGTGACCATCTGGGGCAGGGTGACGCTCAGCGCCTCTTCCTCATAGTATTCGATCTGCACGGTCATGCCGTCCTGCAGGAAACGGCGCGCCTCGCCCAGGAGGTCTGCCGGCAGTTCAATCTGCTCGAAGGTCTCGCTGTCCATGAAGGTCAGCATCCCGTCGGTCTCATAGAGGAACTGCTGGTCCTTCTGTTCCAGCCGGACCTTTTCAACCTTGTCCGCACTGCGAAAGCGCTCGTTCAACTTCGAGCCATTGCGCAGGTTCTTCAGTTCCACCTGGGCAAACGCCCCGCCCTTGCCGGGTTTCACATGGTCGGTCTTCACCGCGACCCACAGGCCGCCATTATGCTCGATGATGTTGCCGCGGCGGATCTCGTTGCCGTTGATCTTGGGCATGGGGCACCTCTGGGATGGATGTTTCGCGCGCTCATATCCCAGGGCAGCGGCGGCGGCAAGGGTGTGGCGGCGCTGGCCGTCGAATGGGGCTTCCCTCGCGTTTTCCCAGTCGGTACGCTGCGCGAATTCGGGGGATTATTGGAGCGGTAAAGATGTTTAGAATTTTTCTGTGGCTGCCTGGAATGATCTGGGTGCTGCTGCCGTATTGGATCTTCATGGCCCTTGGCGTGTTGGTGATCGCGACCGGGGCCTTTTTCGTCAGTTCAGAGGTTCGCAAGGAACAGGAGCTTGGAGCGGCGCTGGCAGCGGGTCCTCCCGAAACTGTGGCGCTGGAGGCGTTTGACGCCACGCAACATATCGGCCCGGCGGGGGAGGTCAGGATCGTCGCGCAACTCGACCTGACGAATGTGGAGCGTTCAGAGCCAGTGTCCGATGACACCGTCGAGCTGATATGGATCCGCGCTCCGCTTTACCCTTCAGATGCCGCAGACCGCGAAGGCGGGCCGCGCGCCATTGCGGTCAAGACATTCACCAGCATCGCTGCCAAGGGTCTCGCTCGGCGCACGCTGAGGCAGGGAGAGATCGGCCCCGTGGTCGAGATCCATGGTCGGGTCCACAGGCCCAGCCCCTTGGCCTTCCTGGTACCTTCCAGCAGGGAGAAGGCCGTCCTCGCCGGCGGGTCCGCACCGCCTCTCTTGATCATCAAGCCCTTCACACTGCCGCGCGAGGTCGAGCTGTCCTATCGCCCCTTTCTCCCGGGTATCTCGACCGCGCGGGTCTTCATCTCCTCCATCGCCTTGGGCGCAATCCTCATCCTGATCGGAGGCGCGAAGTTCCTTTTCGAGCGGCGCGATCGCGATGAGTTGCAGCGGCTGGAGGACAGCGGCTATGGCCAGGGCGTCGCTGCCGTCGTGCAGCCCTCGGGGCTGACGGGGCATCGCAGGTTCGACGATGGCGGCTCCGGACGTCCCGTGGCGACCGGACCCGTCGACCCGAACGCCTCTGCCGGCGATCTGTTGCGGGACCGGATGCGGCGCTAGGGCTGTTTGTCGTCAGCCTCCGCGGGCGCAGATGACGCAGAGCGGGGCGGCGGGATCGAGGGCGAGGCGGCCCTCGGCGATCTCCTCGCCACAGTCCTGGCAGACGCCCAGCTCGTCCTCCGCCGCGCGTTTCAGAGCGGCTTTCAGCGCCAGGACCCGCTGGCTGCGGCGCCGCGATTGCTCCAGCGCCATGGCCTGGACCTGCAGCGCATCCATCCGACTGAGCCGACCGACCGATTGCTGGTCGAGCTCCACCGCCTGACGGTCCTCGGCCGTGGCCTGCTCGGCGGCCCGAAGCTCGGCCATCTCGGCCTCGATCCTGGCAACCAGAGCGGCCACCCGCGCGGGCTGGGTCACGCCTTGCCTTTCCAGGGGATCAGCCAACGCTCGAGCATCCGCATCAGGATATCGATGCCATAGCCGATGATCCCGATCAGGATGATCCCCATGATGACGATATCGGTCTGCTGGAATTTCGAGGCAGCGATGATCATCTTGCCCGCGCCTTTCTCGGCGGCCACAAGCTCGGCGGCGACCACCGTGCCCCAGCAGACGCCCATGGCGACGCGGGCCCCGGTGAAGATCTCGGGCAGCGAGTTGGGCCAGATCACCCGGCGCAGGATCTGCCATTTCGAGGCGCCGAGGGAATAGGCCGCGTGGACCTTCGAGATGTTCACGCCCGAGACCCCGGCGCGGGCCGAGATGGTCATGATCCATAATGCAGCGAGGAACAGCAGCGATATCTTCCCCTGCTCCCAAATCCCGAACCAGATGATGACCAGCGGGATCAAGGCAAGCGGCGGCACCGGCCGCATGAACTCGACAATCGGGTCGAACCAGCCGCGGAACCAGCTCGACAGCCCCATCGCAAAGCCGAGCGGAATGCCGAACAGACAGCCCAGCGCAAAGCCGATCACCACGCGGGCCAGCGACCAGAACAGGTTCTCGCCCAGCGAGACGTTCTGATACCCCTCATTCGCAATCTCGATCAGGCGGGCGACCACGGCTTCGGGCGCGGGCAGCCAGATCGCCTCCATCTGCAGGCCTTTGTTGGGCGTGAAGGAGAGGCTGCCCCGCGCCGTCATCAGCACAGCTCCATCGTCGAGATCGACCGACTGTTCGGGCGCGATGGGCTGGCCGTTGACCGCGATCACGCGAAAGCCGTCCTCCCCCCCGCCCTCGTCATTGCGATGCGCGCGCAGCAGTTTCGAGCGCCAGGCACCGACCTTCAGGATATCGTCCTTGGCAAACCCCTCCTCCGCCGAGGCGGGCAGCGCGGGGTCCGGCGGCTCCTCGCCGATCGGATGGACGATGATATGGACCTTCGCGTCGTCGGTCTCGCCCGCCGGGTTCTGGGCGGTATAGGTGAACGAGGTTTCGCCGATGAAAGGCCCCGGCACATGCAGCGGCGAGATCACCGAGCCGGTGAACGCCCCCCAGATCAGAAAAATCGACAGCACCGCCACGATCGAGGCGGTCCGGTTCGCGGTCACCGCGCTTTCATCGCCAAAGGTGACAGTTTTGCGCGAGGTGAAATCCCCCGCCTTTTGCCGAAAGCCCGAGGCAAAGTTCCAGGCGGCGAAACAGGCGCCCGAGATCGCGACATAGAGCAGGAAGATCGCCCCGATCCCCAGCGTCAGCGAGACGATATCGGCACCCAGATCGGCGAGTTCTTCCATCATCTCACGCTTCCTTCCGGCCCATGATCTCTTCCTCCATGTCCCAGATCATCGAGAGGATCTCCTCGCGCCGGGGTCCGAATTCGGGGTGTTTCTTGGTCTCGCGCAGATCGGCGCCGACGCCCAGTTCGGCGAAGGGGAGCTGGTATTCGGTATGGATCCGCCCCGGGCGCGGCGCCATGACCAGCAGGCGCTCGCCCAAGAGCAGGGCTTCCTCGACCGAGTGGGTGATGAGGATGATGGTCTTGCCGGTCTCCTTCCAGATCTCCAGCACCAGCGATTGCATCTTCTCGCGGGTCAGCGCGTCGAGCGCGCCCAGCGGCTCGTCCATCAGGATCACATCGGGGTCGTTCGCCAGGCAACGCGCCAGTGCCACGCGCTGCTGCATGCCGCCGGAGAGCTCGTAGATCATCTTGTCGCCGAAATCCTGCAGGCCCACGATGCCCAGAAGCTCCCGCACCTTGTCGTCGATCTCGCCCTGCGGGGTGCCCTTCATCACCGGGCCAAAGCCGATGTTTTCGCGCACGCTCATCCATTCGAACAGCGCGCCTTTCTGGAAGACCATGCCGCGCTCGGGGCTCGGCCCGATCACCTCGGCGCCTTCCAGATCGACCCGGCCCGCGGTCGGCGCCAGGAACCCGGCGAGGATGTTCAGCAGCGTGGTCTTGCCGCAGCCCGAAGGGCCCAGCACGCTCATCAACTCGCCGGCCTTGATTTCCAGATTGATATTCTTGAGTGCCTCGACCGCGCCGCCCCCTGGCAGCTCGAAGGTCATCGAGACGTTGTCGATCACCAGTCCCGTCATGCTGCCCCCTTTTTAGCGCACTGGATTGAGCTGGGTGCCGTCCCGGGCTTGACCCGGGATCTCCTGGAGCGGCTCGAGCCGTTTCGAACCCCCAGGGGAGGTCCCGGGTCTGCGGAGCAGCGTCCCGCTGCACCGCGCCCGGGACAGCGCCGGTCTCAGCTTCCGGCCGCCTCTTTCAGGAAGCTGCCATTGGCCGCCCCTTCATAGCTGTCACGGGCCGAGGGGATGGTGCCCTGCTCGACAAAGAAATCGCCGACCTCTTTCAGGAAGGTCTGCAGACCGCCGCCGAACCAAGCGTCGCCCAGTTGCTCATCGACCGTCGGGAAGACGAAGCCCGCCAGGGTCTCTTTCGTCGCCTGCTCATCCATGCCGGCCTCTTTGGCGATGGCGGGCAGCATGCTCTCCGGATCCTCGGCGAATTTGGCGTTCATCTTCGCAGTCACCTCGACGAATTTCGCGACCAGATCGGGGTGCTCCTCGCCAAAGGAGGTTGGGATCACCGTGGCGTCGAAGACCTTGATGCCCAGCTCTTCCTTCTCGGCCCCGGTCAGCAGGATATTGCCGTGCTCCTTCATCCGGCGCAGCGAGCCACCCCAGCCGCAGACCATGTCGAGATTGCCGTTCGCGAACGCCGCGGCGCCATCCGGCGGGGCCATGTCGACGATCTTCATGGTCGAGGTATCCACCCCGAAATGCGCCATCTGCTTGAGGAAGCCGTAATGCGCCGCGGTGCCGATCGGGACGCCGACCTCCTTGCCCTCCAGATCCTTGACGTTGGACTGGTCGATCTCCAATTCCTCGCGCACGACGCAATTGTCGTTCTCGGAATAGCTGACGGCCACATCGACCACCTGCAGATCCTGCCCGGCCGAGGTGGCAACCACGAAGGGCGGGATCCCCTGGCTGAACGAGATCTGCACATCGCCCGAGGCCATGGCGGCCGACATTGCGGTCCCGGCATCGAAGGCGACCCAATTGATCTTGACGCCCAGCGCCTCCTCATAGACGCCCGTGTTCTGAGCGAATTGGTTCGGTGTCGGCCATTCCAGGAAATAGGCGACCGTGATCTCGTCGAGCGCCTGGGCCGCGCCCGCGCTGAAGATCAGGCCAAGTGCGGTCGCTGCCGCGGTGAATTTGGTGCGTGTCATGATGTTCTCCCTGCCTCCGGCGTGTCGGCGCCGGGGTTTTCGTTGCACGTGGCCGAGAGTGGAGGCGGATTGCTTCGCACATGCAAGACAAATCTGTGACGCGCCGCCGTCGATGGTGCCAGTGGAAAGAGTTGCGTGCGGATCTGGCCCTACGCCGCGGGCGGTCAGTCGAGCCGAAAGCCGATCCGTTTGAGATAGGCTCCGAACCCTGTCCGCTCCGGCAGCGCATATTGGCGCGCCTTGTCCTCGGACCAGCCATAGGCTGCGCTGACCCCGAATGTCTCGGGCGCACGTTGCCGGGAATAGGGCTGATGCGCGGCGCGCACGGTGTCATAGGCGCGGGTCGCGGCATCTTCTGCGCCATCCTCAAAGCGGTTCTCATGCAGCGTGACCGAAAGCGGCAGGCGCATCGCGATTTCCGGCGGTGCCGAGGGCCATCCCAGCGCCAGAGCGACCGCCGGGAAGACCCGGTCGGGTAGGTTCAGCAGCCGCGCCACCGCCTCAGGCGTGTTGCGGATCGCGCTGACCGGGCAACAGCCGAGGCCGACCCGCTCGGCCGCCGCAACAAAGGCGCCCATGGCGATTGCCGCGTCCATTGCGGCGTTGAAGGGCGCATCGGCGTGGTCGTTGACGAAGTCCAGCCCGTGCATCTCGCTCAGCCTTCGCTGCCGGCGGTGATTGGCGAGAAAGATCAACAGCACCGGCGCTCCCGGCAGCCAGCTTTGGGTGCCGCAAAGCCGGTCGAGTTCGGCGCGCAGCTCAGGATCCGAGACGATCAGGATATCGCGCTGCTGGAGGTCGCTTTTGGTTGGCGCGGAGAGCGCCACGGCGGCCAGGGTCTCGATCAGCGCGCGCGCCACCGGCTGGTCGGAGAACCGCCGGCAGGACCCGCGGGCGGCCATCCCCTCCAGCCCTTCCGTGCCCGCGACCGGGTGGAAAGCGTCCCCGAAGCGGGCGGTCAATCGGTCGGCGAGGGTCATCTTGGCCTCCTGTGCTGGCGCATCACCCTAGATCGCGCGGCGCGGCTTTGCTATCTCGCGTGGCGGAGGCGACGCATGACCAAAACAATCGGCATCCTGGAGACCGGGCGCCTGCCCGAGGCGCTGCTGCCCCGCCATGGCAGCTATCCCGCGATGTTCGAGCGGTTGTTGGCGGGGCATGGCTTTGCCTTTCGAAGCTGGCCAGTGCTGGATGGCGCATTCCCGCCGATGGTGGATGCCTGTGATGGCTGGCTCATCACCGGTTCGCGCCACGGCGCCTATGAGGATCACGCCTGGATCCCGCCCCTGGAGGTCTTCATCCGCGACGCGGTCGCCGCTGGCATCCCGATGGTCGGCATCTGCTTTGGCCATCAGATCATGGCGCAGGCCCTGGGCGGCAAGGTCGAGAAGTTCGCCGGCGGCTGGGGGCTGGGTGCCAGCAGCTATGAGATCGACGGGCTCGGCGCAGTGACCGTGAACGCCGTCCACCAGGATCAGGTGACCGTGCTGCCCCCCGGCGCCGAGAATGCCGGCCATTCCGCCTTCTGCGCCCACGCCGCGATCCGCTTCAGCCCGCATGCCTGGTCGCTGCAACCCCATCCCGAAATGGATTCGGTGTTTCTGGCGGATCTCTTGGCTGCCCGGCGCGAGGTTTTTCCTGCCACTGATATCTCCGGTGCCGAGGCGCGGCTCGACCGCCCGTTGGACCAATCCCCGATCGCCGCCTTGATGGCTGCGATCCTCTCCGGGCAAAAGACGCCGGCGGCCACTGGCCGTGCGCTGGACTGAGCCTGCAGGTCACGGCGTACAAGGCCCCGACGACTGCGTCTTGCGCCGAGCCAGATGGTGGCCTTCCCGCCCGGGGTCTTTGGCGATGGCTTGGATTTCGTCGATCACCGTCTGATCGACGCGATACTCAACAGGACCACGCCGAGCCAAGCTCCAGAAAGAGCGACCGCAGGAGAATAGTATTGTGCGCCTTACGGCCTCCCTGTGCCCGGACCGGAGGGCCCGCAGCAGAAGGTCATTGCGGATCCCATACCGCGCAAACATCGCATCAGTGGATGGAGTGCCCAATCCGCGATGATGCCACCAGATCTTCCCCAGATCGTAGGTCACCTCTGGGATCGCGATCTCTCGCATGAAACGCCTCGCCCAAATTCCGTCCCGGCCTTTTACGCTCACGATGTCGAGCATGGGTGGAAACGTGATGCGCCAGTCATTGCCGAACACAGCTTCGGCCAGAAGGCCGTCATCCACCGCATTCCGCACGGTGAGGTGATGGATCAGACCCTTTGGATTGAAATCGTGCCGGACGAAGCGACTGCGCGCGATACGCTCGGCCGAGCTTTTGGCAACGGGTGCGCCGAGGGCGCAGATGCCAAGCGCATAGCTGTAGGTTTCAAGAAAGCTCGACGAATCCTCCGCGATGGGAATGCGGAGGCCGTCCTCCTCCCAGCAGCGAGGGTCGAACGCGGCAGGTCGAAACCGGATGATCTGGTCATGGCCGAAATCGACGAAGTCGAGCCCGCCCTTGAAGAGGAGCGAAGGGATCGCCTGGTTCCGCTTCCAAGTTGATCGATAGCTTTGATAGGTCAGCCTACAATCGTATTCCTCGCAGCGGCCCGGGTCGATCCACAAGCTGTTGGGGAGCGGAAGCTCAGGGTTTGGCTGCGCCGCATGATGCGCTTTCCAGGCATAAAACTGGCGCGAGTCGATGAAGCTGCCTGTCGCGACCACGATGTAGACGGCGAGGCCTCCAATCGCCACAACGCGAACCGGCCAGATCGATGCCCAGGCGAAATACCCCAACGTCACGAGCAGAAAGAACGTGCCCAGCAGGTTGATGGGACCACGAAAAACATAACCCAAGAGACCGGCAACCATTTCCCAAAAATCATAGTCCATGGTGCATGAAAGGCTGCGGGCGAAACCCTAGAAATCCTTTTTCCATTTGATCCCGACCGAGGATCCGCTGTCCTGGCCAACCTCGGCATCGATCGAGATGTCGTCGAACACGTCGATTTCGACGATCACCTTGCTCTCGCCGCCGGTCAGGCCCTGTTTGGCGCCGACGAAGACACCCTCGGCCACTTCCTTGCCGGCGGATAGGGCGGCATTTCCGTCATCGTCCTGTTCGACGCGGAGCTGGTCGAGCCCCACGGCGCCGCGTACCTGGTCCAGAGTGCCTCCACCGCCATCCATCAGGGTCGCGATCCCCAGCGCCAACTGGATCGCCTGACTGCCGGTCAGCGCTTGGCTCGATTTGCCGAACAGCGTCCTGGGCAGCACCTCGTCCTCGGGCAGGGCGGGGGTGGAGGTAAAGCTGAGCTGCGGGTCCGAGGCGCGGCCGGCAATGTTGATCCGCCCGGTCAGATCGCTTGTGGCCCGCTCAAAGACAATGTCCAGGCGGGGGTCGATCTCCTTTCCGCCGTCGAAATCCACCCGCCCTGTGCGCAGATCGAACGCCTTGCCGATCAGGTCCAGCCGCCCGCGTACCCGTTCGACATTGCCCGTCACCCGCGGGTCCGAGGCCGAGCCGCGCACCTTCAGGTCCACGCCCCAGGTGCTGTCCAGCCCGCGCCCGCGCACGAAGACCCGGCCCGGAGAGGTGATGTCGAGGCGCAGCGAAACCGTGCTGTCGCCCGTCTCCTCCTCCGGCGGTTCCTGACCCTTGATGATGACCTCGCCCAGATCGACGATATTGGCGGAGGCGTTGGAGACGAGGCGCACCTCCACCGTCTCCAGCACGATGTCGCCATCGACCGCCAGCGCGTTAAAGGGACCGCCTACGGTGATGGCGCCGTCGACCCGTGCGGTGGCCTCGTCACGGCGCACCAGAACGGCGCTGTCGATGGTCGTGGCGATGTCCAGTCCCGAGGCATCCAGCGCGATCTTCCCCTCGGTCTCGACGCTGCCCTCGCCGCCATCCCGCGCGCTGAGGAAGAAACCGAGCGCACCGCCGGGCTGGGCCTGGGTCTCGAGCGTCAGATCGGTCAGGATCGTGCCGAGGTCGAGGTTCTGATAACCGCCCTCGGACAGACGCACCGCACCGCCCAGTTGCGGGTCCGAGATGTCGCCCGCGACGGCGAGGTCGATATCCATCCGGCCGGTCAGGATATGGCCCGCCGCGGGAACCAGCGCCCAGAGGTCGCCGATATCGCCTGCCCAGCTTACCCTCCCCTCGACCGGCCCGCGCGACGGCACGCTGGGCACGAGGCCAGGGCGGAGGGGCAGGGCACCGGCAAACCGCAGCGGGTCGCCAAAGCCGCCCGACAACGTGCCCTCCAGGTTTGCGCGCCTGCCGTCCCAGGCCAGGGCGGTGGTGAGGTCGAGATCGCCTTCGACATCCACGCCGTCAAAGCGCATGCCCTCCGCCGCCAGCGTCACATCCGCCGAGCGCGCGGTGTCGAACCGCGCCTGAGCACCGATTGTGCCGGCCAGCACCGGCGCGTCGGCGAACCGCTTGGCCAGTGTTGCGTCCAGGGCTTCGAGCACGATCTCTCCGATCAGCCGCTGCCCGGATTTGGTGACGTCGCCCGCGAGGCGCCCTTGGCGCGGCAGGGCGAGGTCAAGGCCGGTCACACGCACGGTCTGCCCCTCCGCAACGATCGAGAGAGGGGCGTTGAGCGACAGGCTCTCTCCGCCGAGATCGACCGATAGAGCCGCCAACCGGCCGCCAAAACGCGGGCCCTCGGCATCCGCAGTGCCGGAAAGCTGGACGGTCAGTGGATCTTCCTCCAACTGGCCTGCGAGATCCGCCGTGATCGCCAGATTTGTGAGCGCGCCGCGGGCGGTGGCGGCGGCGCTCTGCAGCGTCACGGGACCGGCGGCCAAATTCGCGGTGTCGAGTTTCACATCGACCGAGGGGCGGCCAAGGGCGTCGCGCAGGGCGGCGGCAAGGTCCAGCCGCTCGATGCCGATCCCATCGGTGGCGAGGCGCTGGCCCGCCAGCCGCGCATCGATATTTTGCTGGCCGGAACGGTTGGACAGGGCCACCCTGCCCTTCAGCGCCCCGGTCAGCGGCGTGCCGGCGAAACGGGCCAGCGGTTTCAGCGAGGGGATGTCCAGGTCGATCTTGCCATCCGCCAGCAGCGCCTCGGAGTCCAGGATCACATCGCCCGAGGCCCTTGCGCCCAGCGCATCGAGCTGCAGGGCGGCCAATTCCAGAACCGGCGCGGCCCAGCGAAAGCGGGTCGATAGATCGATATCGCCGAACGGGCTCTGCGTGATGCCGAGGGCGAGATCGCCCTCGGGTTCGGCCCCGACCCTCACGTCGTGGTCGAGCGCGATATCGCCATAGGCCGTGCCCTCGAAAACCGTGCCATCCAGCCGGAAAGCGCCGTCCAGCCGGGGCGGCTCGGTACCAGCCAGGGTCACTTCGCCCTGAGCCGCCGCCCTGCCGCCCAGCGCCACGTCATAGAGGGCGGTGATCGGAGACAGCTCGGCCGTGCGCGCGGCATAGGTGAACGCGCCTTCCTGCGTGTCGAGATTGAAGCTGCCCGCCGCCTCGAGCTCCATCAGATCCGAGCGGGACCAGGAGCGGGCGAGGGTCAGGCGTTGCCCCTCCAGTCGGCCCGTCGAGCTGTGGCGGAGGGTACCCAGAAGCTCCGGGCGCACCTGATCGAGCCGCAAGCCAGTGGCTTCGGCGGTGAGGTCGAACAGCGTCTCCTCGCCTTCGTTTGAGACCAGCCCGGTAAGGGTCAGCAGCTCGGCCTCTCCCAATTCGTGCCGGAATGCCTCCAGCCGGGTCGTCTGCCTTGCATCGAGGCGGCCCGCGCGCAGCAAAGCCTCGCTTTCGACCTCCAGCCGCCCCTCCATCGCGATGTCATAAGCGGCAGCGACAGGGCCGAATTCCGGCGCGTCGATCTCCAGGGTCACGGAAGCATCGGGGCCGTCCAGATCTGCTCGCCCAGCCACGGCGACATTCAGGATGCCGGAGGTCAGCTCGGCAGTGTTCAGTGTGAGCTCCTGCCCCGTCAGGCTGCCGACGATGTTGATCGCCGGGGTGTCGAGCACATCTGCCCCGATCCGGTCGAGCCGGAGGCCGAGGGTCTTCCCGGCGATGCTGAAGGTGGTGGTTGTCAGCGGCTCTGGCGCCTGATCTGCTGCGGGTGCCGCCCCATCGGTCTCGACCGTGTCGCCCTCGGTCGGCGCGATGCCTTCGGCCGGGGATTGGCGGATATCGACGGCCAGGCTCGCCTCGGCCAAATCGACCGGGTCCGTGCGCAGGCCGGACAGCGTGAGGTCTCCATCCGCGGCGATGTTGCCGGGCGCTCCTTTGACCGTACCGAGAAAGCTGAGGCCTTCGAATGCGACGCCATCGATCGACGCGGCCAAGCCGCTGCGGGCGACGAGGTCCACCTGCAGATCCGCAGCACCCGTGGTGCGCGCGTAGCTGCCCGCGGCGGTGAGATCGAGATCGGGGGCCGCGAGGAAGCCCCGCTCGATCAGGATCACGCCGTCCGGTCCTTCCTCGGCCTTCGCCTCTAGCCGGGCGGCATCGCCCAGTAGCGCCGCCAGATCGGGCGCGAGTTGCGGACCGGGCTGGGCCGAGACCTTGGCGTCCACCTTCAACGGCCCGGCATAGGAGACCGCGGCCTCGCCCTCGACATTCAGGGTTTCGGCCAGGGCGATCGCCAGGGTCATCCGCCAATCCTCGGGCGGGCCATCGGCGGCGATCTTGGCAGTCGAGGCGGCGTCTGCGGGCAGGCCGCCCAGGGCCGAGATCAGACCCGCCGGCCCTTCGCGCGCGTCGAGATTGAGCCGCAGGGTATTGGTGTCGAACCGGCGCTCGTAATCCAGGGCGATCACGCCCTCGACGGCATCGCGGCGCTTTATCTCCAGCCGCACTGCCTGAATATCGCCCTCGTCCTGGGCGGCCCCTTCGGCATCGAAGGCGATGGCATGGCCCAGCACCGGTTCGGCGATGGCGACATCTTCGGCGGCGAGCCGTTCGATCCGCAGGGTCAGCGGGCTTCGCGGCCAGTCAAAGGTCAGGCCGCCGGGCGCCTCGTCCTCTTCCGTCTCCTCTGGGGCCGCTTCGATCTTGCTGACCGGCGGGCGCAGCACCCGCACGCCGCTCATGGCCAGGTTCTGGAACTCGATCTCTCCCACCAGCAGCCGGCTGGGCGACCAGTTGAAATTGAAGCTTTCGGCGGTGAACCAGACCCCCTCGCTATCGGCGATCGAGACGCCGGTGAGCGCGGTGACACCGTCCTCCGGCTCCTCCACCTGCTCGGCCTTGATCTCGAATTCCCCCTCGGTCGAGAGCTGATCGAGCAGGAACTGCACCATCGAGTTCTTGATGCCGAGAAAGGAGAGCTGCGCCGCCGCGGGAACGGCAAGCGCGACAATCAGCGTGAAGGCGAGGAAAAGGCGCATCAGAAAGCCTGTCCGATCGAGAAGAACAGTTGGAACGTATCATCCGCATCGCGTCCGTTCACCGGAAAGGCGACGTCGACCCGGATGGGCCCGGCGGGCGAGAAGAAGCGAAAGCCGAGACCGGCGGCGACCTGCACGCCTTCCTCGAAATCCGGAAAGCTCTCGGTCGAGACCGAGCCCGCATCGACGAAGACCACGCCGCCCAGATCGCCGAACCGGGCCCGGACCTCGCCGCCCAACTCCAGCACCGAGCGCCCGCCGATTGGATCGTTATTGGCATCCAGCGGCCCGACAAAACGCTGGGCAAAGCCGCGGACCGAGCCGCCGCCCCCCGCATAGAGGCGGCGGGTTTGGGGCACGGTGTCGAGATCCTCGGAAAGAATGGTGCCGACCCGGCCCCGTGCGGCCAGCACCCATTTCCCCTCATCCGTCACATCGTAATAGGTCGAGCCATTGAGGTCGATCG
>JBCBIS010000111.1:0-13534 GCA_038524325.1 Pseudomonadota bacterium
AGGATTTTGCTCAAAGCTCTGAGTCTGGACCAAAATTCTTTTTCAACCTGATTCAGGTTGAAACGATTTTGGTCTAGCCGCCCTCCGCGCCGCGCATCGCCTCCCAGGCCTTTCCAAGCCGTGAGAGCCGGGCCCGCTTCAGCGCCCGGCGTCCGGCCGAGGGGTCCGCGGCGTCGTGATCGGCCAGCGCAGTCGTGAGGACCTGCCCCACCGGCCCGGGCGCGCGCGACAGCAGCTCCCACAGAAACCCGTCCGGATGCCGGGCGGTCAGGCCGAGACCCGCCAAGGCGCGGGCCGGGAAATCGCGCATGTTGAAGGTCAGGATGGTCTCGGCCCGATCCGCGGCCACCGCGACCACATGGGCATCCGCCGGGTCCGGCAGCGCGAGGGTCGCCTCCAGATCGAGCGCTTCCGGCAGGCAGGCATCTGGCCAGCGGTGCGTCATCGCCGCAATGGGCCCCGCAGTGTCGCCGCCGTTCTTGCCGGCGGCTGCCCGGCGCCACTCCTCCAGGATGCGCTCGGACCATCGCGGGGCGAATAGGCCCGCTTCGGCCGTGTCGAGGATCAGACGGCGGGTGAGCGGCGGAAACAGAACACAGGCGTCGAGCACGACCCGCTGCATCCGCGTCAGGCCGCGCCGAGGCGGAAAAACAGGGCCTTGAGATAGCTGTTCTCCGGCAGATGGGGGTGTTGCGGATGGTCCGGCCCGGCCCGGCCGGAATGGACCAGTTGCGCTGCGCGACCGGCGCGCAAGATCCCGCTGGCCGCGGCTTTGTGAAACGCCGCCGGATCCGCGGCATGGCTGCAGGAGCAGAGGATCAGCCAGCCCCCAGGCACGACCAGAGGACTTGCGAGCCGCGCCAGTCGCTCATAGGCCCGGAGGCCCTGAGGCAGCGCCGCCTTCGAGGGGGCGAAGGCGGGGGGGTCACAGATCACCATCTCGAACCGCTGCCCCTCGGTGGCGAGATCTTCCAAAGTGGCGAAGGCATCGGCCTTGCGGGTCTCGAACCGCGCGGCCACGCCGCTGAGGGCCGCGCCCTCGCGGGCGAGGGTCAGCGCGGGGTCTGAACTGTCGACGGCCAGGGCCTGCTCCGCCCCCGCCGCCAAGCTGGCCAGCGCGAAGCCGCCGACATGGCAAAACACGTCCAGCACCCGTCCTCCCGCCAGCCGGGCCGCCAGCGCATGATTGGGCCGTTGGTCATAGAACAGCCCGGTCTTCTGCCCGCCGGTCAGGTCGGCGAGATAGGTCGCGCCGTTCATCGGGACCTCCACTGGCCGATCTACCTTTCCCCGAACGGTGCTGAGATAGCTGTCCAACCCCTCCATCGGCCGGACCCGCGAGGTGGCGTTGACCACCACCCGCGCCGCGCCGGTGACCTCGGCAGCCGCTTCGATCAGCGGGTCCAGCAAGCGCTCGACCCAGGCGGCGTTGGGTTGCAGGGCCAGGGTGTCTCCGAACCGGTCGATCACCAGGCCCGGCAGCCAGTCCCCCTCGGCATGGACCAGCCGGTAGAACGGCGCCTCGAACAGGGTCTCGCGCAAGTCGAGCGCATGGCGCAGACGGGCCGCAAACCATGCCGCATCGACCGGATCGTCCGCCGGGCTGCTCAAGAGCCGCGCGGCGATCTGGCTTTCGGGGTTGAAGGCAGCGAGACCGAGGCTCTCCCCCTCGGCCAGCAGCTCCACCAGCGTCCCCGGCGCGAGCGCCTTTGTCCGCCGGTCCATTGCGATCTCGTCGGCATAGGCCCAGGGCGCTCCAGCCAGGAGGCGCCGTGCCTTGCCATTGCGGAGTTTGACGCTGGGAGGTGTTGGCATGCCGCCCGTCTAACCCGGTCAGCGAAAAACGCAACTCTGCCGGGATCGCTTGCGAGAGAGGAAAGCTGCGGACAAAGAAAAAAGGGCCCCGTCGAGGGGGCCCTTTCCGTGAGCTGAGGGCGTCTGGTCGAAGGCACTCGACCGACGCAGGAGATGGTCAGAGGGGGCTGCCCCCCCAAACGTCCTGCGTGTCCCGAACCAAAAGCCCAAAAGCGTCACTCGACATTGGACCACCTCCTTTCAGTTGTTGCGACTGAGAAGAGCATGCCTGCGCCGCGATGGGTGTGCAATCTCTTTCTGGCGCGGCAGAATGGCCCTGCGCGCCTGTGGTGCCGCTCAGTGCCCGGCGGCGGCCTTGCGACCCGTAATCGTGGCGATCACGCGCGCCGGCAGGGCGACGATTATCTGGCCCAAGGAAACACCGGTCTCCCGGATGGCCTTCGAGCGCATGTTATGTGCGATCGCGACATAACGGTCGATGTCGTCGTTGGTCGGGTAATCGTTGGTTGTTGTCAGCTTGCTCATCTTGCACCTCAATTTTGGATCCCTGCGGGACCTGAGCTTTATCCTGGCAAGGAGATATGGTGCGCTGCAGCAATGAGAACCATCAGGAATGCAAAGCTGGTTTTCGCCCCCGTATGAACGTCGTGTTTACGGATTGCCTTGAACCCTTTGGACAATGGCAAAGGGTCGCGTGGCTCGAATATGATCCTGATCAATGGCGGCATCCCAAGATCTGGCACCGTTCTGGTCTGCGCGGTGCTGCGCGCGCTGCTCGAAGCCCGCGGCATGGCGCCGGAGGTCTGCAACCCCAGCGATGGATGGCAACTCGATGCGCTGCTCGAGCGCGACGGTCTGGGGGCGGAACGTCCGGTTCTGATCCACACTCATCATTGCACCGGGACGCTTCTGACGCGACTGAGGGCGGGAGAGATCCGCCTCTGCCTGTGGAACCATCGCGAGCCGAGGGATGCGCTGGTCTCGCTGATCGCGCTGCACGATCTCGATTTTGAGACCGGATTGGCCGCACTGCGCCAGTATCTGGCGATGCGCGATCACATCGTCGCGGCGGGGCTGGCGACGCCGCTGGCCTATGAGAGGATCGTGGCCGACCGGCGCGGGCTGATCCGCGCACTCGCGCAGATGCTGCACCTTGAGATCGGGCGTAAGGAGGTCGAGGCCATCGCGGACCAGACCGATATCGCGCGGCACCGGTCCCTGATGCCCTGTTCCGCGCAGCCGGGCCAGCCGATCCGCCGCATCAAGACCCGGTTCCGCGAGGTGCTCGAAGACCCTCAGACGCTGCTGAACGATCGCCATATCCAGTCGGGCCGGGCCGGACGATGGCGCTCCGATCTGCCGCGCACGCACCATGCGCAGGCGGCGCAAGAGCTTTGGCCGTGGATCGACGCATTGGGCTATGCCTGACCAGCGCGAGACTGCGCGTCAGCGATCGAAATAGCCCACCTCGGTCCCTTCGGCGGCCGACCCCACCAGCCAGGCAAACAGATGGGGGGCGTAGGATTGGAAACAGACCAGCTCCCACACCGTCGCCTCGCGCCGCCAGAGACCGACCGCGATCTCGGCGAAATGCGTACGCCGTGCGGTGCCCGGGGGAAACGCGCTGTCCGAGACATCGCAGGGCGCGCCCTTGGCCATCAGTTCCTGCGCACCTTTGCCGGAGACGCGCAAGACAGCCCGCGCATCCGAGACATCCAGCACCATGTGGTGATGTCCCTCTAGCGCCTGTGACAAACGGATCACTGCGTCGCCGACCTGCGCATGAGGGAGCAGCAGCAAGACCTCGTCCGGGGCCATCCAGACCGTCCCTGCCTCTCCCTCGAACAGGGCCGACAGCGGGGCGGGCAGGCCGGTGCCGGTGATCGCCCGCACCGCGTCGGACAGGGCGGGGGCGGCGAGGTCGCCCTTTAGCGTGATCTGCCCGACCGGGCCGCGCTCGGCGATTTCACAGGTCAGCCCGTCGGCGGCGCGGGCGCCGTCCAGCATGGTCATTGGCTCAGACATTCTGGCGCGCTCCTTCCTTGTCGAGGAAGACCGGGTCGACCACCCTGGCCTTCAACACCTTGTCGCCCTCCAGCGGGAAGGTCAGGACCTCGCCCATCCGTTCCGAGCCCCGCTCGATCAGTGCCATCGCGATGGAATGGCCGAGCGACGGTGAGAAATAAGTCGAGGTCACATGCCCGATGGTGCGCATCGGGGGCGCTGTGATCTGATCCACCGCATGGGCGCCGTCGGGGATGACTTCGCGCGGGTTCTCGGTCAGCAGGCCGACCAATTGCTTGCGGTCCGCGCGGATCAGGTCAGGCCGCTCCATCGCGCGTTTGCCAATGAAATCCGTCTTCTTCTTCGACACGGCCCAAGAGAGGCCAAGGTCCTGCGGCGTGACCGTGCCATCGGTCTCGTCCCCGATCATGATAAAGCCCTTCTCGGCCCGCATGACGTGGAGGGCTTCGGTGCCATAGGGCATGATCGAATGATCGGCCCCAGCGTCCAGCAGCGCATGCCACAGCGCCAGGCCGTAATTGGCAGGCGTCGCGATCTCGTAGCTGAGTTCGCCCGAGAAGGAGATGCGGAAGATCCTGACCGGGCACCCGGCGATCCGCGTCTCGATCCAGCTCATGAAGGGCAGCGCTTCAGCGGAGATATCGGCATCGACGCCCGCCGCTTCGATCACTGTCCGCGCCTTTGGCCCCGCCACGGCGACCTGCGCCCATTGGTCGGTGACATTGGCGGTGTGGACCTTCAGATCCCACCATTCGGTTTGGAGCCATTCCTCCAGATGCCCATGCACCCGGTCCGCCCCGCCTGAGGTGGTGTGGAGCAGGTATTCATCCTCCGAGACCCGCACGACGACCCCATCGTCGAACAGAAACCCATTCTCGGTGCACATCAGGCCATAGCGGCAGCGGCCGATTTTCAGGCTCGACATCATATTGGTGTAGATCAGGTCCAGGAACGTGGCCGCATCCGGCCCTTTGACCGCGATCTTGCCCAGGGTCGACGCGTCCAGCAGGCCGACATTTTCGCGCGTGTTCAGGATCTCGCGGGTCACCGCCTTGGCACGGGTCTCGCCGGGGCGGAGGAAGGCATAGGGGCGGTACCAGTCCCCCACAGGCTCGAAGCTGGCGCCATGTTCGGCATGCCAGCCATGCATCCGCGTCTGCCGGATTGCCTTGAACAGTGGCCCACGATTGCGCCCGGTGATGGCGCCCATCGAAATCGGCGTATAGGGCGGGCGGAACGTCGTGGTGCCGACCTCGGGGATCTTCTTGCCCAACTCCGCCGCCAGCAGCGCGAGGCCGTTGATATTGCTGAGTTTCCCCTGGTCCGTCGCCATGCCCAGCGTGGTGTAGCGCTTGGTGTGCTCGACGCTCTCATAGCCTTCCTGCGCTGCCAGCCGCACATCCGCCGCGGTGACATCGTTCTGGAAATCGACCCAATGCTTGGTGCCGGTGTTCAGCTTGCCCGCCGCAGGGGTGAACCAATGCGGCTCCATCGGCGCTTCTTCGGGCGCGTCGATCTTGGGCGGCTTGGTGGTGCTCTTGCCGCCCGCTGCCGCAGCTCCGGCTGCGAGGGCATCGGCCATGCACTCCGCTGCCTGAAGGGCACCGTTGGCGGCCCCGGCGCAGTGGGTGTTGACCGCCCCATCATGGCCCAGCGGAGCCGCGCGCTCCGGCGCCGGGCGGAACATCGCCGCCGCATCGTCCCAGCGCAGCTTGCCGCCGCAATGGCTGAAGAGATGCACCACCGGAGACCAGCCGCCCGACATGGCGACCAGATCGCAATAGACCTTCTCGGTCCCACCGAGCAGTCGACCCGCGCCGGAGAGGCGGCCAATCTCGACCGCATGCACCTCGGTCTTGCCGTGGACCTTGGCGATGCCATGGCCGGGCAGCACGCGCACGCCTGCCTCACGCACGGCTTGGGGCAGGGCGCCGGTCACCTCGCGGCGGGTGTCGACCACCGCCTCGACCGACAGCCCCGCGGCGATCATCGCCAGCGCCGTGCGATAAGCATCATCGTTATTCGCCGCCAGCACCATCGACTGCCCCGGGGCGACCCCGTAGAGCCCCAGGTAATCCCGCACTGCCGAGGCCAGCATCACCCCTGGCACGTCGTTATAGGCGAAGGTCAACGGCCGCTCGATCGCGCCACTCGCCACCACGATCTGCTTGGCCCGGACCCGCCACAGCCGGTGGCGCGGCACGCCCGCCTGGGGCGCGTGATCCGCCACCCGCTCGTAGAGCATCGCATAGCCGTGGTCATAGAGCCCCGCGCCCATGCAGCGGCTGCGCAGCTTGACATTGGGCAGGCCCTCCAGCGCGGCGATCTCGGCCGAGACCCAATCGGCGGTGGGTTTGCCGTCGATTTCCTCGCTATCGACCAGCGCCCGGCCGCCCCAATGGGGGGCTTGCTCCACCAGCAGGACCTCGGCGCCCTCCGCCGCAGCGGATTTGGCCGCAAGGATCCCGGCGATGCCGCCGCCGATCACCAGCACATCTGTATGGGCGTGGAAATGCTCATAGGTATCCGCATCCGCCTCGGACGGCGCCTTGCCCAGCCCCGCCGCCTGCCGGATGAATGGCTCGTAGACATGTTTCCAGGCGATTTTTGGGAACATGAAAGTCTTATAATAAAACCCAGCGGAGAACACAGGGGCAACACTGGCCACCGAGGCGTTGATTGCGCCCACATCGAACTCCAGCGAGGGCCAATGATTCTGGCTCTGCGCCTGAAGCCCGTCAAAGAGTTCCGTATTTGTTGCCCTTTGGTTCGGCTCAAACCGGGGGCCCCGGCCGATGCCCAGGAGGGCGTTCGGCTCCTCCGCGCCGCTGGCGACGATGCCCCGTGGCCGGTGATATTTGAAACTGCGGCCCACCATCCGCTTTCCATTGGCCAGCAGGGCCGAGGCGAGCGTGTCGCCCGGATGGCCCTTGAGTCGGGTGCCGTTGAACTCGAAGGCGATCTCGCGCGTACGGTCGATCAGCGTGCCATCCGCAACCCGCTGGTTCATGCCCAGCCCTCCCAATCCGGCCGCTTCTGTTTGATCTTGGCGACCAGATCTGCCGGCGGCTCGGTCAGTTGCGCGGAGTAGGTGCCGAACACCTCCAGCGTGACGGTGCAACGGGCGGCGTGGAACCATATCCCGCAGCCATAGGCATGGCGCCAGCGCTCGAAATGCACGCCTTTGGGGTTCTTGCGGTAGAACAGGTATCCCTCGAACTCGGTGTCGCCCGAGCCGGGGCCAAAGCGGGTCAGATGCGCCTCACCGCCCGGCGTCAGTTCTGTCTCCTCGCAATGCGCCCCGCAATAGGGGCAGGTCATCACCAGCATGGTCTCTCCTCCGAACTTTTCGCCGCGAAGCCCAGCCAATCGCATGGCGGGCCAGCCTGCGATTGCCCGGACCCGTCGCAACAAGGTTTGTCCGCGACCCGACCCGGGCAGCGCTGCTCACCTTAAGGTTGCATTAACTAAACTTTGTCTAAAAGTCGTCAGGCTCCACAGGGAGAATGCGATGGCGGTTTTCAAGAAGGCACCCATGCCACAGGCTGAGGCGGTTCCCGCCCAAGGCGCCGAGGAGGTGACCCTCATCGTGACCCTGCTGACCGAACATCCTGAACTGACCATGGCGGCCGGTCTGGTCCTTGCCAGCATGCTGTTTTTTTCAGTGGCATTCGAATGGTCGGATGGTCCGACACCGTGATCGCTGCGGATCGGTTTGCACTTCGGCGCGATTCGACGCATTTTCGAAGAATTGCAGGGGAGGGGGCTGATGGCCGTTTTCAAGAAAGCACCGACCGTTGAAACCGTTGTCGCTGCCCCGGCAGCCGAAGCGAAGCCGTGGCACGAGGTGCATGCCGAAACGATCTTGATGATCGTCTTCGTGCTCGCCGTCGCCCTGTTATTCTACGGTTTTTGGCCGCGCCAGCCGCGCAAGCGGGATTATGAGAAATACCATCCTGACAATTTCGGGAAAGGCCGACGTGTTCCGCGTTGACCGTCTGGTCATCCCTCACAGGCTCTCTATCTAATGCGGTAGCGCGAGCGATGGAGGCCATATGAGACGGCGCACAGTGCTGATCGGTGGAACGGTGCTTGCGAGCACGGCAGCGGTCGGATGTTCCTTCGGCCCCTTCTACGACGCGTCGAATGCCGAGGTGGAGCATCCTCCGATCGGCGGTTTTGCCGAGATCGACGGGGTGCGGATGCATTTCTGGGAGGCGGGCGAGGGCCCGCCCGTGGTGCTCGTCCATGGCGCAAGCGGCAATATCCGCGACTGGACCTTCTCCATCGCGCCGGAACTGGCGAGATCCTTCCGCGTCATCGCGATCGACCGGCCCGGCTTTGGCTATTCGCAGCGTCCGGCCAAACAGGGATGGGACCCCGCTGTGCAGGCGCGGTTCATGCGCGGTGTCGTCCAACGCCTTGGCGCCGAGAAACCGGTTATTGTCGGGCACAGCTGGGGCGGCGCGCTGGCGATGTCCTGGGCGTTGCAATATCCGGACGAGACACGGGGCGTGGTCCCGGTCTCGGGCGTCACGATGCCCTATGGCGGGCTCAGCCGCGTGTTCCGCGCCCTCGGTCTCGACGGTCTGATCATTGAGGCCTATTCGAACTATGTCCGCCGAACAGCTGCAGATGGCGGGATCGACAGTTTCATCTCGCGCGCTTTCCGCCCGCAACAGCCGCCGGAGGGATATCTGGCCTATGTCGGCCCTGGGCTGTCACTCCGCGAGGCGACGGTGGTGGCCAACCAGCTCGATATCCAGAACCTGAATGTTGCCCTGCGGCGCATGGAACCCGTCTATCCGAGCATCGAGATCCCCGTGGAGATCTTGCATGGAACCGCCGACTTCATCTCACCGAACCGGCATGCCGTGCCCTTGTCCGAGCGGATCCCGACCGCGCGCCTGACGCTGCTGGACGGCGTCGGCCATATGGCACACCACATTCGAACCGATGCGTTGAAGGCTGCTATCGAGCGGGTTGTTGCCTAGGCCGGTCCGTCCTATCCTCGCTCGAAAACCGGGGGTGGAATGCCGAAAACCAAGGAAAAGCCGTTCGCGAAGCCATTCGACGGCGCGATCTCGAAATTCTACGAAAAAGAATTCCCAAAACCGCTGCATCGGGCGATCGAGAAGGCCGGGCGCAAGGACATTCTTTCGCCCGACTACCCGTATCGCAAGCGTCTGAACGGCGAGGCCTATGACGCGGCCTATGACCTCCTGCAGATCGAACTGGTCAAAATGCAGTCCTGGGCCACGCAGACCGGCGCGCGAGTCGTGATTGTCTTCGAGGGGCGGGATGCGGCTGGCAAGGGAGGTACGATCAAGCGCTTTGTCGAGAACCTCAACCCGCGCGGCGCCCGCATCGTTGCGCTGGCCAAGCCGACCGAGCGCGAGCGCGGCCAATGGTATTTCCAACGCTACATTCCGCATCTGCCCGGGGCCGGAGAGATCGTGTTCTTCGACCGCTCCTGGTACAACCGCGCGGTCGTCGAACGGGTCTTCGGTTTCTCCAGCGATGCGGAGCGCGAACTGTTCTTCCAGCAAGTCCCGGAATTCGAGGATATGCTGGTCCGCGATGGCATCAAACTGTTCAAGATCTGGCTAACCGTCGGCCGGGCTGAACAGATGCGCCGGGTCCTGGCGCGCGAAAGCGATCCGCTGAAACAGTGGAAACTGAGCCCGATCGACGTCAATTCTCTTTCGCAATGGGACAGCTACAGCGAGGCGATCCAGGAGATGTTCCAGCGCAGCCACCTCCCCCAGGCGCCTTGGACCGTGATCCGTTCGGACGATAAGCGCCGCGCGCGGATCGCCGCGATCCAGGCAGTGCTCTCCGACTTGCCCTATACGCACAAGCTGACCGAGGTTGCCCGCGTGCCCGATCCCGAAATCGCCGGCGGCCCAGGACTGCTGGACAACGCCTGAATTCCTAGCCGTTGGCACTAGGGCCGCCACGAAATGCGTGTGAATTGGGCTAACATACAAATATGCGGATCTGTCTTTGATCCACGAGCCGCAGTTTGTCGCTGGTCTCATTAACAGAAATTTCCTAGACCGCATGGTGTCCTGAATGTTAACTTTATATAGTTAGTGGAGTTACCTGTCCCGGCAGGCCTTTATTTATTCTCAGCAGCGCAAAAAACAGGGTCTCATCACACCTCGTGTCGGATTCTTCGCCACTCAAAGGATTATCCCGGCCCGTCGAGGCCGCGCGCGCCGATCACCTCGACGCGTTTGTGGAGCAATCGCTCAACTACCTCGCCTTGCGCGGCGCAATGGCGACGGCGATCACCGCGGTCATGCTGTTTTCGGGCATGCAGAAGACCGCGATCGTCTGGGGGATCATGATCTTCTGCGCCGAGGCGCTTTGGACCTCGCGGTCGAAACGGTTGTTGGCGCGGCGGACACCGCTGACTCGCCTCGATTACCTCACGATGGTCTATATCAACGTGGTGCTGGTGGTCACCTATATGGTGCTGTCGGTCTTTCTGGTGATCGAACAGACTCCGTTGATGACGCTCGCGGCCGTTCTCTGGGTCGCGGGAGGGATTTTCGCCGCGGTCCTCGTCCTGGTGCCGGACAGGCTTTTGATGGCAACCACCTATGGCCCGGCGGTCTGTGCGATGATTGCGGTCGCCAACCTGATCGATTGGTCCTGGCGTGGCGGAACGGTGACGCCCGATGCCGCGCTGACGCTGGCCATCTCGCTGTTCTTTGCGATGTTCGTGATCCGGGCCTTCATGATGGCGGGGGAATTCCAGCGCCAGGCCTATGCCGACAAACAGGCCCTCGAGTTGCGCCGCGCGGCGGCTGAGCGGGCGTCGGTCAACAAAACGGCTTTTCTGGCGCGTATGAGCCATGAAATCCGCACCCCGCTGAACGGTGTCCTCGGCTGCGCCAGCCTGCTCGCCGAGACCGACCTTGAACCGCGGCAACGGCATCTGGCCGATCAGATCCTGCGCTCCGGCGACACACTGCTCTCGGTTCTGAACGATGTGCTCGACATCTCGAAGATCGAGGTGGGGGGGCTCGAACTCGATACCGGGCCGATCAATGTCACCCGGCTGTTTCAGGACTGCGTCAACCTGATGATGCCCGAGGCGGAGCATCAGGGCGTGGTGATCCGCATGCAGATCGACAATCGACTGCCAGAGGAGATCATGGGCGACGCGCCCCGGATCCGCCAGATCATCCTGAACCTTTTGTCCAACGCGGTGAAATTCAACGATACGGGAGAGATCTGCGCAGCGCTCTGGTATGGCGGGACGACCGAGGGCGGTCGGGTCATGATGCGGATCCAAGTGTTCGAGGCGGGCCCGGGCATGGCCCCCCTGTTGCGCTACGGCCCCTATAATCCCTTCTCGGAGAACAGCGACGAACGGCAGAGGTTCGAGAAATCCGCGGGTCTCGGCTTGATCATCTCGCGCGATCTGGCCGAGCAGATGGATGGTACCATGGCGCTGGAGGAGATCGAGCCGGTCGGCTTCCGGCTCGAGGTGCGGATCCCTGTTCCCGCCGTCTCGGGCGCGGGACTGGTCGGCGATGTCTGGCGCCCGTCACTGGCGGGCAAGAGGCTGTTGATCGTGGCGGAGCATCCGCCGTTTCAGGAGGAGTTGCTCGCCTCCCTCTCGGCTGTCGGTCTCGACGTGATCTGGGTGGCCAGCGAAGCCGAGGCGCGGGGGGCGGCCGCCGCTTTCTCCGGTCAGCCGGGCGGGGTCGATTTCCTGCTCGGCTCGCATGATCTTCTCGGCGCGCGCACCCTTGCCTGTTACGCCGAATTGCGGCGGGCCGCCGGTTTCGAAGACTGCAAGTTCATCCTCGAATGCGGTCAACCCCCGGCGCAGCATTTGCGTGACAGTGCGCTGTTCGACGCGATGATCGTCTCCAGTGTCATGCCCGCGGATCTGAGCTCCGTTCTGGCGAAAGCCGCCTCGCGCGAGGCCCCCTATCCCCTGCCGCAGAGGGAGAAGACCGAGGTGCCGGATCTGAGCGGCCGGCGGGTCATCCTGGCCGAGGACGATGTCACGAACCAGATGCTGCTGAAGGCGCTGCTCGAGCCGACCGGGGCCGAGATCGAACTCGCCTCCGACGGACGCGATGTTCTGCGGCTGCTGTCCGAGCGTCCAGCCGATCTGGTGCTGATGGACATTCGGATGCCGCGGATGGACGGGATCGAGGCGTGCCGCAAAATCCGTTCGGCCGGCGGGCCGATGGGGGCGCGAACACGCGACTTGCGCATCATCGCGGTGACGGCCCATGCGCGGGAGGAGGAGTGCGCCTCCTACCTCAATGCCGGCATGGATGACTGTCTCGCTAAACCTGTGATGGTGGACGATGTCTATTCGCTGCTGCGGCGACACCTGCTCGCAGATGCGTGACCCATTTCGCTGGCGCACAAAAGTTGCGCAAAACACGGCGCTTTTGTGCTTTTTTAACGATCACATGTTGCAAGATGGAGCGATCGCCGCGTATCCATAGAATGTGGAGGGACCGCCCATGATAACAACGATCGAGTTAAGTCCGTATATCTCAGTCCAAGGCGTGGCCGTATCGACCCTGCCGGGTGGCGATGTCGAGATTTCTTTGAACGGTCAGCGCTTTATTGGACGGCCAGTCTCGGCGAAAGCAGCAGACGCCCTGGCTGATCCGAAGAACGCCTAACCCGCGGACCGATGCGTCGGGCGACCTGGTCGCCAACCACTCGACGCATCGGTTCGTGACCCTCTCACCCGGAACATTCGGGCGCTCCTGAGATCCGCGTCGGATCCACCCCAAGCGTCTCCCAGACAATCTCGCCGCGGTCGAGCCATACTCTTCTGGTTGTCCGCCAGGAGAGATCCGGCATCACCATCTCGACCCGCCCGTCGCAGGTCTGAACCCGGCCCGTGATAAAGTCCTGACCGATCCGGTGGTTCGAGAACCCAGCCACAGGTTCGACGATCTCCACCAACCTGTCGCCGCGCAAAGTCCAGACGCGGAGGACTCCGGCCAGATGTGGTGTCTGGACATAGGCGATGTCCAAGCGGCCATCGCCGTCGAAATCGGCGATCCCGGCGGGGGAGAGCCAGCGGAAGGCGCGCCCAATCGGCGGCGTGGCCGCGATGCGCACCAGCGCGCCCCCGCGGATATCCCAGACCGTCAGTTCCGCGCCACCTCCCTTGCTGGCCTCGACGACGACGATCTCGTTGCCGCCATCGCCGTTCAGATCGGCCAGCCGCGCTTCGATATCTTCAAACACGCGGTCGGGAGGAAGCTCGATCGTCAGCGGGGCCGACATGCCGTTCTCGAACGACAGGGCTGAGAGCGCGGCATACTCGTTGCCGCCCAGCACATCATGCCCATAACGCGCGGTCGGCTGCTCGAGCCAGGCCTTGGCAATGTCAGGCTGGTCGGCAGCGGCGCCGATCACGGTCGCCAGCAGAAGGGCGACCGCGAGCCGGATCAAATCTGCTTCTCCGGCATCTGCACCACCAGCCCGTCCAATTCGCCCGTCACCTTCAACTGGCAGGTCAGGCGCGAGCGGGTCGCGTCCGGCTCGAAGGCGAAGTCGAGCATGTCGACCTCCATATCCTCCTTGGCGGGCAGTTTCTCGATCCAGGCGGGATCGACATAGACATGGCAGGTCGAGCAGGCGCAGGCGCCGCCGCAATCGGCGTCGATGCCGGGAATGTTGTTGGAGACGGCGCCTT
>JBCBIS010000112.1:0-13347 GCA_038524325.1 Pseudomonadota bacterium
GGTGACGGCGCTGACCCCTGTGACGGTGCTTGCCGCCGGGGTCCTGCTTCTGGGGGAGCCTTTGGATCCGGTGAAGGTGGTCGGCGCGCTCGTCGTCTCTGGCGGTGTTTTCCTGGCCTCCGGCATGCTGAGCGAGCGGGTCCGGTGAGCCTCCCCCGACCCGTGAAACGGTCGCTGACGCTGCAGGGGCACCGCACCTCCGTCAGCCTGGAGGAACCGTTCTGGACCGCCTTTCAGACCATGGCCGCCGAGCGCGGCATTTCGGTGAACATGCTCGCCGCCGAGATCGATGCCAGCCGCGCGCCGCCCGCCTCGCTCGCGTCGGCCATCAGGCTGCATGTGCTGGATTGGGCGCTGTCCAGGCACGGTTGAGCCGCCATCGTTGATCCCGTCGCACCGGGTGCCTAGAGCAAAAACGGATCTGACTGAACCAGTCAGCTCCTAGGATTTTGCTCAAAGCTCTGGGTCTGGACCAAAATTCTTTTTCAACCTGATTCAGGTTGAAACGATTTTGGTCTAGGCTGGCGGCCGGCCACATGAATGCGAGACGGGACCATGACAGACCGGCCCGCAAGCGCCTTGACCGTCACCGCTTCAGCATCGCTGATTTCGGCGGTGCTCGGGTCGATCCATGCTTTTTCGGTCTTAATTGTCCCGTTGGAGGACGCTTTCGGGGCCGGGCGGAGCGCGGTTGCGCTGACCTATTCCCTCGCTCTGGTTGCGCTCACCCTGGCAGTTCTGTTCGGGCCCGCGGTCTATGGCCGGGCATCCGCGGCGCGCTTTGTCGCTCTGGTTGCAGTCGTCGGCGCTGGTGGAGCATTCATCGCCTCCACAGCACCGGGTCTGATCACGGTTTGGCTCGGCTACAGTCTGGTTTTCGGGGCGGCGAACGGGTTGGGGTATGGGTTCGGCCTGCAGATTGCGGCACAGGTCAATCCGGGGCGCGAGGGGTTGGCGATGGGCATCGTGACCGCCGCCTATGCCCTGGGCGCGATGCTCTCCCCAGCGCTGTTTGATGGGGCTGTCGCCAGCGGCGGCTTCGGGCATGCGATGCGCTGGCTTGCCCTCTCCCTTGCCGTCAGCGGCGCGGCAAGCGCGCTTCTGCTCTGGCGGGCAGGGGCCAGGTTTCAGGCGCCCCCGCGTGCAGAGAGGCCGGAGCCGGCGGAGCTCCGCGCGCAGGCCCTGCTCTGGTGTGGCTATTTCGCGAGTGTTCTGGCCGGGTTGATGGTGATCGGCCACGCGGCGGGGATCGCGCAGTCCTTCCAGCCCGATCTTGCCGCCTGGATTGCGCCGGCATTGATCGCTGCATGCAACCTGGCGGGCAGCCTCGCCGGCGGACGGCTGGCCGATCTGGTGCCGCTGCGGCATTTGCTGGCCGGTCTCGCGGTGATGAGTGCCTCCGCCCTGGCGGTTTTGGCCGCCGATGCGGGCGCGCTGCTGCTGTTGCTCGGACTCGGCGCAATCGGTTTCACCTATGGCGGCACGATCTCGGCCTATCCCGCTGCTGTTGTGAAGCTGTTCGGCATGGCGCGCAGCCCGCAAATCTATGGCCGGGTTTTCACGGCCTGGGGGGCTGCGGGTCTGTTGGGCCCCTGGTTGGCGGGCATGTTGTTCGATCTCAGCGGCGCCTATCGCCCCGCCCTCTTTGCCGCCGCCCTCCTCAGTCTCAGCGCGACAGTGGCGGTGTTCCTGTTGTTCCCGAAGAAAGCGGTGGGACGACCGGGCGAGGGACCGTCCTGACCGCCGCGCCCCGTCGCCCCTGATCCTCCGCCCGCGGCCATCCCCGCCCAGATCATCTCCGTTTGCCAAACGCCGTGAGATTGCCGAACATCGCGGACCATCTTCGCGACCCGAGGCCTCATGTCCGACCAGTCTGCCCCGCCGCCCGGCGGTCTGCCGCCCCAAACCCAGTTGCTGACCGGGCGGGCGCTGTTTACCGAGGCCTATGCCGTGATCCCGCGTGGCACCATGACCGATATCACGGTCAGCTATCTGCCGGGCTGGCACGGGATGCGCGCCTGGGTGCTGGCGCGCCCGCTGTCCGGCTTTGCCGAGACCTTCGCTCAGATGCTGGTCGAATTGGCCCCCGGCGGCGGCAGCGAGGAGCCGGAGCCGGAGGCGGAGGCCGAAGCCGTGCTCTTCGTGACATCGGGCGCGCTGTCCATACGCATCGCCGGTCGCGCGCATCTGCTCTCGCCCGGCGGTTATGCCTATCTCGCGCCCGGCGCGGATTGGACCGTGTCGAACGGCGGAGACGCCGTGGCCCGCTTTCACTGGATCCGCAAACGCTACCAATCCGTGCCAGGTCTCGAACAGCCGGAGAGCTTTGTGACCGAGGAAGCCGCGGTCGCGCCCATCCCGATGCCAGACACGGGCGGTGTCTGGTCGACCACGCGCTTCGTCTCGCCCGAAGATCTGCGCCACGACATGCATGTGAACATCGTGAGCTTCGAACCCGGCGTCGTCATCCCTTTCGCCGAGACCCATGTCATGGAGCACGGGCTTTTCGTGTTGGAGGGCAAGGCGGTCTATCGCCTGAACGGCGATTGGGTCGAGGTCGAGGCGGGCGATTTCCTCTGGCTCCGCGCCTTTTGCCCCCAGGCCTGTTATGCGGGCGGGCCGGGGCGGTTCCGTTACCTGCTCTACAAGGATGTGAACCGCCATATGCCGCTGGAGCCGCCGCGATGACGGTTCTCACGGCCGCGCCCCTGACGGCCGAGGCGTTCGCGCCGTTCGGCGATGTGATCCGGGCCGAGGGGCCCTATCGCGAGATCAATGCGGGCCAGTGCCGGCGCTATCACGACCTCGCGGGGCTCGACCTCTTGGAGGGAAGGGCAGGGGTCAGCCTGTTCCAGTCACAGATCCGCGCGATGCCCTATCGTTGCGACCTGCTCGAGCGTCACCCTATGGGATCGCAATGTTTCCTGCCGATGGACGGCTCGGACTATCTGGTGATCGTGGCGGAGGATTGCGGGGATGCGCCCGCCCGGCCGCTCGCGTTTTTGGCGCGGGCGGATCAGGGGGTCAATTATAGCCGCAATGTCTGGCACGGGGTTCTGGCGCCGGTCTCGGGCGGCGGGCTGTTCGCCGTGATCGACCGGATCGGCGCAGGCGCCAATCTCGAGGAGCACCGCCTCGCCACGCCGCTGACCGTCACCTTGGCGTGACCTCCAGCCAGATCCCGTCCGCCGCCCGGACCGTCAGATGCATCATCGGCTCGGGCACCCGGCCCGCGACCGGCGCGAAGCGAAAGCGGCTGGCGAGGAGGGCGAGGGTCAGCACCCCCTCCTGCATCGCGAACCCGGCGCCGGGGCAGACCCGCGGCCCGGTGGAGAAGGGCAGCCAGGCCGCGCGGGCCGTCTCGCGCGTCTCCGGCCTCTGCCAGCGGTCCGGGTCGAAGAGATGCGGGTCCGGCCATAACCGCTCGTGGCGGCCCAGATGCCAGGGGCTGAGGATAATTGGCGAGCCCGCAGCAATCTCCTTGTCGCGCATCCGAGCGGCTTCGGTGGCGCCGCGGATCATCATCGGTACGGGCGGATAGAGCCGCAAGGTCTCGCGGAACACATCGCGGGCGAAGGTCAGCCGGCGCAGATCCGAGAAATCGGGCGGGGTCGCAAAGACCTCGCGGGCTTCCGCTGCCAGACGGTCCTGCACCTCCCCGTCGCAGGCGACCAGATAGAGCGCCCATGCCAGGGCCGAGGCGGAGGTCTCGTGCCCCGCAAGAAAGAATATCCCGACCTGATCGAGCATCTCGGCCTGCGAGAACGGCGCGCCGGTCTGCGGGTCGGGCAGGGTCATCAGGGCGGTGGCGAGGTCGTCGGGGGCCGTGCCCGCCGCAATCGCGCGCTCTCGTTCAGAGACCAGCCCGGCTAGCAGCCGGCGCAACTCCCGCGCGGCACGGCGTTGGCGGATCTGTCGCGGGCTCAGGCGGAGCCAGCGCGGCAGGCGCAGCAGATCGGCGGCGCTCACCATCGGGGCCGCGGTCTGATAGCGGCGGAAGGCGGCGAAGACCTCGGCCGCCACCTCGCCCTCGATCGGCTGCGAGAACAGGGTGCGGAAGATGACATCCGCCGCGGCATGGGAGGCTTCGAACTCCACCTCGACCGGGCCCTCCCGGGCGCTCAGCCTGTCGGCCATCTCCTCGGCCGCCTCCAGCATCGGGGCGAAGGTCAGCCGCGGGCGCCCGCCGGCAAAGGCGGGGTCGATGATGCGCCGCTGACGCTCCCACACCGCGCCATTGGTCACAAAGACCGATTGGCCGAGCAGGTCGCCCAGCACCCGTGCTTGCAGGTCGTATTTCGGATAGGCCGCAGGCCGCTCGTTCAGCACATGGCGGACCAGATCGGGCTGGTTTGCCAGATAGGAGGTGAATAGCGGGGTCCGTGCCTCGGCCAGCCAGGCGCGGTAGAGCCTGGGCGGCAGGGCCGCAAACAGGTTGCGCCGGGCCGCGAGCCAGGCCCGCAAGAACCCCGCGCCCTCGCGCCGGCTGGGCGGCAGGGGGGGCCTGTGCGCCATCAGTCGGGATGGCAGACCGGGGCCACCGGTTCAGCGCGCAGCGAGGGGGAGGAGGGGCGCCCGGCAAAGCGCCCGGCCAGGGTCTCACCGCCGCCGGTGATCTGGAAATAGTCGAAATCTCCCGGGCGGCGGAAGGCGCAGAGATACTGGAAGTGCAGCCGCATGAACCGCCAGCGATAGCGGCGCATCTCGCCCGGGTCCATGGTCTGGCTGAAGGCAGCGGAGAGGATGACCGGGCTGTCAGCCACCCGGCCCCGGGCGCGACAGGTCGCCACCGGATCGGTCAGCGCGAAACAGGCGCCGTCGCCCAGGGCGGTGACATCCAGCCAAAAGACCCGGTCATTATCGGCCACGGTGGCGAGATCCGCGCGCAACTCGTGAGCATCGGTCAGAAAACTCAGCATCGCGATGGATTGGCCCAGGGTGAGCAGGCTGGCCCGGCCCTCGCCGCTCTGCCGCAATGCGCGGGACAGGGCGGTCACTGCCAGCTGTGCCCCCGAGGAATGGCCCACCACCAGCACCTCGTCATAGGCGGGGTCGGCCATTGCCTCGGCAATCCGGCTGGCGAACTGGTCGAGCCGCGCGCTGACCGGAGCGGGATAGGCCCCGCCCGCGACTGCGGTATAGCCGAGATCGTTCACCATGAAATAGACCATCATCTGCTCTTCCAGCAGCCGGGTGGCCAGCATGATCCCGCCGCCGGCGCCCAGCCCTGTCAAAGCTGCGAGCCAGAACGGCGCGCCGAGCGCTGCCGCCAGCAGCCCGGCAGCCGATGCGGCCAACACTGCATAGAGCGCGTAGAACACCATCACCGCCGCCGGCACCAAACCGGCGATCAAAGGACCCGAGCGCAGGCGCAGCATGGCCGATATCGCGCCGGAGGAGAGATAGACCCAAAAGGTCCGCACCATCAGCCCATAGACATAGGCCAGCGAGGGGCGGATCGAGTGGCGGACGATATCGTCCCAGCCGAGGAACTCGAACTCCGCCCGCGTCTCGCCCGCCCCGGCCTCGAGCCAGGTGGCCCAGCGAAACGCGCCATCGGCCTGTCGCGGCTTGCCCTCCAGCCGGAAACGGTAGCCGGAGATCTCGGATTGCAGCTGCCCCTCGCTGCGATGCAGCTCGCGATAGCGCCGCGGGCCGAGCGGGTCGAAGCCCGAGACATAGAAGACCTTGCGGCTCCGCACCCTGGGGGCGGTCGGGATGGCGATGGTCTCCTGCTTGGTCATCGGTCCCTCTTGCCCCGGGCTGGGGCCTGGATGCAAGGCATAGCCCGGGAGGGTAAGCAGGGGGTAAGCGGCGAAATTAGGGCGTGCGCGGGCCTCAGCCGATCTGAGCGAGGATCGGGAAGAGCTCAAGCAGCAGGGTGGCCAGGCGTTCGAGCGTGCCGGTGATCAGCATGGTGCCGACCAGGATCAGCAGCGCGCCCATGGCAATCTCGACCGTGCCCATATGCCGGCGGAAGCCGCGGGCCCAGGTCAGGAAGGGGCCGATATACCAGGCCGCCACCAGGAAGGGCACACCGAGGCCGAGCGCATAGGCGCTGAGCAGCACACCGCCCTGGGCCACCCCGCCCTGTGCCGCGATGGCCAGGATCGCCCCCAGGAACGGCCCGATGCAAGGTGTCCAGCCAAAGGCGAAGGCGGTGCCCATCAGGAAGGAGGCGCCGTAATTGCCGGCCTGCTCCGGCCCCTCGAACCGGGCTTCGCGGTTCAAGAGCGGGATCTTGTCGATACCCCTGAGGCGCCAGAGGGCGTAGAGGCCGAGGCAGAGGGCCGTCAGGGCGGCCAGCTCAGGCAGATAGGCGATCAGCCCGGCGACGAGCCCGCCCTCATACCCGGCCAGCCAGATTGCCATCAACGCGATGATGCCCAGCAGCGCCAGATGGGCCTTGTGAAACCCGATGAAATGCAGGCCGAACAGGGTGATGAAATAGCCCGCGACCACGGCGAAAGCCGCCTTGTTGTCGAGCAGCAGATTGCCGGCCTGCGCCGCGCCCAGGCCGAGCCCTACAAACACGGCCCCCAACCCCAGAACGAAAAAGACCGAGGACAGGAAGACCCGCATCCTGAGCCGGTCATCGACCTCGTCGCCCGTGATCTTGTCCAGCGTGGTGCCCGCCATATAGGCGAGATAGGGCGGGGCAAGCGGCAACACACAGGGGCTGAGAAAGCTGAACAACCCACCGATGAAGGCCCAGAAGAGTTCGATCACCGTGATGGCTCCTCGCGTCGTCGTGCTTGGGAGATACGTAGTTTATCCGTGACTGCGAAGGGTAAAGCGCGAAACAGGTCTCACAATGGCGTTAGTTGTCGCCCCCTCCGCGGGGGCGCTCATGGCGTTCCGGTCTGGCGGGAGAGATAGGCCACCAGGTCCTCGATTTCTCCGGCGGTCAGGCGTGGGCCGTTCGGGACCGGGGCCTCGGCATCGCGGCGTTGTCCGGCGAGGAAATAGGCGGGCATTTCGGTCCCCGGGGCGATCACCACGGGGGCGGCAATCCAGAGCCTGATCTCACCCGGCGCCATGCGGTCAGCGATGCGGGCGAGGCGCGGAGCGTTTTCATTGCCGGCGACGATCTCGGCGCCCGGGCCGCCAGGGCTGCCGTGACAGCCCGAGCAACCCGCGCGCTTGCGGTCGAAATAAAGGGTACGTCCGCGCTGCCAGTCGCCGGTCTGCCCGGCCAGCGGTGCGTCGATGCTGCGGTTGTCGGTGATGACATAGCGCGCGATCTCGGCGGCCCCGCCAGAGAAGGGCAGTGCACAGGCGGCCAACAGGACGGCGAGCCGGGTCATGGGCGAACTCCCTCGTTGTCTTCGTCCGATCCGCGCTCGGAGCGCGCAGGCCACGGGGTATCGCCGCGGACGCACTGACGCAATGCTTGCCGTTGGAAACTCTGCGGGCTAGGTCCGCTGCATGGTGGATGATGTGATGTTGGAGACGAGCGGGCTGCTCTGCCCGCTGCCGGTTCTGAAGATCCGCAAACGGCTGGCGGCGATGCCGTCGGGCGAGGTGCTGACGGTGCGGGCGGACGACCCGGCCGCGCGGGTCGATGTGCCCCATTTCTGTGCCGAGCAGGGGCATGAATTGATCGCGCTGACCGATGAAGCCTCGGGCGCCATGGTGTTTCGGCTGCGCAAAGGCCCGGCCTAGGGCCGCCGGCCTTATTCCGCGCCAGCCGCTCGGGCTGCCGCCGTCTCGATTGCGGGGAGGATCTTGCCGGTAACATCGCCCGGGTTGATCGGGCCGATATGCTTGTAGACCACCCGGCCCGCGCCATCGATGACGAAGGTTTCCGGCACGCCATAGACCCCCCATTCGATCCCCGCGCGCCCGCTCTGATCGGCTCCGATCAATGTGTAGGGGTCGCCAAGCTCGGCGAGAAAGGCACGGGCGTTGTCGGGCTGGTCCTTGTAGTTGATGCCATGCACGGTGATCCCCTGCTTGGCCAGACCGTTGAGGAACGGGTGCTCGGCCCGGCAGGGGCCGCACCAGCTCGCCCAGATATTGACCAGTTTCACGCCAGAGGTCTTGAGGTCCTCGGTCGACAGGCCCGGTGCATCGGGCATCAGCGGTGACAGGGCGAATTCCGGCACGGGTTTGTCGATCAGCGCCGAGGGCAGGTCACGGACATTGTCACGCCCCAGGCCGAGCAGAAAGGTCGAGAGCATTAGCAAAGCGGTCAGGAGCGGGATGAACATCCACGGCCGGAAGCCCGATTTCTGCGCCGATGCAGCAGGTTCGGGGGCGGCGCTCATTCGCTCTCCTCCAGCGCGCGTCGCGCCCTAGCATTCGCCGAAAGCGTCGCCCAGAGGAGGAGGCCCAGGATCAGCGCCGTGGCGCCATAGGCCGCGATCACATAGAGCGCATAAGGGTCTTCGAAGCTCATGCCATTGCCTCGCGCTGACGCAGCCGCTGTGCCCGGCGCAGCCTAATCTCGGTCCGCGCGCGCACCAGCAGCACTGCGATGAAGAACAGGTAGAAGCCAATCATGCAGAGATAGAGCGGCGTCCGGAACGCGTCGTCGATGCGCTGTCCGGTCTCGACCGACAGGCTCGAGCCCTGGTGCAGAGTTGCCCAGAACATCACCGCATACCGCGACAGGAAGGCGAAGATCACGCCCACCAGGCAGACGATGGCCGAGAGGTCCTGCGCCTTCTCCGGCTCCTCGATCGCGGACCAGAGCGCCATGTAGCCGAGATAGAAGAAGAACATGATCAGCACTGCGGTCAGGCGCGCGTCCCACACCCACCAGGTGCCCCACATCGGCTGCCCCCAGACGGCGCCGGTGATCAGCGCGATCAGCGTGAAGGCGGCGCCGATCGGGGCGGCGGCCTTGGCGACCAGAAAGCTGACATGATGGCGCCGGATCAAGCCGATGATCGAGGCGACGGCCATCAGCGCATAGGTGTTGATCGCCAGCATGGCGGCCGGCACGTGGATGAACAGGATCTTGACCGTCGAGCCCTGCTGGTAGTCATCCGGCACGCTGAGCCCCCAGGCGAGGCCGACCCCCAGAACCAGGATCGTCGCCGCCCATACAGGCAGCAACAGGCGCCCGGTTAAGCGCATGAACTCGGCAGGGTTTGCATATTTCCATACAGACATGGCCGCGAAGGTAATCACCCTAGCCGAGGCTGGCAATGGGCCGATGCGGGGCGTGCTGACGCGGCTCGCTTTCACGTGCATCGGCGGGGAGGGAGGTCTCGGTCACCGCAGTCACCGGCCGCTCTTGCTCATAGCCGCACGCCGAAAGGCGGCCATCGAGATGCATGTTCACGGCGAGGCGGGTCAGCGGGTTCAAGACCGGGGGCTGAAGCGCATCCAGCCTGGGCGGGTGCTCGAAGCGCTGGGCCATCGCCATGCGGCCATGGCTGTCAAAGCCGCGGGCCCGCCACCGGCCCTGACTACGACCGGTGAAATGGTTGGCCGCCAGGGCGCCCTGCTGGGTTTTTGCCTCTGCCTCCAGCCGCTCGATTGTCAGAGCCTCGCCGCCCGGTGCCAGGAGGGTGAAGATCACGGGGGCGGCGACCTCGGTCTCCTCCAGCATCTTGCGGGCAGTACAGGCATCCTTGGCCGTCTCGAAGACCTGCCGCAGGAGGTGGGTCGGGGGCAGGCCGAAGCTGCGTGCCCCGCGCCTTCTGCTGGCCAGCCAATCCACTGCCCGGCCAAAGCCGCTCTGCCGCTCCGGCGCTTGGTTGAGCGACAGGGCGAAACGGCCCGGGGCTGTCCCGTGCAGAACGCCGGCGACCCCTGGCCAGGTGACGGTGACCCACTCGCCCGCCGGACCGCGCAGCCACACCAACTCGGCGATTGCGCCGAGCCCGGAGAACGGCCAGTCGAGGCTGCGGAACAAAACGTCCTGGTCGGGAAATCCCCGCGCCGTGCACCCGAACTCGTAGGACAGCGCAAAGGCGACCGGACCGGGCACGCCCAGCGCTTGTCTGATCGCGAGGATCTCTTCGCGATAGGGATCTTCACTGCGCAGCAGGCGGCGCGCAGCGATCCGGTCGCCCCAGGGCAGCATCTGGCGGAGCGCCCAGGCCGCAGGGCCAAAGCCGCGCAGCACCGTGTCCATCAGCAGCCGTGCCTTCGGCGCGTGATCGCTCGCATAGCCCAAGAGGCCACCCTGGCGATAGTCGCGGATCGGCAGGGCTGGAAGGGGAGGGGCGTCCGTCATCGCTCAGCGATCCTCCGGTCATCTGAGGTTGATCCGCAGCGCCGCCGCCGCTGCGAAGGGGGCGATTGCCGCCGCGAACAGGCTGATCGCACCGGTCAGGAGCAAGGCCGGTGTCGGGTCGAGCGCCACCCGCGCCTGCTCGACCGCCCGCGCCCCGAAGACCAGCGACGGGATGTAAAGCGGCAGAACCAGGATCGACAGCAACAGGCCCCCGCGCCGCACACCCACGGTCACCGAGGCTCCGATGGCCCCGATCAGGCTGAGCGCCGGGGTGCCGACGCCCAGGCCGATCACCAAGGCGGGCAGGGCCTCCAGCGGCAGCGACAGCATCAGGCCAAGGAGCGGCGCAATCGCCGTCATCGGCAGCCCGGTGGTCAGCCAATGGGCGGTGGCCTTGACCAGAACCACCTGCTCGAGCGGGATCGGCGCGATCATCAACTGGTCGAGCGTGCCGTCCTCGTGATCCGCCTGGAACATCCGGTCGAGGCTGAGCAACGCGGCGAGCAGTGCTGCAATCCACAGCACGCCGCCCGCGACGCGGCCCAGCAGACCCGCCTCCTTGCCAACGCCCAGCGGGACGAGAACGGCGGTGAGGACAAAGAAGGCCACCGCGACCCCGCCACCGCCCCCGAGGCGCAGGGCGAGGTTCAGGTCGCGGCCCAGCAGAGCGCGTGAAGACCCGCTCACCACGCGCCCTCCAGGAATGGATCGGCCTCGGTCCTGCGCGCATGGGCGGGCGGGGTCAGGCGGAGTTCGTGCAGCGGGTCGAGCGCGAGATCGACATGCGTCGCGATCAGCGCCATATGGCCGGCGTCGACATGGCGCTGCACCAGACTGGTCAGCAGCGCCACCGCCTCCTGATCGAGCGATACCGTCGGCTCGTCCAGCAGCCAGAGGGGCCGGTCGACCACAGCCAGACGCGCGAGGCCGAGGCGCCGCTTCTGCCCCGCCGAGCACTCCGCCACGGCACGGTTTCGGATGGACGTGAGGCCGAGCAGGTCGAGGCTCTCTTCGGTCCGCTCCGCACTCCCACCATAGATTTTGCTCCAATAGGCGATGTTCTCGACGACCGACAGCTGGGATTTCACGGCATCGAGATGCCCGGCATAGGCGATGTTCTCCTGCAGTCCCGCGCGGTCCGTGGCCAGTGCGCGCCCGGCCAAGCGCACATCGCCACCGGCCAGCGGCAGCAGCCCCGCAAGGGTGCGCAGCAATGTCGATTTTCCCACTCCGTTCGGCCCACGCAGCGCGGCCGCTTGCCCACCCTGAAGCCGAAAATCGAGATCGCGCAGCACGACTCGCCCGCTGCGCACCACTTTCAATTTGTCGATGACAATCTCCATCCCGGTTTGGTACCTCCCGCCATGGGATTTGCAAGCGATCCGGTGCCGGGCGCGCTGCCTGCCTCCGCGCTGCGACAGCGTGACCAATGGTGGCGCCCTAAAATATTTTTTAATAGGTATTCAGATATTCTTTCGCGGATGCCATTTTAACGCAGGCGCCCCGCCGAGCGTTGTCGAAAGCGTCCGATATCGTCAGGATTGAAACCAGATCCGATCTGACCAGCCAGAGGAGCCGCGCTCATGCCCATCACCGTCGGAACCGATACCGCCAAGACCCGCCGCGAGTTGAGCGCTGGGGGCGCCACCATGGCCTATTACTCGATCCCGGCGGCGGAGGAGGCGGGGCTTGGCACCTTCTCGAACCTGCCCGCGGTGCTGAAGGTGGTGCTGGAGAACATGCTGCGCTTCGAGGACGGCAAATCGGTGACGGTCGATGATATCAAGGCGTTCTCGGAATGGGGCGCCAATGGCGGGCGCGCGGATCGTGAGATTGCTTACCGTCCCGCCCGCGTGCTGATGCAGGATTTCACCGGGGTCCCGGCTGTGGTGGATCTCGCCGCGATGCGCGATGCGATGGTCAGCCTGGGCGGCGATCCGGAGAAGATCAATCCGCTGAACCCGGTCGATCTGGTCATCGACCACTCGGTCATGGTGGACGAATTCGGCAACCCGCGCGCCTTCCAACTCAACGTTGACCGTGAGTACGAGCGCAATGGCGAGCGCTATCAGTTCCTGAAATGGGGGCAGGAGGCGTTCGACAATTTCCGTGTCGTTCCTCCGGGCACAGGGATCTGCCACCAGGTGAACCTGGAATATCTGTCTCAGGCCGTCTGGACCGACAAGGATCAGAACGGGGTCGAGGTCGCCTATCCCGATACGCTGGTCGGCACCGACAGCCACACCACCATGGTCAACGGCATGGCGGTGCTGGGCTGGGGCGTCGGCGGGATCGAGGCCGAGGCCGCGATGCTGGGCCAGCCGGTCTCGATGCTTATCCCCGAAGTGGTCGGCTTCAAACTGACTGGTGCGCTGAAAGAGGGTGTGACGGCGACCGATCTGGTGCTCCGCGTGGTCGAGATGCTGCGTCAGCATGGGGTCGTGGGCAAGTTCGTGGAGTTCTACGGCAGCGGTCTCGACACCCTGCCGCTGGCCGACCGGGCGACGATTGGCAATATGGCGCCGGAATACGGCGGCACCTGTGGGTTTTTCCCGGTGGATGACGAGACCCTGCGCTATATGCGCGTCTCGGGCCGGGACGAGGACCGAATCGCGCTGGTCGAGGCCTATGCCAAGGCGAACGGGATGTGGCGGGATGCGGAGTATGACCCGGTCTATTCCTCGACGCTGGAACTCGATATGAGCACGGTCGAGCCCGCGATCTCTGGCCCCAAACGCCCGCAGGATCGGATCTTGCTGAAGGATGCCGCCGAGACCTTCAAGGGCCATATGGACAGTGAGTTCAAACGGCCTCTTGGCAAGAAGGTGCCGGTCGAGGGTGAGGATTTCACGGTGGAGAGCGGATCGGTCGTGATCGCCGCGATCACCTCCTGCACCAACACCTCGAACCCTTACGTGATGATCGGCGCCGGGCTGGTGGCGCGCAAGGCCCGCGCCCTGGGCCTGAACCGCAAGCCCTGGGTGAAGACCTCGCTAGCCCCGGGCTCACAGGTGGTGACGGAGTATCTGGAGGCCGCCGGCCTGCAAGAGGATCTGGACGCGCTGGGCTTCAACCTCGTCGGCTATGGCTGCACCACCTGCATCGGCAATTCAGGCCCGCTTGCCCCGCCGATCTCGGCCGCGATCAACGGCAAT
>JBCBIS010000113.1:0-13313 GCA_038524325.1 Pseudomonadota bacterium
GATCGCGGGGATGCGGCAGGTCGGCTATACCAAGGATTTCGCCGCCGGGGTGATCTGTAATGCCGGCACGCTGGGCATTCTGATCCCGCCCTCGATCGTCATGGTCGTCTATGCCGCGGCCACCGATGTCTCGGTCGGGCGGATGTTCCTGGCCGGGGTGATCCCGGGCCTGCTGGCCGGTCTGATGCTGATGATCGGCATCTATGTCGCCGCCAAGATCCGCAACCTGCCGGCCGAGGAATGGGCCGGCTGGGGTGAGATCCTCGCCTCGGCCCGCGACGCAGGCTGGGGGCTGTTCCTGATCGTGATCATTCTGGGCGGCATCTATGGCGGCATCTTTACACCGACCGAGGCCGCGGCGGTGGCCGCTGTCTACGCCTTCGTCATCGCCAATTTTGTCTATCGCGACATGGGGCCCCTGCATGTCGGCGAGGGCTATCGCCCCCGTCCGCTCTGGCATCGGCCCTGGGCGCTGATCACCGCCTGGATCCATCCCGACACCAAGGACACACTGTTCGAGGCGGGCAAGCTGACCATCATGCTGCTCTTCATCATCGCCAACGCGCTGATCCTGAAACACGTGCTGACCGACGAGCAGATTCCGCAGGCGATCGCCACCGCGATGCTGGACGCGGGTTTCGGTCCGGTGATGTTCCTGGTGATGGTCAATGTGATCCTATTGATCGGCGGCCAGTTCATGGAGCCGTCGGGTCTGATCGTCATCGTCGCCCCGCTGGTCTTTCCCATCGCCATCGAGCTTGGGATCGACCCGATCCATCTGGGGATCATCATGGTGGTGAACATGGAGATCGGGATGATCACGCCACCGGTCGGTCTGAACCTCTTCGTTACCTCGGGCGTGGCGGGGATGCCGATGATGGCGGTTGTCCGCGCCGCGTTGCCCTGGCTCGGCATCCTCTTCGTGTTCCTGATCCTGGTGACCTATGTGCCGTGGATTTCGACCTTCCTGCCCACGGCCGTGATGGGACCGGAGATCATCACGAGATAGCGTGGCGGCGGGGCTCGCCCCGGATCGAGCCGCAGGGGCCCGCCGGCCCGTCACCGCCGGCGGGCCCTCACCTTCGGCGGCCCGGCCCGGCCGGTGGGCGAGACGTTGCTCTGCCCCCATTGGGTCCAGGTGGTGGTAACCACACAAAACCCGGTCGGCGTGGCTGAAGCGGCGGCACGGAGCTAGAAAGATACTGAGATATGGAGGCAGGCGAGCGCGAGGCATGCGGACTGAGGCACGCGGACTGAGGCATGGGACACCATCTCATTTCCGGAATGCCCGGGCCGATTTTGATCCTCGCCGATATCCGCTGCCAGTGCGGGGCTGCGGTTGCCGGATCGGGCCGCCCGGATCGGCATCGGGACGCAGCCCCGGTCCTTGTCACCGACGGCGCGGCGGAGGCCGGGAAGATCGTTGTTGGCTGGAACGGGCGCGCGAGCGTGGGCATGCGCGGCGATTTTGGCTCTGTAGACAGGGGCATGGCTAGCGCCGATCCTCCGCCGGGCGAGCCGTCAACCGGGGCGATCCTGGCTGATCACATCGATGCCGACACGTCGGAGCAGTGCATCGATCAAATCGGGCGCTGCCGCGACGAGCCGGGCGCCTGCAGTCTCAATTGCGGCTCCAGCTCGGTGAAATGTCGGAGGAGCAGGAGCCGCGTTCTATGGGGCTGTTCGCCACGCAGGTGATGCCGGCCATTGCAACGTCGCCCGAACGGACGGCCGCCGAATGGGCTTGCCCGGTCCCTCCTGCCAGCCCAGACTGCTCCGAAAAACGGGAGGATGCGATGGATCTGGGATTGGTCGGGGCGCGGGTCATTGTCACCGCAGGGGCCGGTGGGATCGGCCGCGGGGTGGCCGATGCATTTCTGGCAGAAGGCGCACGCGTCGAGCTGTGCGATGTGGATCAGACCGCGTTGGCCGGCTTGCCGGAGGGTCTCACCGGAACGTCGTGCGACGTCACCGACCGCGCGGGCGTTGCCGCCTTTGTAGAAGGCGCCGTGGCCCGGCTGGGCGGGCTGGACATCCTGATCAACAATGCGGGCATCGCCGGGCCGACCGGGCCGGTCGAGGAGATCGCTCCGGAGGATTGGGATCGCTGCGTCGCCGTCTGCCTGACCGGACAGTTCAACCTCGCGCGCCTGGCGATCCCGCATCTGCGGCAGAGCGACAATGCCTCGATCGTCAATGTCTCCTCGGCCGCCGGGAAATGCGGCTTTCCGCTGCGCAGCGCCTATGCGGCTGCGAAATGGGGGGTGATTGGTTTCACCAAATCCCTGGCCATGGAGCTGGGGCCGGACCGAATCCGGGTGAACGCCTTGCTGCCCGGCATTGTCGCGGGGGACCGGATTCGCCGGGTGATGGAGGCCAAGGCGCAGCGCCGCGGGGTGTCGTTCGCCGAGGTGGAGGCCGAGATGTTCTCCTACACCTCGATCCCAGATTACGTGACGCCGGAGCAATTGGCCGCGCAGGTGCTGTTCCTGAGCAGCCGGCACGGGGCGACGATTTCCGGTCAGGCGGTCTCGGTCTGTGGGGACACGAAGATGCTGGCCTGAGGCTGCGGGAGACACCGCCTCAAAGCCCGCCTCCGGCCCCCCGCCACCCACCCGGCCGGAGGCGGGCTTTGAGGCGGTTTGTCGATCGCTTGTCTCAACGGGCGCGGGCTGGGATACTCTCGCGAGAGCATTTTCGAGGGGGATCCCGTGCCGGGCGAGACAGATACCGCATTGCAGGCCATGGCGCTGGCCGAGACCTTGGAGGTTTTGACCGCCCGCATCCTCGCGGCCCGGCAGACGCCGCCTGACCTCGCCTCGGCCGATCTGGCGCTGGAGGAAGCCGAGGCGGCCCTGAACGCCGCTGGACCCGCCTTGGTCGATGGGAGCGCCGTGCTGAGCCGGCGGCTGGCCGATCTGTTGCAGATGCTGGCCTGGCCGGGGTTGAACGGGCGGCTTCTGGCCTTCACTGATCTCTTGATCAGCCGCGGCCATCGCGACCCGATGATCGAGGCGAGTCGCTGCCAGGCGCTCTGCGATATCCGCCAGCCCGCGTTGGAGCGCGGCGGGGCCGAGACGGCGCGTCGGCTGATCCGGGCGCGGCTGGCGGCAGATCCCGAGCTTGAGACGGCATCGGGCCCCGCGCATACCGCGGCGCTGTGGATCATGCTGGGCCGGGCGGAGAAGGATCTGTTCACCGCTGCTTTGGATCTGGAGGATCACGCGCGGGCGCTTCGTCATGGCACCTGGTCGATGGAGGCCTATGGCACAGCCTACAACCTGGCGCTGCGCGTGGAAGACGACCGCACCTGGCTGGTGCGTTGGCCGGGGAATTCGTTCCTGGCGGTGGGTGCGCGGATGCGGCGCGAGGGGCTGACCGGGCCGGTGACCGAGCAAGCGCTGGAGACCCTGGCCAAGGGGTTCCGCGCCCGCCAGATCCGGATCGTCGAGGAAGGGCGTCCGCATCCCGCCACCGCCTGGGATTACATCACCATGGCCGAGATCGAGCTGAACTATTTCGGAGGGGCCGAGGCGGCGGATCCCTATCTCGCCCGCTTTGCCGAACTTTGCGAGGGCGATGCCTTCGCACTCGGCGGCGCGTTGCGGCAGTTCGAGACGGTCCATGCCGTGCCCGGCCCGGCGGCGGCCCGGCAGCGGCAGTTTCTGCGGTCGCTGGTGGCCGAGGCGGGGGGTGAGATCCAGCTTCCCGCCCGGGCGCTGAAGGATCTCGACACCGCCTCCGAACTGGATGCGACCTATGAGGCGATCCTGGGCAAGCGCGGGCCCACGACCTATGCCGAGATGCGTGCGGTGATGAAATCCTGTCAGAGCGTCGCCTCGGTCAGGATGCGCAGCACGGGGCGGAGGATCGCGACGGGGTTTCTGGTGGATCTCTCCGGTGCCGGCCTGGGCGAGGGCCGTCCGGTCTTTGTCACCAACGCGCATGTCTGCGAATGGCCCCATGACCTGACGCCGGAGGGCCGGCGCGGGGCGGGGCTGGCGCCCGAGGATCTGGTGGCCGAGTTCGAGTTGATGGACCAGAAACTCCGCTTCGATCTTGCGCCCATCGTAACCTCGCCGCGGACGCGGTTCGACGTGACCGTTCTGGCACTCAGCGGCGAGGGCGCCCTGCCGCCCGCACTGCCGGCCCATCTGATCAAGGCGCCGACGGTCGGCGTGGTCTATGTGATCGGCTTTCCCGGCGGGCGCGAGCTGAGCCTCTCGCTGCAGGGCAATGACGTGGTCCCGCCCGAGGAGCTGCCGGTGGATATCCGGCATTCGGACGACATCCTCTACCACCTGGCGCCGACCGAGAAGGGCAATTCCGGCTCGCCCGTTCTGATGGTGCTCGGTGCCGAGGGGGAGGGGCGGCAGGTCGCCGTGGTCGCCGTCCATTCCGGTGCCAAGATCGACCGCGCCAGTGACCGCGCCGTGGCCAACCGCGCCAGCATGCTCCGCGTGCTGGAGCGTCGCGGGGCTGCCGCAACATCCGCCCTGAGGTGGTGGGAGGAGGGGTGAGCGCTCTGCCCGATTTCCCCACCCGTCGGCCGCTCGACTGAGGGTATCGCTTTTCTTGCCCCTCCGACACCATTCCTGCGAGATCGTGTCGAGACGTGAGAGTAGATACCGAGGCCCAACCAAGTCCGGGGTCAAGCCGAAGGAGTCGCGTGGGCGACGGCTGACCCCATCGGAAGGGCGATGTGGCCATCCCTTTATGCCGCTTGGCCAAGTCGGCAATGGCGCTGCCCTAATTGGTCAGCGGTGAGGCTTTGAGCGCCACCCCGTGGGCTAGCGCTCGTCAGACTTCCATCGCGATGCTTTGCGGTCAAAGCCTTTCAAGCGACAGGCCCCCGCACATGGTTGACATGAGCGGACTTAGCTTTCGGGCAGGGGCTGCCTGATGGCTGATCGGTTTTTTTGGTCAGAGTGTCAGGTCCTCTATGCTGCCGATTTGGCGCACGGCTTCGGCGAAGGGAGTCTCGGCCATCATGCTGGCGCCCATCGGGTCGGCGTCGCGCAGGGGGCCGAAATCGAGGCCGGTTGCGTCCTCGATCCGGGCGATCTGGACCTGATAGGTTTTGTACTCGCCATAGACGAAGGCGGCTTCGACAAGGGATTTGATCATCTCGCCATGGCTGAGGATATAGCCGGTGGCCGAGAGGCTGCCGTCCTCTTTCTCGGTGACCACGACTTTCCAGAACTCCTCGGGGATCTGGACCTCCTGATCATTATGCTTGGCCTTCAGCCGTTTATCGCTGTCGCGGAAGACCGGGCCGGTGAAGACCGAGACTTTGAAATCCTTGGTCTCGGCATGTTCCATCACGTAATCTTCCAGGCCGACCCAATCGCGCTGGTTCAGATCCTCGTGCTGCGGCGCGCAGTTGGTATAGTGGAAAGTGTCCTTCTCGCCCTGCTGCGCGTTCGGACCCCAGCCTGGATCGCGTCGCCGGACCATATGGCCGCGGTCGAGTGGGTTCTTGTAATAGAGATCGTTGCCGATCTGATGCGCCTTGGCGATGCGGCCATCCAGGCTCCAGGTGCCCTTGCGCTTGAGCTTTTGCGATTGCGCGCCGTCGATATTCACCGCGGTGACCCGGGGCAGGCGGCGGGATTTCGACTGGATCACTGAGAAATTGGTGTATTTCAGCACGCCGTCTGCGTCGTCCGAGACCGGTGCGATATCGGCCTGATGATCTGCCGAGAGGGTGGGCAGGGGGACCTCGGTGCCGAGGAAATCGGCCTTGTACCCCTCGCGCCCGGTCAGGTTGGTGGTGGGCGCTTCTGGCGGGATCTCCGCCCCTTCCATCGAGAGGACGAGGTTCTTGGTGTTGAGCCAGGCGGCCTCGACCAGCTTGGCGGTCACGGCATAGTTGGCGTCGCGGAAGGCGCCGGCGAAATGCAGGCCCACGACTTTGCCTTTGTCCGCCGGCGCGTCCAACGCGATCACGGCCGAGCCGGAATTGCCCCCTAGCGTGGTGTAATCGGTCAGGATCAACTGGTCGCCGCGCATCTGATCGACCTCGCCCGGGGCGAAGCGTTTGACGTCGTAGATATCGTTGAACAGCCGCCTCATGAGGGCCGGATCGTTGCGCCCGCCATCCGAGGCCGGATAGCCGATGGCGGCGACCGAGGATCCGATCTCGAGCGGCCGGGTGTCGAGTTCGATCGGGTCGACCTCGTCCTCCAGATCCAGCTTGAGGATGGCGATATCCGGGCCGCGGCTGGGGGCGATGAACAGCACCTCGACCATATCGGCGCGGCGGCGCAGGCCGGAGGTCTCGTGCTGGCGGATATAGTCGAGCCGGACCTCCATCGGCTCGTCGAACGCGCCCGAATGCATCTGATATGCGCCCGCGAAATGGCTCCAGCGGGCAAAGGTCTCGGCAACATGGCGGTTGGTCACGGCGATATGGTGGTTACCCTGGCGGTCGATCACCCAGCCGGTGCCGACAAAGCGGCGTCCGCGGCGGTCGTTGAGCAGATCGACGCGGCCGACATTCCTGGCCGCTGCTTCGAACAGGGTTTTGTTGTCGCGGATCAGATCCTCGCGGTCATAGTCGCCGGCGATGGTGATCTCGTCGTTCTGGATCAGATAGGGCGGGCGCAGGCGTTCGAGCACGATGGCTTCGGCGAGATCGTAGAACTCCGCTGTTTCGTGATCGAGTGACTCGAGGCTGACATCGCCCGCCAGGGCCGAGCCGACCCGGTCGGCCGAGCCGGAGAGCGGCGGCGTCTCGGTGGTGGCGTCATGGGCCAGGCTCTCGGTCTCGATCGTGCCCGGCTGCTGGAGGTCCTTCAGAACGGCTTCGAGCGCTGATTGGAATTTTGCGGAGCGGCGCAGGCTTTCAATCTGTCTGGTCATTGTTCTTCCCCCGTTGGAGGCCGAAAATCTCGGCCAAACGAATCGTACCGCGAATCCGGGAGGCCAACAATGCGGATGCCGCCAGGGGTAGAATAGCGTCCAGCACGACGCAGCCGCTGCCCACCGGGGGGTGGGTGGGGGTGAGCGGTGGCTGCGTCGTGCTGGACGCGGGTTGGAGGAACGGGTCATGCCAGTGGATCTTGGCATCTGATGTCGCGCGCGGGCGCGCCTTGCCCGGGGCTTCTGTGGTGCCCAAGGGGCGGCAATTCCAAGAGCTGAGCGGGATCTCGCGGGGTGAAGTCGTGTCCCTAGAGCGAGATCAATTGGCGTAACCGTTCGGCATCCGGCGCCTGTTTCGGTCCGGCGCTGACCACCTCGCCACGATCCAGAACGGTGATCTCGTCGGCCAGATCCCAGGCGAAATCGAAGAATTGCTCGACCAGAACGATCGCCATGTCTCCGCGGGCACGGAGCGTCGCGATCGCCCGGCCGATATCCTTGATGATCGAGGGTTGGATGCCCTCGGTCGGCTCGTCGAGGATCAGCAGGCGGGGGCGCATGACCAGTGCTCTGCCAATGGCGAGCTGTTGCTGCTGACCGCCGGAGAGATCTCCGCCGCGCCGGCGCAGCATGGTCTTCAGAACGGGGAAGAGCTCGAACACCTCCCCCGGCACATGGCGCTGGTCCCGGGGCAAGGGGGCGAAGCCGGTCTCGAGGTTTTCCTGCACGGTCAGCAGGGGGAAGATCTCGCGCCCCTGGGGAACGAGGGCAATACCGCGCCGGGCCCTCTCCGCAGGACGGAGCCGGTCGATCCGGCTGCCTTCCCACTGGATTTCGCCAGCTGAGACGGGGGCGTGACCGGTGATCGCGCGCATCAGCGAGGTCTTGCCGACACCGTTGCGGCCGAGGACACAGGTCACCTTGCCCGGGCGCGCAATCACCGACACGCCGCGCAAGGCCTGTGCGGCGCCGTAATGCAAGTCGATCCCTTGCACCGCCAGCATCAGCGCGTCCCCGTGGCGACAGGCGCTGTCCCGGGCTTGACCCGGGACCTCGATGAACGGCTCGAGACGGCTGGAGCAAGACCTGTGAACATCTCACGCATCCCTCACCGCCCCAGATAGGTCTCGATCACGGTCGGGTCCGAGGAGACATGGTCAAACGACCCCTCGGCAAGCACCCGGCCTTCGTGCAGCACGGTCACCCGCACCCCGAGGGAGCGGATGAAATCCATGTCATGCTCGACCACCATCACCGTGTGATCTCCGGCGATCCGGGTCAGGAGGTCGGCGGTCTGCGCCGTCTCGGCATCGGTCATGCCCGCCGCTGGCTCGTCGACCAGCAAAACTTTTGGATCCTGGGCCAGCAGCATCCCGATCTCCAGCCACTGTTTCTGCCCATGCGAGAGATCAGCGGCCAGGTCTCCCCGCCGCGCTTCCAGCCGGATGGTCGCGAGGATTTCGTCGATCCGCTCCGCCTCGGCGCGGGTCGGCCGGGCGCGGAGCAGGTCGAACACGCCCCGCGGTCCGGCCAGCGAGAGCAGCAGATTGTCGGCCACCGTATGGGTCTCGAACACCGTCGGTTTCTGAAACTTCCGGCCTATGCCCATGCGGGCGATATCCGCCTCGTCATGGCGGGTCAGGTCGACGGTCTGGTCGAAGATCACATCGCCCGTGTCGGGCCGGGTCTTGCCGGTGATGATATCCATCATCGTCGTCTTGCCCGCCCCATTGGGCCCGATGATCGCCCGCATCTCGCCGGGGCTGAGGACCAGCGAGAGCGCGTTGATCGCCTTGAACCCGTCGAATGCCACCGAGACGGCATCGAGATAGAGCATCGAGTTTGCGGCTTTGCCCGGGATCATTCGGCAGCCTGCGGCACCCGCGCCGCCTCCCGCCTTCGGCCCAGCAGGTCGAGGCCGCCGAGCACGCCCCTCGGCAGGAACAGGGTGACAAGGACGAACATGGCACCGAGCGCAAAGATCCAGATCTCTGGGATCCAGCCAGTTAGCAGGGTTTTGGCGGCGTTCACCAGCACCGCGCCAATCACGGCGCCCAGCAAGAGGCCGCGTCCGCCGACGGCCACCCAAATCACGATCTCGATGGAATTGGCCGGCGAGAATTCGCCCGGATTGATGATCCCGACCTGCGGCACATAAAGCGCCCCGGCCACCCCGGCGAGCATGGCGCTGAGCACGAAAACGAAAAGTTTGTACCCCTCGACCCGATAGCCGAGGAATCGCGCTCGTGCCTCTGCATCGCGCACCGCGACCAGGACCTTGCCGGCGCGCGAGGTTACCACCACGCGGCAAATCAGATACCCGATCGCGAGCGCCGCTGCCGAGGCGGCAAAGAGCCCCGCCCGCGTCTCGTCCTGGCGGAGATCGAAGCCCAGCACATCCTTGAAATCCGTCAGCCCGTTATTGCCGCCGAACCCCATGTCATTGCGGAAAAAGGCCAGCATCAGGGCATAGGTCATCGCCTGCGTGATGATCGAGAGGTAGACCCCCGTCACCCGGCTGCGAAACGCCAGCCAGCCAAAGACGAAGGCCAGCGTCCCGGGCACCAGCAGGACCATCAGACAGGCGAACCAGAACTGGTCGAACCCGTACCAGAACCAGGGCAGCTCTTGCCAGTTCAGGAACACCATGAAATCTGGCAGCACCGGGTCGCCATAGCTGCCGCGTGGCCCGATCTCGCGCATCAGATGCATGCCCATCGCATAGCCGCCCAGCGCAAAGAACGCGCCATGGCCGAGCGAGAGGATCCCGGCATAGCCCCAGATCAGATCGACGCTCAGCGCCAACAGGGCATAGGTCAGATACTTGCCGAACAGCGCCACCGCGAAACTCGGCAGATGCAGGCTCGACCCCTGCTCGACATAAAGGTTCGCCGCCGGCACCAGCACCGCCAACGCGGCAAGCACCAGCAGCACGCCCTTGGTGCGCAGATCGAGGGCATCGCGCATCATCGCGACACCCCCGTCGGGACTATTTCAGGACGATCTCCCAGTCGCCCTCCTCCCACGAGCGGAAGGCGACGAGCTCCTGATCGCCGTCCTCGCGAAAGACAAAGACATGCATCGCATCGCCCTCGACCGAGAGACGGCAGAACACCCCGTCCCGCGCCAGGGCGGCGGGGCAGGCCTCCAGATCCAGATGCGGCACGCTGGCCTCGAACTCGGTATAGGTCAGTTGCATCGGCTGATCGGCCAGAACGGGCGCGGCCATGGCGCCCAACGCCAGAGGCGCAAGATAGTTCAGAGACATCGGTCCCTCCTGTCAGAATCGGAAAAGCGTTGGCCAACGCCCCTTTTCTGACAGAAAGAATCGGATATGTATATATACTTGAGCAATTTACTCGGAACAGAGCCGCGCGCGGGTGGGTGGGCCGCGCTGCCGGTCCCGCCGGGACCAACCTCTCATGGGAGCGCGCGGCGGTCATTGCTCCACCGCCCGGCCTTTCAAGGCAAACAATCCCCGCGGCCTGCGCTGGATAAAGAGGATGATGAAGACCAGGACAAGCACCTTGGCCAGCACGGCACCGGCATAAGGCTCCAGAAACTTGTTCACGATCCCCAGTGTAAACGCCCCCGCCAGGGCGCCCCACAGATTCCCGACCCCGCCAAAGACCACGACCATGAAGCTATCGACGATATAGCCCTGGCCCAGGTTCGGCGAGACATTGTCGATCTGGCTCAGCGCCACGCCCGCCAGCCCGGCGACCCCGGCGCCGAGACCGAAGGTCATCGCGTCGACCCAGCTCGAGCGGATCCCCATCGCCTCCGCCATCCGCCGGTTCTGCGTCACCGCCCGCATCTGCAAACCCATCGGCGTGCGCTTCATGATCAGCAAAAGCAGCGCGAACACCGCCAGGGCAAAGACCAGGATCCACAGCCGGTTCCAGGTGATCACCATCTCGCCGATCTGAAACGCGCCGGACATCCAGTCCGGGTTCCCGACCTCCTTGTTCGTCGGGCCAAAGATCGAGCGCACGCTCTGTTGCAGGATCAGGCTGATCCCCCAGGTCGCCAGCAGGGTCTCGAGCGGCCGGCCATAGAGATACCGGCACACCCCCCGCTCGATCCCGACCCCCACGGACCCCGCCACCAGAAACGCCAGCGGTGTCGCGATCAGCAAGGACCATTCGAACATCCAGGGAGCCGAGACCCGGATCGTCTCCTGCACCACAAAGGTCGTATAGGCGCCCAGCATCACCAGCTCGCCATGGGCCATGTTGATGACCCCCATAACCCCGAACGAGATCGCCAGCCCGATGGCCGCCAGCATCAGCACCGAGCCGAGCGACAGCCCGTACCAGACATTCTGTGCCAGCCCCCAGGTAAAGCGGGCATTCTCGATCTTCTCCAGAGCCGCCTGCGCTGCCGCAGCCACCGCGCCCTCGCCCTCGGCCGCCCGGGTCACCAGCGACAGCGCCTGCTGATCGGCCCGGCCCGCCAGCAGCTCCAGGGCCGCGATCTTCTCGGCTTCGCCCGCGTCAGAGCCGAGGGTCGCCGCAGCCACGGCATCCTCGAACGCGGCGCGGACCTGAGTATCCTCTTCGACCTCCAAGGCCGCGCGGAGGGCGGGCAGTTTCTCCGGATCGCCGCTCTTGAAGGCCTGCGCCGCCGCATCCAGCCGCACTTGCCGATCCGGCGCTTGCAAGGTCATCACGGCAACTGCGTTCGAGATTTGCCGCCTGAGTTTGTTGTTTACCTTGATCTTGCGCGCATCCCGCCGCCCGATCTCGCCGATCTCGGCCCCAGTCAGCGGGTCGAAACTGGTGAAGGTCTTGCCCTCGCGCACCACCCGCACGATGGTGTCGGTCTTCTTCATCTGCTGCAATTCGCCTTCGGCCAGTGCCTCGAGAACTGCGACGGCGCGGGGATCGCCGGTCGCGGCGATCTGGTCGATTACCTCGGCGCGCTGAGCAAATTTGCCCTTGGGCAACTCGCTCATCAGCGTCTCCAGCTCAGCCGACTGGGCAGGCAGGGCGAACAGGCAGGCCAGCAGGAGGAGACAGCGCATCAACATTACCGGGTCCCTAGACGAGGAACGCCCACCCTGTCGTGGGTGGGCGCGGTGTCATGGCAAAGCGCTCAGTAGCCCTTGCCGCCACACTGGTTGGTCGCGGTGTTGAAGTTCCCGCACGAGAGCGGCGCGCGCCAGTCTGCGATCAGATCCTTGCTGTCCGGCAGGAAGTCCGACCAGGCATCGCCGACGACCAGACCCGAGGTCTCCCACACCGTCTCGAACTGACCGTCATCCTGGATCTCACCGACCAGCACCGGCTTGGTGATGTGGTGGTTCGGCATCATCGCCGAATAGCCGCCGGTCAGGTTCGGCACCGAGACACCGATGATCGAGTCGATCACAGCGTCCGGATCGGTGGTGCCAGCCTTCTCGACCGCCTTCACCCACATGTTGAAGCCGATGAAGTGGGCTTCCATCGGGTCATTGGTCACCCGGTCTTCATCGCCGGTGAAGGCGTGCCAGGCTTCGATGAACTCGTCATTCACATCCGCTTCGGCGCTCATGAAGTAGTTCCAGGCGGCGAGGTGACCGACCAGCGGGGCGGTGTCCAGACCCGCCAGCTCTTCCTCGCCGACCGAGAACGCGACCACGGGGATATCCTCCGCCTTCACACCCTGGTTGCCGAGCTCCTTATAGAACGGCACGTTCGCGTCGCCATTGATGGTCGAGACCACGGCGGTTTTCTTGCCCGCCGATCCGAACGCCTTGATGTCCGACACGATCGTCTGCCAGTCGGAATGACCGAACGGCGTGTAGTTGATCATGATGTCTTCCTCGGCCACGCCGAGCGACTTCAGATAGGCTTCCAAGATCTTGTTGGTCGTGCGCGGATAGACATAGTCGGTCCCCGCCAGCACCCAGCGCTCGACACCTTCCTCGTTGCGCAGGTAATCCACCGCCGGGATCGCCTGCTGGTTCGGCGCAGCCCCGGTATAGAACACGTTGCGCTGGGATTCCTCGCCTTCGTACTGGACGGGGTAGAACAAGAGGCTGTTCAGCTCGTCAAAGACCGGCAGCACGGATTTCCGGCTCACCGAGGTCCAGCAGCCAAAGACGGCGGCGACTTGGTTCACCTCGATCAGCTCACGCGCTTTCTCGGCAAACAGCGGCCAGTCCGAGGCGGGGTCAACCACCACCGGCTCCAGCTTTTTGCCCAGGATGCCGCCTTTTTCGTTTTGCTGCTCGATCAGCATCAGCATCGCGTCTTTCAGCGTTGTCTCCGAGATCGCCATCGTTCCCGACAGCGAATGCAGGATCCCAACCTTGATCGTCTCTTCTTCGGCGTAGGCCGGCATCGCTACCGCCGCCGCCAGGCCCGCGCCCAGTGCCATTCTCTTGAGGCTTTTCATCGATTCCTCTCCCCGGGGTCGACCCTCTCGTGGCGCCAGCGCCCACCTTGGTCTGCCGTCCCCGCAAC
>JBCBIS010000114.1:0-13222 GCA_038524325.1 Pseudomonadota bacterium
GGGCATTCTTCGCTGGTGGGGGCAGCGCCGCGGCGGCAACCGGCGGCACCTTCGACATCATAGATACCGGCGCGAATGCCCAGACTTTGGGTGTTTTTGCCGCGGATGCCGTGCCGAATACGCAGTAAACCCCGTCAGCCCTGCGGGTCCAGCTCGCGGCGCGCCGCGGCGAGCTGGGCCGAGGTGTCGCGCAACCGGTTGGCCAGGATCCGGATCAGTTCCAGCGCGATGTCCGGGAATTCGCGCATCAGGGCCAGGATGGTCTGCCGGTCGAGTTGCAACACCTCCACTTCGGCCTGCGCGCGGATCGAGGAGGTCCGCGGCTGATCGGTCAGTGCCGCGATCTCGCCAAAGATCTCGCCCGGGCCCAGCGTGGCCACCACCCGCTCTTCATCGCCTGCCGCGACCAGAACATCGACCTCGCCGGTCAGGAGGACATAGGCGTCCTCACCTTCCGACCCTTGCTCGAACAACCGCTCTCCGTCGCGATAGCGCAGGGTCTGCCCCATCATTGCCACCACGCGCAGGCGCTTTGGGTCGAGCCGCCGGAAGAGCGGCGTCGCCTGCATCACGTCAACGGTTCGGCTGAGGCTCATCGGGTCTCTTCTGCTCCGTCTCGTCTGTCGCGTCAGGCCTAGGTCTGGGCCTGGGCCGGCGGTGCGATCTCGTGCACCGCGCCATGTTCTTCTATCGCAATCAACCGGTCGGCGTCTGCGGCTGCTTTGTCGCTGGCGGCGGCATAGATCAACGTGACACCGGGCAGTTCGGCGCGGATGTCGGCGCGCAGCGTTTGATCGGCCACGCTTTCGCCCGGCGCCAGACCGTCGAGCACCAGAAGCCGCGGGCGTTTGATCAGCGCCCGGACCAGGGCCACCCGGCGGCGCAAGGCGGCGGCGAGCGTGGCGCCGCCATTGCTGACCGGTCCGTCGAGCCCCACGCGCACCAGGCGCTCGCGCAGGCCCGCGGCGGCGACCGCCTCGGCGATTTGCGCATCGAGGCGTTTCCAGGCTGATTTCCGGTCGAAACGCCGGCGGCCATGCAGGAAGTTCTCGGCGAGGGTCTGAGCAGGATTGAACTCCTCCGAGTCAAAGCCGACGAATGCGGGATTGCCCTCGACCGCCGGGCGCGCCACGCGGCGCAGCCCCAGAAGGCGGGTCTCGCGCGCCTCGTCCAGCACATCCAGCCGGTCGCGTGTCGGGACGTATTTGATCGCGAGCCCTGTGAGGGTCAGCAGCCCTTCGGCATCGAGATCGCCGGGCCCGCGGCGCGACGGCTCGCCGACCAGGGCCGCACAGGCCAGAAGCTCGGCCTTTGAGAAGGCGGCGAAACTGTCGAGTACGACCGAGTCCTCCTCGACCGCTTCGACCAGATCGGCGAATTCCCGGGCGATGTCCCAGCCGATCTCGTGCAGGAGCGGCAGCGCACCGGCACGCGCGAGGATCTCGGCCACCTCCGGGTTCGCAGCATAATCGGCAAAGCGCGGCACCACCGAAGTCGGATGTGCATAGAGCAGGTTTTCGAGCAGCGTCGCGTTGGAGTTGAACGCCTCCGGCGCCCAAGGCTCGACCACGTCGGAGAGATCGCCGAGCCCGCCCAGCTCTGCCCGGGCCTGCGCGATCGGCTCGGTCCACTCGCCGGCCATTTCGGCATCGATCCGTGTGTCCAAAGCCGCCGCGAAGAGATCTTTGTCGAGGCCGAAGCGGATGACGAGGCCGAGCAAACGCTCCTCCAACGCCTCGCGCCCGGCGACCCCGGCGGCGGCATAGTCGACCCAGTCCCCGTCGGGATCGGCGGTGATGTTGCCGGTCGCCCGCGCCTCGCGCAGGAGCTCGCCGGTCGAGGCGTCCAGCTCAGGCGGCAGGCGGTAGAGGCCGTAGAGCATGTTCTCGCGCAGGCTGCGCGAGATCAGGCCCGGTTCCGCGCCGACATGGGCCAGGGTGGCGCCAACCTCGCCCAGGGTTGCCTCCGCCACCGCCCGGCCGCCCAGGGTGACCCGCCCGGCCTCGGGCTCGGCAAGGCCGCAGATCATCTGCAACAGCGCCTCGCGCGCGCCGTTATGGCCGCCGGTGACGGCCACGCTCTCGCCCGGCTGGATGGTGAGTTGACCGACCATCAGCCCGCCAGCCGCGCTGCCCCCCTCGACCCCGTCCAACTCCAGCGGCCCGGTCAGAGGTGTTGCGCCGGTGGTGTAGATCCGCTCCGGCTCCATCACCCCCTCGCCGATGAAATTCTCCACCACGAAGACATAGCGAGAGTTGAAATCCGTCCAGCGCTGGACATAGTTCAGAACCGCTTTCCAGGGTCCGGCGAGGTCTTTATAGGCCGCCAGCACCGCGACCAGGGCGCCAAAATCCAGCTGCCCCTTGATCACCAGATAGCCGCCGATCGAGTAGAAGAAGAACGGTGTCAGCTGGTTGATCAGATTGTTGATGAACTTGATCGTGAATTTGCGCTTGAACAGCGCCAGTCGGATCACCGTGTTCGAATGGAGCCGCCCCGCGATCTGCCCCAAATGCCAGCGCGCCGTGTCATTGGTGTGGATGTCGTTGATGGTGCCGACACTCTCGGAGATCGTGTCCGCCAGCGCGCGGGTGTTCTGCGCCCGCTCCTTGTTCAGCCGGATCACCTTGGCCTGCAGCTTTGGGATCAACCAGGCCTGAATCGGATAGAAGGCCACCGCCGCGAGGCCCAACAGCCAATCCTGCATGAAGATGAAGACCGAATAGACCACCAGCAGCCCGCCCTGGAAGGCGGGAGTGGCGATGGTCTCGCCGATGAACCCGCCCAAAGGCTCGATCTCGCCCAGCATCGACTGGATGACCTCGCCCGGCTTGGTCTGGCGAAAGCGGGCCATGCGGAAGCGCATCACATGCTCGAACAGCATGAAGCGCAGGCGGCGCAGCATCCGCTCGCCACACATGCCGATGGCGACGTTCATCACCCATTTGATGCCGTTGATCGCAATCACCAGCGCCAGAAAGACGAAGCAGAGGATCAGCAGATAGGGGATCTGCCCGAACTCCATCCCCAGCAGCACGCGCGGGAATTCGCTGCCGTCGATCGCGTCATTGACGATGATCTTGGGGATTTCCAGCGAGATATAGACCAGCGGAAAGGACAGGAAGGTGATGGCCAGAATGAACAGTTGCTCGCGCTTCGAATGGCGCCAGACGAACGCAAAAAACCGAGTGTCCATACCAGTCTCCCCGTCGCAACTTCGGTTATGCGGGGGGACGGGTCAAGTTCCGATCAGATGCAGGGCGATGCGGCGGCGATGCACCTGGTCGCGGTGCTCCCACAGATAGAGCCCCTGCCAGGTGCCCAGCATCATCCGCCCGCTTGCCACCGGGATCGACAGATGAACGCCCGAGAGCACCGTGCGGATATGCGCCGCCATGTCATCCGGCCCTTCGAGATGGTGGCGATAGCGCGCGGCCCCGCCATGGGGCGCGAGCCCTGCAATCGCATCCTGCAGATCCAGCCGCACATCCGGGTCGGCATTCTCCTGCAGGGTCAAAGAGGCGGAGGTGTGCTGGCAGAGCAGCGTCAACAGACCGTCCTCGATCCCCTGCCCGCCGAGCCAGGACGCCACCTCGGCAGTGATGGGCACCAGCCCCGGACCGGGGGTCGCAAACTCGAGAATGCCTGTGGCCTGACGCATGGCGGGTTGATAGACCAAGGCGCTGGCCTGTTCCAGCCGGGGGCCCGGTGCCGGAACGGTTTGCAGCATCCGTCCCGGATTTGGCCCGGACTAGGGAGGAAAGCGCGATGCAGTTCGACCCCAACCTCCCTTGGCGCAATCTGAAGGGCGAGGGGTTCAACGATCATATCGGCCCGGTCCGCTTTGCCCGGGCGGGTGAGACCCTTTGGCACGCCACATTGGTGGTCGATCATCGCCACCGCAATTCGGGCGGCGTCTGCCATGGCGGGGTCAGCATGACGCTGGCCGATCTGGCCATGGGTGCGGCCAGCTATGAGGCGGGCGGCAGCCGCCCCTGCTCGACCATCCAGATGGACAGTCATTTCATCGCGGCGGGCAAAGAGGGGCAGCGCCTGCTGGCGGCGGCCACGCAGCTGCGCCTGGTCCGCGATCTCAGCTTCATGCGCTGCGATATCTGGGCGATTGGCGAGGAAACGACCCGCCAGGTGTTGCGCGCCTCTGGCGTGTGGAAATATCTCGCGAGCCGAAAGCCCGGCGATGGCGGCAATCCTGCCGCGGGCTAGGCCGGGTGGGGGAGCGACGCAGGAGCGAAGACCGCCCCTGCCCCGGGTCAAGCCCCGCTCAGATCCGAGATCAGCGCGTTGATATCGCCGCCTTTGGCGCTCAGCATGCCGGCAACTTCGTCGCGCTGGGTCAGGAGCAGCGAAACCCCCTCGATCACAATATCCGCGATCACGACGCGACCCGGCCGGTCGGTCACCAGCCAATCCACCGAGATCGGCGCGCCAGAGGATTGGGAGACTTTGCTCCGCACCAATATTCCCTTGCGGCCTTCATCGGAGGTCGAGCCGACGGTCACCGTCTCACCCGCATAGCCCTGGAAACGCCGGGCATAGACGGTCGAGACGAAATGCAGGAAGGCCTCGGAAAACGCCGCCTGCTGGCTGGAGTCCATATCTCTCCAGGCCCGGCCCGCCACGAAGCGCGAGATCTGGGGCATTGCGGCCCGGCTGGTCATCAAGCCCTTCAGCGACTGCGCCTTGGCCGCGGCATCACCGCTGCCTTGCACGATGGCCAGCATCTCGGCGACCGTCGCTTCGACATGCGCTTTGGCCGTCGAGGCCTCCAGCGCCCATACTCCGGTCGGCCAGCCGGCCATCATCATCGCTCCGGCGGCAAAACCGCCTACAAACATCCGCCGTTTCATCATTTGCGGGCCTCCTGCACGCTAGATCTACGCATATATATGGCCGAACGAGGGCCCGGTGAAGCGTTCGCGCTCGAAACGCGCGGCCATGCGGCCTCCGTCGCCGGGAATATTGAGAATTTGAACGGAAAACGCTAAGAGCTTGCTGCGAGCGTGATACACTTCGTGTCACAGGGTGGTCAGAACGGCACAATGCGCGATGGTTTTCTGCGCGAACAGCGTATATTGCCTCATCTGATATTAAGCCATCCCAGCCAAGACAGGGTGAGGTGGAGTCCGGCTGGGCACTGCCGGAACCAGAGGAACGGGGCATTTCATGAGCAAATCTAAGGGCCAGGAAGAGATGCGGGCCGCAATGGGCCGCTGCCGGTCGCATTTCACGGCGGTGTTCGTCTTTTCGATCTTCGTGAACCTGCTGATGCTTACCGGGCCGCTCTTCATGCTGCAGACCTATGACCGGGTGCTGTCGAGCCGGTCGGAGGAGACGCTGGTCGCGCTGGTGGTGCTGATCACAGCGCTGTTCGCCTTCTATGGCTTGCTGGAATTCGCCCGGGGGCGTGTCCTGTCCCGCGCCGGTGCCCGATTCTCGGAGATGATGGACAATCGGGTGTTCATCGCGGTTCTGCGCCGCTCGGTCGCGCCGCAGGAGCGTGCCCGGCCCAATACGGCGGCGCGCGATCTCGATTCGATCCGGCAGTTGCTGGCGGGCCCCGCGCCTTTCGCCCTGGTCGATATTCCGTGGACGCCGATTTTCCTCACGGCGATCTTTATCGTGCATCCGCTGATGGGCTGGGTCGCCGTGGGTGGTGGCGCGATTCTGATCGTGCTGACCGCCCTCAACCAGTACCGCTCGCACAAACCCAATGCCGAAGCGCAGCAGGCGACGGCGGAGGCCGAGAACCTCTCGGAGGAGATGCGTCAAAACGCCGAGGTCGTGCAGGGCCTTGGCATGCGCGATGTCGGCATGAGCCGCTGGCAGAAATTCCGCCGCATGGCGCTGGAGAAACAGCTCCTCGCCTCGGACCGGACCGGCAGCTACTCCTCCTCGTCCAAGGCAATGCGGTTCTACCTACAGTCGATCATGCTGGCGGTCGGCGCGTGGCTGGCGCTTCAGCAGCTGATTTCGCCCGGGATGATGATCGCCGGTTCGATCCTGATGGGCCGGGCCCTGGCCCCGATCGAGCAGGCCATCGCACAATGGGCGCTGGGCCAGCGGGCCTATCGCGGCTGGAAGATGCTGGGCGAACTGCTTGAGAAAACCCCGCCCGAAGCGGAAAAGACCCAACTGCCCACACCAAAAGGCTATGTCCGCGCCCAAGCCGTGGCGGTGCTGGCGCCGGGCGAACAGGTGCCCGCCCTGCGGGGTGTCGATTTCGCGATCGAACCCGGTCAGGCGATGGGGGTGATCGGCCCGTCCGGCGCCGGGAAAACCACGCTCGCAAAGGTGCTTACCGGCATCTGGCAACCGGCGGCGGGCAATGTTCGGCTCGACGGGGCCGCGCTTGACCAGTGGCCGGACAACAGCCTGGGCTGCTATATCGGCTATCTCCCGCAGGAAATCGGGTTGTTCTCGGGCACGGTCGCGCAGAATATCGCGCGGATGACCGAGGAGCCGGACGACGCCAAGGTAATCGAGGCGGCCAAGCGGGCCGGCGCGCATGACCTGCTGCTGCATCTGCCGCAAGGCTATGACACGAATATCGGCGCCGGGGGGCAGCGTCTCTCAGGCGGGCAGCGTCAACGGGTGGCCCTGGCCCGCGCCCTCTACGATGATCCGCCTCTGCTGGTCTTGGACGAGCCGAACGCCAACCTCGATGCCCAGGGCGAGCAGGCGCTGGTCGACGCGATCCGCGATGCGAAATCGCGTGGGCGGACGGTGATCATCATGGCGCACCGCCCCTCGGCCATTGCCGCCTGCGATCTGCTCTTGATGATCGACAAGGGCCAGCAGGTCGATTTCGGCCCGCGGGACGAGGTCTTGAAGAAGCGGACCAAGAACTACCAGCAGCTCAATCAGAACGCCACGAACGCCCAAGGCGTCACCGCGGCACAAAAGGCGGGCACGCCACAGCCCGGACAAATGCAGTCGATCCCCGCGGCCAGCATCAAACAGGGCACGCCAGGCGGCCCGATGAGCGGTATGGCCCCGGCCACCACCCAACGGATCCCGGAACCCGCCGGCATCGGCACAGGACAGGGTAAAGCAAAATGAAAATGCAGCTTCCGAACCCGAATGCCCAGCAAACGCAGACGCAGCCCGATGACGGCTGGGCTGCCCGCGGCCATATCCGCTTTGGCCTGATCTGCGTCATCCTGCTGGCCGGCGGTCTGGGCGGCTGGTCGGCAACGGCAAAGCTCGCCGGTGCCGTTATCGCCAGCGGTCAGATCCGGGTCGAGGCGCAACGCCAGGTCGTCCAACACCCCGATGGCGGCGTGGTCGGAGAGATCCAGGTCAGAAACGGCGACGTGGTCGGTGGCGGCGAGGTGCTGATCCGTCTCGATGACACCACCCTCAAATCCGAGCTGACCGTGCTCGAGAGCCAGCTCTTCGAGGTGATGGCCCGCCGCGACCGACTCCTGGCCGAGCAGTTCGACCTGCCCGAGGTCAAATTCCGCCCGATCCTGTTCGAAATCTCCGAGGAACGGCCCGATATCCAGACCCTGATCGACGGGCAGCGCAACCTCTTCGATGCCCGTATCCAAAGCATGGAGTCGGAGCTGGCCGTGATGGCCGAGCGCCGCACGCAGCTCAACGAGCAGATCCAGGGCGCCGAGGCGGAGCAGACCGCCCTGAGGCGCCAATCCGAGCTGATCGAGCAGGAATTGGTCGGGATGCGCCAGCTCGCGGCCAAAGGTCTCGCGACCCAGGACCGGATCCTCTCGCTGGAGCGTGAGGCCGCCCGTCTGCTGGGCCAGATCGGCCAGATCCTCGGCCAGATCGGCCAGCTCAAGGGCCAGATCTCCGAGCTGAAAACTGAAGAGCTCCGCATGGCCGATACGCGCCGCGAGGAAGCCATCACCCAGGAACGCGAGCTCGGCTATCGCGAGCTGGAACTGACCGAGCGCCGGATCGCGCTGCTCGAACAGCTCAACCGGCTCGAGATCCGCGCGCCGCGCCCCGGCGTGGTCCACGACATGACCGTCTTCGCGCTGAAATCGGTGATCCGGCCGGCCGAGCCGATCCTCTATGTCGTGCCCTCCGACACCGATATGGTGGTCGATGCTAGGGTCGAGCCGCTGCACCGCGATCAAGTCAGCCCAGCCCAGGACGTTGTGCTGCGCTTCTCGGCCTTCAACACGCGCACCACGCCGGAACTGTTCGGCCGGGTCAGCAAGGTCTCCTCGGACACCCTGCTCGACGAAGCCTCGGGCCTCACCTATTTCAGCGCCGAGGTCGTGCTGAACGAGGGCGAGATCGACAAACTGGCCGGCGCCGAACTGGTCGCTGGCATGCCCGTGGAAGTCTATATCCAGACTGGCGAGCGCACCCCGATCAACTATCTGATGCGGCCGATAACCGATTATTTCTCGCGCTCCCTGCGCGAGGAATAAGACGCCCCAAGGGCGGCGGCCAGCACGCCCGCGCCCCTGTCGGCCCAACGGCGACCACCAGGACCCGCGCAGCCCCACAGGGGCTGCACTCATCGTGTATGCGGGCTTGCCCGCATTCCGTTAAACTGGCCCTTGACCCCACCGCCCCGCCCGCCATCTTTCCGAGGCACGGAGGCTGCCACATGAACGCCAACCCGCCGCTTGCTCTGGAAGTCGAAGTCCATGGCGACATCGCCGCCATTCCCGCGGACGACTGGAATGCTTGCGCCGCGCCGGAAGCCCTGAACGGCGGCACGGCGATCGACCCGTTCACGTCCCATGCCTTCCTCCGAACGCTCGAGACATCCGGCTCGGCCACGGCAAAAACGGGCTGGGCACCGCATCATCTGATCGCCCGTTATCAGGGCCAGGTCGTCGGGGCCATGCCGCTCTATCTCAAGGGCCACAGCCAGGGCGAGTATGTGTTCGACTATGGCTGGGCCGATGCCTGGGAGCGGGCCGGTGGACAGTATTATCCAAAGTTGCAGGCCTCGGTGCCCTTCACCCCGGCGACCGGTCGCCGCTTGCTGGCGCGCAGCGATACGGCCCTGCCGCCAGATACGATCCGGGCGGGCCTCCTAGAAGGCGCCATGTCCCTCTGCGCCCGAAACGACCTCTCCTCGTTCCACCTCACCTTTTGCACCGAAGAGGAATGGGCTCTCGGCGGTGAGATCGGCCTTCTTCAGCGTACCGACCAACAGTTTCACTGGGAGAATGCCGACTACGCCAGCTTCGACGCCTTCCTCGACGCGCTCGCTTCGCGCAAACGCAAGACGCTCCGCAAGGAGCGCGCCAAAGCCATCGAGAACGATGTCTCACTGCACTGGTTCACCGGCGACGACATCCAGTCCGAGCATTGGGAGGCGTTCTGGCACTTCTACCAGGACACGGGCATGCGCAAATGGGGCCGTCCCTATCTCACCCGGATCTTCTTCGACCAAATCTCCGAGCGGATGGGGGCGCAGGTTCTGCTGATCCTCGCGCGCCGCGAAGGGCGATGGATTGCCGGTGCCCTGAACTTCATCGGACGCGAGACCCTGTTCGGCCGCTATTGGGGCTGTATCGAGGATCACCCCTGCCTGCATTTCGAGACCTGTTACTACCAGGCGATCGACTTTGCGATCCAGCATGGGCTGAAACGGGTCGAGGCAGGCGCGCAGGGCGGGCACAAGCTGGCGCGCGGCTATGGCCCGGTCACCACCCGCTCGCTGCATTATCTGCCGGATCCGGGGTTCCGCAGCGCGGTCGAGCGATTCCTAGCGCATGAGCGCGATGCCGTGGCGCATGACCAGGCCGCCCTGTCGGAGATGACACCGTTCAAGAAAAGCGGGTGAGCGAGAGGCCCGATGCCGGGCCCCTCCCATCTTGCCAAACCACGCGGCGCGCGGGCGACGCAGCCGCCCGGCAGTCACGCGTTCAGATTTGACCGGCCAGCGCGGCCCCAAGGGTGGCCACCGCCTCGCCCGGGCTGTCTTCGATGTTCAGCACCTTGATCTCGCCATCGTCGACCAGCGCCGAGAAGCGTTGCGAGCGCACCCCCAGGCCGACGGCTGCGCCGTCAAAATCCAGACCGAGCGCCTTTACGAGGCTGGCATCGGCATCGGCGATCATGCGGATCCCGGCGGTGGCCGCTCCGGTCGTCTCGCCCCATTGACCCATCACGAAGGGATCGTTGACCGAAAGGCAGATGATCTCGGCTGCCCCCTTGGCCTTCAGGTCATCCGCCGCTTCCATGAAGCTGGGCAGATGCTTGTTGTGGCAGGTCGGCGTAAACGCGCCGGGCACGCCGAACAGAGCGACCTTGCGCCCGTCGAACAGCGCCCCGCTTTCGACCTTTGCGGGGCCATCGGCGGTCAACTCGAACAGGGTGGTCGCTGGGATTTTGTCGCCAACTGAGGCCATGGGGGAGACTCCTTTTTGGGAAGTGGTGGAGGGTGGGACAGGGCGGACGATAGGGCGCGTCCCGCAGGCCGGCAAGGCCTTCCACCCCGCGAATCTCTCCGCGTCATGCAGGGCCGATCGCCAATGGAGGCCCATGCTCGCGCCTTGTCAGCTTTGATTGACGATCCAATAGGCTCGCCTCTCGTGACGCTCTGCGGGTTGAAACGCCCCGTTCGCATCTGGAAGGCTGTCTCAAAAAATCGACACTCAGGACGCTGGGATTCCTCGCTTCTCACGCTTGACGCTACGTAAATTTACAAAGCCAGTCAGAATAGGGAAAATAATTTACATTAAAAATTGATTTAAATCAATGAGATGGACTGATATTTACCCGACTGGTTAACGGAATTTACTAAAAGGCGGCCGGTGCCCAAGCCCCGCATATCCGGACCGCCGAAAACCAAAGGTGGAGGAGACCGACCATGGAGTCGCAGGACACTCTGACGACCGAACGCCCGAAGGCCGCGGCCGCAAGCACCACGGCCATCACCCCGCATGTGAATGCTGAACAGTACAAGGCGCTGTATGCCGCCTCGCTGGCGGATCCCGAGGCGTTCTGGGCCGAGCAAGCCGGTCGGCTCGACTGGATCGAACCTTTCACCAAGGTCAAGAACGTTGACTTCACCCTCGGCCAGGTCTCGATTAAGTGGTTCGAGGACGGGGTCCTGAATGTCTCGGCCAATTGCATCGACCGTCACCTGGCCCGGCGTGGCGATCAGACCGCGATCATCTGGGAGCCGGATGACCCCAACGACACGGCGCTTCACATCACCTATCGCGACCTGCACCGCGCGACGTGCAAGATGGCCAACATTCTGGAAAGCCTGGGCGTACGCCGGGGCGACCGGGTGGTGATCTATCTGCCGATGATCCCCGAGGCCGCCTATGCCATGCTGGCCTGTGCCCGGATCGGGGCGATCCACTCGATCGTTTTCGCCGGTTTCTCGCCGGATGCCCTGGCCGCCCGTATCAATGGCTGCGACGCGAAAGTGGTGATCACGGCCGATGAGGCGCCCCGGGGCGGGCGAAAGACCGCGCTGAAATCGAACACCGATGCGGCCCTGCTCCACTGCAAGGAGGATGTGCAATGCTTGGTGGTCAAGCGCACCGGCGGTCAAACGACCTGGACGCCGCGCGACCACGATTATAACGAGCTGGCGCTGGAGGCGAGCGAGACCTGCGCCCCGGCCCCGATGGGTGCGGAGGACCCGCTTTTCATCCTCTACACTTCGGGCTCGACAGGACAGCCCAAGGGCGTGGTGCACACTTCGGGCGGCTATCTGGCCTATGCCGCGATGACCCATCAGCTGACCTTCGACTATCACGATGGTGATGTCTTCTGGTGCACGGCGGATGTGGGCTGGGTGACCGGCCACAGCTACATCGTCTATGGACCCTTGGCTAATGGCGCGACCACGGTGATGTTCGAGGGCGTGCCGACCTTCCCCGACGCCTCGCGTTTCTGGCAGGTCTGCGAGAAATACGGCGTGACGCAGTTCTACACGGCGCCGACAGCGATCCGCGCGCTGATGGCCGCGGGGGATGCGCCGGTCGCCAAGCATGATCTCTCGGCCTTGCGGGTGCTGGGTACCGTGGGCGAGCCGATCAATCCGGAAGCCTGGAACTGGTACAACGATGTGGTCGGCCAGGGCCGCTGCCCGATTGTCGACACATGGTGGCAGACCGAGACGGGCGGGCACCTGTTGACCCCGCTGCCCGGTGCGACCGATCTGAAGCCCGGATCGGCCCAGCAACCCTTCTTCGGGATCATTCCGAAAGTGCTCGACCCGCAAAGCGGCGAGGAGATCACGACGACCGAAGCCGAGGGCGTTCTGGTGCTGGCCGACAGTTGGCCCGGCCAGATGCGCACGGTCTGGGGCGATCACGCCCGGTTCGAGAAAACCTATTTCTCGGACTACAAAGGCTATTACTTCACTGGCGATGGCTGTCGCCGCGACGCCGATGGCGATTACTGGATCACCGGGCGGGTCGATGACGTGATCAACGTGTCCGGTCACCGCATGGGCACGGCCGAGGTCGAGTCTGCCCTGGTCGCCCATCCCAAAGTCGCCGAAGCCGCGGTCGTGGGCTATCCGCACGAGATCAAGGGCCAGGGGATCTATGCCTATGTGACCCTGATGAGCGGGCAGGACCCCTCGCCCGAACTCCGCAAGGAGCTTGAGACCTGGGTCCGCAGCGAAATCGGGCCGATCGCGAAACCCGATCTGATCCAATGGGCACCCGGGCTGCCCAAGACCCGTTCGGGCAAGATCATGCGCCGCATCCTGCGCAAGATCGCCGAGGACGATTTCGCCACGCTTGGCGACACCTCGACCCTCGCCGAGCCCGCCGTGGTCGATGATCTGATTGCCAACCGCATGAACAGAAAGGACGCGTGATGGATGGAGCATTGAAACCCGGAGCGGCCCCGGTCGTGATCCTGCTCGGCCCGCCGGGTGCGGGCAAGGGCACCCAGGCGCGGATGCTGGAGGAGCTCTTTGGCCTGGTCCAGCTCTCGACCGGCGACCTTCTGCGGGCGGCCGTGGCGGCGGGCACCGAGGCGGGCCAGAAAGCCAAATCGGTGATGGAGGCCGGCGGGCTGGTGAGCGACCAGATTGTCCTGGCCATCCTGGCAGACCGGCTCGCAGCCCCGGATTGCGCCCGAGGCGTGGTTCTGGACGGGTTCCCGCGCACGACCGCTCAGGCCGAAGCGCTCGACCATTTGCTCGCCGAGAGCGGTCAGCGGATCAACGCGGCCATCTCGCTGGATGTCGACGATGCCGAAATGGTGGTGCGCATCACCGGGCGCTACACCTGCGCTA
>JBCBIS010000115.1:0-13039 GCA_038524325.1 Pseudomonadota bacterium
GCCATAACAGTTCGCGCCGGGCACGAAAACGCGGTCGCCGGGGCGAAAATCGGTCGCGCCATGGGTCTCGACCACTTCGCCAACCGATTCATAGCCGGGGACCAGCGGATATTGCAGGCCGGGAAATGGCGGCATCTCGCCCGACCAGAGCAGCCGTTCGGTGCCGGTGCTGATTCCGCTCCAGCGGATATCGACGGTGATGTCGCCCGCGACGGGTTCGGTCAGCGGCAGGGCGCGCAGGCTCAGAGCCATGGGTTGGTCCAGCACGATCGCACAGGTTTCCATGGCTCCTCCTTTCTCGAATCCTCGCTGGGTCGGGATTGCTCTTGTTTCACTCTAAACTGACAGATCACCATGTCAATTATAATTGACACTCGTAGATGGCTTTGCAACTCACCGAGGGGCGCGGGCGCTCATCACCCGAGCCAGCATCGGCTTGGCGGTGCGGTGCAGCCGGATCCGCTCGAACCCGGCGGCGCGGAGCATTTCGGTGAACTCCGCCGGATGCCGGGCGCGGCCGCCGCCCATGGCGAGCAGGTAGAAACCGAAATAGGCGGCGCCGACCCGCGCTTCACCGCCCGCGCCGTCCATCGGCTCGGCGATGATCAGGCGGCCGCCGGGGGGCAGGGCGGCGCGGGCCTTCTCCAAGAGCATCTGCGCCGTCGCCTCGGGATGATCATAGAGCACCCGGATCAGCGAGATCGTGTCGGCACCGCGGGGTAACGGGTCGTTGCGGAAATCGCCGCCTTGGCAGGCAATCCGGTCGGCGAATCCCGCCTCCGCCACTCGGTTCGCGGCAAGTGCTGCGACCTCGGGCAGGTCGAACAAGGTCAGGCGCAGGCGCGGCAGCCGCTCGGCCGCGCGCAGGCCGAAAGTGCCGGCGCCCGCGCCGACATCCATCAGATGCGCCGTCCGATCGAGGCCCGCCGCGTCGAGGATATCGTCCGAAAGCATCCGCTGGCTGGCGGCCATCAGTTCGGAGTATTCCGTGACCTGATCGGCGCTGAGCCCGCGCACCGGTCCGCCGCGCGCATAGGTCCAATAGCGGTTCAACTCCGCGCCCTGTCCCTCGGCCCGCAGCAAAGCCACCGGGTCGGCCATGTCGCGATAGAACAACGCATGGTGGCGGATCATCTCGGCCAGGCCCGGTGTGCCGTTGACCGCGGCGCCCAGCTGCCCCAAGCCCCAGCGCCCGGCCGATCGACGAGCCACCAAGCGCAGCGCTTCCGCGGCTTGCAGCAGGCGCTGCATTTCGCCCTCGGGCAGCGCGTTTGCCTCGGCCAGTTGCGACACCTCACGCGGGCCATCGGCCAGTTGCCGGAACAGGTCCAGCTCGACACAGGCCGCCAGGGTCTGGGCATAGACGAAGCCAGAGCAGAGGTCGAACAGCGCCCGGCTCTCGGCCCGGACCATCGGGCGGGTCAGGGGGAAACGGGCGGCGAAACGGTGAAAGCCGGGCCGAGCCAGCATCCGGTCGCGCCAGCCCAGCACCCGGTCCCACAGCGACAGCGGTGCTTGCGGCCCGGGCGCGGGCGCCGCGCTGCCGCCGGCATCAGGCAACGGCGGCGTCCAGCAGACGTTTCGGCATCAGCCGCTTGGCCTCGGAATGGACCAGCGCCTTTAGTTCGTCCTCGCCGGGGCAGGGCGGGATGGCCTCCAGCGCAGCGCCAACCAGGCCCTTCAGCCGGGCCAGCGTGCCCTCGATACCCAGTTGCGCGACGGCGTTGGGGCGGTCATGGACGGCGTCCTGGCCGACGGGCTTGCCAAGCTCCGCCTCATCGGCCACCGCATCGCGGAGATCGTCGGCCACCTGATAGGCCTCGCCCAGCGAATCCCCCAGCGCCCGCCAGGGGTTCGGGTCGGCCCCGGCGGAGAACGCCCCCAGCACGCAGGCCGCCGTGAACAGCGAGCCGGTTTTCTGCCGCTGATAGGTCTCGAGCACCGTCTCCGGCTCACTCTCCCAGGCCTGTCCGGCGCAGATCCCGCCCGGCATCCCGACCGAGCGGCCCAGTGTCAGAACCAGCGGCCCCAGCCGCTCGGGCGCCTCGGTCACCGCCCGGCCCAGGGTTTCAAAGGCCAGCACGATCAAAGCGTCGCCCGCCAGCACGGCCAGCGGCTCGCCATATTTGCAGTGGACCGAGGGTTTGCCGCGCCGCGTCTCGGCATCGTCGAAACAGGGCAGATCGTCATGGATCAGCGAGGCGCAATGCATCATCTCGATCGAGACGGCGGCGGCGTCCGACAGGCGCGGCGCATCCTCGTGACATGCATGGGCCACCGCGAGGCAGAGCCGTGGGCGCACCCAGGCGCCGCCGGGCAGCAGCGCATAGCGCAGCGCCTCGGCCAGCTGCGGTGGGGCGCCGGGCCCGCCGGCCTGCGCCAAGGCGCGCTCCATCGCCCGTTCGATCCGTGCGCGGGTGTCCATGGCAGCCTCCCCAATTTTGCAAACGGTTGTCCGCTGCAATTTACAACTCTTGTGTCAATAAAACTGGACAATCGGCCTGCGGCTGTCAATGCTGAACTGGCAACCCGGAAAGGCATCGGATGAAAGAGCATCCCGTCATCGTGATCGGCGCCGGGATCGGCGGGCTCTCGGCCGCGATCTCTCTGGCCGCGCGTGGCGTTCCGGTGGAGGTGTTCGAGGCGGCCAGCGCCCCCGGCGGCAAGATGCGCCAGGTCGAGGTCGCGGGGCAGCGGCTGGATGCCGGCCCCACCGTCTTCACCATGCGCTGGATCTTCGAGGCCCTGTTCGAGGAGGCCGGCACGCGGCTGGCCGATTGGGTGACGCTGCGCCAGGCCTCGGTCTTGGCGCGCCATGGCTGGGAGGATGGCAGCCGGCTGGATCTGTTCGCCTGCCCCGCGCGCACCGAGGAGGCGATCTCGGCCTTCTCCGGCCCCGGCGCCCTGGCCGGGTTCCGCCGCTTCCGGGCCGAGGCGCGGGAGCTCTACGAGGCGCTCAACCCCCGTTTCATCGAAGCCCCCCGGGCCGGGCCGCTGGCCATGGCCACGCGCTTCCCGCCCGAGGTCGCTTTGCGCCTGCTGATGATGGGCCCCGCGTCGACGCTGTGGCAACGGCTGGGGCGGCATTTCGCCGATCCCTGGCTGCGCCAGCTTTATGCACGCTATGCCACCTATTGCGGCTCGTCCCCGTTCCAGGCGCCGGGGCTGCTCTCGCTAATCGCCCATGTCGAGGCGGAAGGCGTCTGGCTGATCCGCGGCGGGATGCATGCATTGGCCCGGCAGATGGCGGCACTGGCCGGGCGCCTGGGCGTGCGGATCCACTATAACAGCCCGGTGCGCCGGATCGCGGCGCCGGGCCGTGCCGAGGCGATCCATCTGGCGGATGGCACGCGCCACCCCGCCCGGGCGGTGATCTTCAACGGCGATGCCCAGGCCCTGGCCAGCGGCCTGCTGGGGCCGGAGGCGCGCCGCGCCGTCCCGCCCGCGCCGGCCGCGCAACGCTCGCTCTCTGCCCTGGTCTGGAGCATGGTGGCCGAGGCGGAGGGCCTGCCCCTCTCACGTCACACTGTCCTGTTCCCGCAGGCGTATCGCCCGGAATTCGACGCGATCTTTCGCGAGGGCCGTCTCCCGGCCAATCCAACCGTCTATATCTGCGCGCAGGACCGCGATGCTGCCGACGGCCCCGCTCCGCGCGGCCCGGAGCGCCTGCACATCCATGTCAACGCGCCCGCCAATGGCGACACTTCCCCGCCATCCCAGGAGGAGATCGAAAGATGCACCCAAGCGATGATCACCCTCGCGGCACGGACGGGGGTGCGATTGACGCCGAGCGGGCAACAGATCACGACGCCGGAGCGCTTCCACCGCCTGTTTCCGGCGACGGGGGGCGCGCTCTACGGTCCGGCCAATCACGGGATGCTGGGCAGCTTCCGCCGGAGGGGGGCCGCCAGCCGGGTGCCGGGGCTCTATCTGGCCGGGGGCAGCGTGCATCCAGGCCCAGGCGTGCCGATGGCGGCGATGTCGGGCCGGCTGGCGGCGGCGCAACTGGCGCAGGACTGGGGGCTGGATTGGGACCCCGCTTCGACCAACAGGTCCCGCCCGGCGGCTACCTCTGGTGGTATCTCGACGGGCTCTCCGACTGCGGGCGCTTCGGCGTAAGCGTCATCGCCTTCGTCGGGTCGGTCTTCTCGCCCTATTACTACTGGGCGGGACGCAGGGACCCCGAGGATCACGTGGCGTTCAATGTCGCCCTCTACGGCCCGGGCGTCGGCCGCTGGAGCATGACCGAGCGCGGGCGGCCCTCGCTCTGGCGCGACGCCACCCATTTCGCCGTGGGCGCCAGCCATATGCGCTGGGAGGGCGACGTCCTGACCCTGCAGATCAATGAGCGGGCCGTGCCCCATCTCGGCCGGATCCAGGGGACCATCCGCCTGGTGCCCCAGCAACTGACTGCCGAGGCGCATGATCTCGCACCGGCCCATCATTGGCATCCCCATGCGCCGACCGCCCATATCTCACTCGATTTTGACCGTCCGGATCTGAGCTGGCAGGGCCATGGCTATCTTGACCAGAACTGGGGCGAGGAACCGATCGAGGACGGCTTCCGCCGCTGGGACTGGCTCCGTGTCGAGGGCGATCCGGGCGCGGTTCTCTATGCGGGCACCCGCGCCGATGGCAGCCCCTTCGGCCTCGCGCTCCGCTTCCCGGGCGATGGCCGGGCCGAACCGATGGAGGTCCCTCCGACCCAAGCGCTCGACCGCGGCTTCTGGCGCGTCGCCCGGTCGATCCCGGCGGAGTCGGGCGCCACCCCCTGCGTGCTCAAGCGCTTCGAGGACAGCCCGTTCTATCTCCGCGCCCATGTCGAGACCCAGATCGAGGGCCGCCAGGTCCGCGCCATGCATGAAAGCCTCGATCTCGACCGGTTCCGGACCCGGGTCGTGAAGCTGATGCTCCCCTTCCGGATGCCCCGCCGGCGCTAGAGCAAAAACGGATCTGACTGAACCAGTCAGATCCTAGGATTTTGCTCAAAGCTCTGATTTTGGCCCAAAATTCTTTTTCAACCTGCTTCAGGTTGAAACGATTTTGGTCTAGCTCGCGCCCAGCCATCTGTCGAAACCGTCCCGCCACCGCCCCTCCCCTTGGGGAGGCCGGGAGGGGACGAGCGGCGCCGGAGGCGGCGCGCAACAAAAGCTGTATGCGGCGCCAGCCGCATGCCGTTCAGAGCCCCCCGCCGCACCCGGCGGGACGGCTCACTCCGCCTTTTGCTTGTCTTCTTCCAGCGCCTTGCGCATCAGTTTCTGCTGCCAGATGCCAAAGGCGATCAGCCCGCCAAACACCAGAACCATCTCGAAAAACACAAGAATCTGGGCTCCGTTCATGTCGCGTCCTCCGTTTGCTTTTCCGTTCTCATCTTCTCCGCCGCTTCGGCTTCGCGCCGCTCGCGATCCTGCCGCATCAGCCGGGTCTGGTGCCAGCCGAAGGCCAACGCGCCCAGTCCGAAGAGGACCTCGATCCAGGGCAGGCTGCCCATCGCCGGGTCAGGCCCCCACCACTTTCGAGCGGGTGCCGGATTTCTCGCGGTCCTCCATCTCGGCCAGCATCTCGATCAGACGGCCCAGATTTGCGCCGACCTGATGCGATTTCACCGGTTGCGGCGCATCGGCCACGGCATCGAGCAGGAATTGCGTCTCGGCCAGGCACGGCGCTCGCAGCCCGCCATGCAGCGTGATCATCGCGCCCGCCACCCGCGGCAGGATCTGCCGTTTGCGCTGACCCGAGACCACGGCGCGGCGAGTCACCGAGTCCATCCCCTGCCGCTCCACTTCGCGCCCGATCTCGGCATAGAGGTGGCGTGCGGCAAAGATCGCCGGACGGCAAGCCAGCGGCAGCGCCCCGATCCCGGCCTCCGCGCGCTCGTAGAGCCGATCCGCCTCGGCCAGCAACCGGGCCACCACGCCGCCCAGGGCCGGGGTGAATATCGGTGCCTCGAGCAGCCGCTCCGGCGCAACTCCGGCCTCCTCCAGCCAGTCGAGCGGCAGATAGATCCGACCCTCGCGCGCATCCTCGCCCACGTCCCGGGCAATATTCGTCAGCTGCATCGCCACGCCAAGGTCGCAGGCGCGGGCCAGCGGATCGGGCTCGCGCACGCCCATGATCAGCGCCATCATCACGCCGACGGCGCTCGCCACCCGGGCGGAATAGGCGCGCACCTCCGAGATTGTCCGGTGCTGCCGCCCGATCGCATCCCAGGCCAGCCCCTCCAGCAGCGCCTCGGGCAGGGCGGCGGGGATGCCATGGTCGCGCACCGTGTCGGCCAGCGCCCGGTCGGCGGCGAAATCCTCGGGCGCGCCGTCATAAATCGCCGCCAGCCGCCGGCGCAGCCCAGCCACCGCGGCCGCCTTGCCCTGGGCCAGATCCACCCCGTCATCCGCCAGCCGGCAGAACGCATAGAGCGCATAGGAGGGAAGCCGCACCCGTTTCGGCATCAGCATCGAGGCCGCGTGGAACGAACGCGAGCCGGTCCGGATCAGCGCGGCACAGGCGGCATGGTCCTCTCCGCTGGCAAAACCCTCAGCCATTAACCGCCTCCGCCGCTGGGATCAGATCGTCTACAATCTGCGCCGAGGTCAGCACGCCCGGCAGCCCCGCGCCGGGATGCGTCCCAGCGCCGACCATCCAGAGCCCGTCGACCTCCTCCGAGCTGTTATGCGCCCGGAACCACGCGCTTTGCAGCAGCAGCGGTTCGGGCCCGAAACCGGCGCCCTGGATCGCGTTCAACTCATCGCGGAAATGCCGCGGGTCCATCGCCCGCTCGGTCACGATGTGCTGCGAGAGCCCGGGCAGCACGGTTTCTTCCAACCGTTTGACGATCGCGTCGCGGCGCTTCGGTGCCTCGGTTGCCCAATCGGTGCCCGAGCCGAGATGCGGCACGGGGCAGAGCGCGTAGAACGCGTCGCCGCCTTCGGGTGCCAGCGAGGGATCGGTCGCCGTCGGCCGGTGGAGATAAAGCGAGAAATCGTCGGCCAGCCGCTTGCGCTTGAAGATATCGCGCAGCAATTCCTTGTAGCGCGGGCCGAGAAGGATCGAGTGATGCGCCACCTCCGGCCATTGGCGGTCGGTGCCGAAATACCAGACATAGAGGCCCATGGAATGCTGCGGCGGCACGATGTTGCGCCAGGCGCCGAGGCTTTTGCGCCCGGGCAGCAGGTTTTTATAGGTCCAAAGCACATCGGCATTGCAGACCGTCACGGGGGCGGGGATTTCCTCGCCCGAGGCCAGGCGCACACCGGTGGCGCGCCGTCCCTCGGTGGTGATCTCGGCCACATCCGCGCCGAGGCGGATCTCGCCGCCCTGACCTTCGATCAGTCCGACCATGCCGCGCACCAGCGCCCCGGTGCCGCCCATGGCGGACCAGACCCCCCATTGCTTCTCGAGATGCGAGATCAGCGAATAGATCGAGGTCACCGCGAACGGGTTGCCGCCGATCAGGAGCGGGTGAAAGCTGAACACGACCCGCAGCTTCGGGTGTTTGAAATGCTTGGCCACCAGCCAATGCACCGAGTTATGGCCGTTCAGCCGCAACACATCCGGCAGCCGGCGCAGCATCGAGCCGAGGGTGTTGAACGGTTCCTGCCCCATCTCGGCGAAGCCGATCTCATAGGCCCGGCGCGAAGCGGCGAGGTAGCGGTCATAGCCGGCCTCGTCCGCCGGGCTCAGCGCCCGGATCTGGGCGCGCATCCGGTCCTCGTCGCCGCAGGCATCAAAGACCGTGCCGTCGTCGAACCGGATCCGGTAGAACGGGTCCATCAGCTTCAGTTCGACATCGTCCTCAAGGCGCCGCCCGGCCAGCCGCCACAGCTCCTCGAACAGGTAAGGCGCCGTGACGATGGTGGGGCCGGCATCGAAGGCAAACCCGTCCTGGTCGAACACCCGGGCCCGGCCGCCGGGCTGATCCAGCCGCTCTAGCACTGTGACGCGGTAGCCCCGTGCGCCAAGCCGGATGGCCGCGGCCAGCCCGCCGAACCCGGCGCCGATCACTAGCGCCCGGGGGCGCGGGTCGCAATCCGGCCCGAGGGGTCTGTCAATCTTGGGTGTCTCAGGTTTTGTAAACATGGGTTGACGGTACCCGAAGCCGACGGCGGGGACAAGGGGCGAGCCGGCGACGCCCGCCCTTTCCCAGCGCGGCGGGGCCGCCGCGCACCGGGGGGTGGGTGGGGGTGGGCGGTGGCCCCGCCGCGCTGGGAAAGGGCGCTCAGATCAGGGCGTCGATCCGCTCCGGCGCTTCCTCATGGGCGAGATGACCGAGCCCGGGGAGCGCCACCACCTGCGCGCCGGGGATCAGCGCTGCGACTTCGTGCTGATCGGCGGGGGGGATCGTGCGGTCACCCTCGGCGGCCAGCAGGGTGAGCGGGGCCTCCAGACGCGGCAAATCCTCTGCCAGCCGGTCGAGATCCCAGCGGGCCATCATGTTTAATGTCGACTGAACATGGACCCGGCTTTGGAACAGGGTGTGGTAGAGATCGACGCCCGCCGCGTCGATCTCGGAGCCGGTGCTTGCCAGCAGGCGTTTGACCGCGCCCCGGTCCATCGCCGTCCAGGCCACCATGTGCGGCACGAACGGGTTCCAGATCAGTGCCTTGGCGATGGGTGGGAAAAGCTGTGCCGCCATCCCCTTGAACGGGAGGAATGCGCCGTTGACCGTGACGATCCGCTGGGGCGCGACCGACCCGTCCAGCGCCATCCGGGCCAGCACCGGCCCGCCTGCCGAATGGCCGAGGGCGAGCGTGGGACGCGCCTCGAGCGCCGTGAGCAGGGCATCCACCTCCCGTGCCATGCCGGACAGCGAGAGCTGCATCATCGAGGCCGCGCGGCTGAACCCGTGCCCCGGCAGGTCCGGCGCGATCACTCGGAACCGGTTAGCGAGCAGGGGGAGGAGCCCTCGCCAAGAATGGCTGGCGGCTCCGGTGCCGTGGAGCAGGAGGCAGACGGGCGCGTCCTCGGGCCCCATAACCTGGACATGCCAATCGGTGCGCCCGGCGCGCAGAAAGCGGCTGGCCTCGCGATGCGGCCAGTCACGCCCCTCGCGGTCCCAGACCAGCCGGGTCATCTCGGCCCGCGCATCTTGTGTGGGGGGCGGCACGAGGTTCGGTTCGGTTGGCGTGTCCTTGTGTTTCGGAGGATTGCAGGAGAACGCCATGTTTGGAGCGGCAAGTTCTGGAGCGGCGGTCTGCTTTTGCGTTGGGTAGCCTGTGGTGACACCGCAACTCCGAGACAATGTCGACTCTGCAGGTAGGAGATGGGCGTCCCGTGCCTTGGAAGAGGGGGGCCGCTTGGGGACGCAGCGGTCGGTCGGGATGGGCGACGGTCGACCTTTTGTCCTGGAAATCCGCGGGCCTCGCGACCTCGCTGCAGGGCGGCGCCGGATCCGCGTTGCCGAACGGAGAGACGTGCGTCCGGGGCGCGGCAGGCGGAAGAACGCTGTCTCCAGATCATGTCAGTGCCTCGGCCAGGCGGGTGCCCTCGGCCTGGGGCATCGGCAGATAGCGGGCGCCCATCTCGGCGGCCAGCGCCTCGGCCTCGGCCCTCGGACGGCGGGAGGTGTCGATCAGCAGCGCATTCACCCCCGCTGCTCGGATCGCGCGGGCGATCTGTTGGGAATCGCTCTCCGCCGCGCTGCGGGGCGCTTCGGGGTCGAGCGGGATGTTGCCGCGCCCATCGGTCAGGATCATCAGCGCCACGCTCTGGCCCCGGCGCCGGGCGGTCAGCGCCAGCGCCAGGGCTTCGGCCAGCCCCGCGGCCAAAGGCGTGCCGCCGCCGCCGGGCACCCCGCCCAACGCGCGTTTCGCCCGGGCGAGCGCGCGGGTCGGCGGCAGGATCAGCTCGGCCCCGGTGCCGCGAAAGGCGATCAACGCAACCTGATCGCGCCGGCGGTAGGCCTCGGCCAGCAGGGTCTCGACCGCGCCCTTCGCCTCGGCCAGACGGGCCATCGCGGCCGAGCCGGAGGCGTCGACGGCGAAGATCGTCAGCGTCTCGGCCCGCTCGCGATAGCGGCGCAGGCGGAAATCCGACCCCAGCACCCGGATCGGCTGGCCTGGTGCGCGGCGCCGGAGGCGCTGCCAAGGCGCCGCGACCTGCAACGTGGCCGGGATGTCGAGCCGATGGCCGCCGCCCGGCTGCCCCGGACGCACCCCGGCGGGCCTGCCGCGGCGGGCGCCCTGACGCTCCTGCCCCTGGCCGCCGCGGCTCGGCTGCGCGTGCAGCGTGCCCTGCATCAGGCTGGCCATCAGGGCAGGCGGAATGGCAGCACGGGTCGCTTCGATCAGCATGTCCTGCGGCGGCGTCTGCGTGTCCTGTGGCTGGTCGGAGGTTTCGGCTGTGTCCTGCGCGCCTTGCTCGGGCTCTGGCGGAGGCGGGCGGTCCTCGGCCTCGGGCGCGGGCAGGCATGTGGCACGCGGGGCGATCACGAGGCGCAGGGCGGTGGCGAGATCCGCCGTCTCTACGGCCTCGGCCCCCCTCAAGGTGGCGGCCAGACGGGCGGCGCAATCGGCCTGTAACGCCGCGCGCAACCCGGTGCCGAACCCTGCCGCCGTCGCGGTCAGATCCCGGCGGAGGTCTTCGGAAAAGGGCAGCCCCTGCCAATCGCTGCGGAGCGGCGCGAGATCGGCGAGATCGTGGAACGGCTCCAGGCAATCGGACCGGGCGAGGCCCTCGAGCGTGACCACCAAACCCAAACGGTCGCCCAGCAACGGCGGCAGTGCCTCGCCCTCGGCCGCCCGCTCGTCCAGGGCGATGGCGGAGCGGCCACGGTCCAGTCCTTGCCCGATCAAGGCGGCGGTGCCGGGCTCGATCCGCTCGGCCATGGGCAGGAGCAGGGTGCCGCTGCCCTCCAGCAGACCAGGCGCCGTCACCGGGCGCCCGGCGGCCAGGGTCGCGGTCAGGTCGAGCCCGCCGGTCAGCCGATCGGCCCCGATGCCGGGGGGCACCCGGACCAGCGGCGCGAGCAGGCGGCCGGCCCCTTCCAGCCATGTGTAGAGAACCGGTCCCGGGCGGGCGAGCACCCAGATCCCACCCAACCGGTCAGGCGCCAGGGCCAGCATTGAAGCGGCAAGGCACGCATCGGCCCAGCGCGCGGAACCGTTCGCCATCAGGCGAGCTCCGCCTCGACCGCCCGCATGACCCGGGCGGTCGAGCCCGCCTCATCCAGCGGGTCGCGGCGCAGACGGTGGCGCATCACCATCGGAGCCGCCTGCCTGAGATGGCCGAGCGCGACACGCGCCTTGCCCTCCCACGTGGCCAGCGCGCGGGCGGTGCGCATCAGGGTCAGCTCGCCCCTCAGCCCATCGGTGCCCAGCGCAATGGCGAGGCCCGCGGCCCGCTCGAGCATCTTGTCGGGCACCTTCACGGCGTCCAACCGCTCGGAGGCCGCGGCGATCTTCTGGCTGGTGGCCATGTCCTTCGCGGCCCAATCGGCGGCAAAGCCCGCACGGTCGCGTTCGAACGCGTCGCGGCGGCGGATCACCTCGATCCGGGTCGGCACATCCATCGGCGTGCTCACCTCGACCGACAGGCCAAACCGGTCGAGCAGCTGCGGGCGCAGCTCTCCCTCCTCTGGATTGCCCGACCCGATCAGCACGAATTCCGCCGGGTGGCGGACCGAGAGCCCCTCGCGTTCCACCACATTCACACCGGAGGCGGCGACATCCAGCAACAGATCGACCAGATGATCCTCCAGCAGATTGACCTCGTCGATGTAAAGAAACCCGCGATGGGCGCGGGCCAGCAGGCCGGGTTCGAACTGTTTTTCGCCCAGGGTCAGCGCCTTCTCCAGATCCAAGGCGCCGGTGATCCGGTCCTCGGTGGCGCCCAGCGGCAGGTCGATCACGGGGACCGGCGCGTCGGTCTCGGGCGCCTCGCAGGTACAGCCCGGACGCTCCGCCCCCGGCGCGCAATTATAGAGGCAGCCCGCCCGCATCCGCATCGGCGGCAACAGCCCGGCAAGCGCACGCACGGCGGTGGATTTCCCGGTCCCCCGGTCGCCAAAGGCCAGCACGCCGCCAATCGACCGGTCGATCGCCGACAGGATCAGCGCGGTTTTCAACTCGTCCTGCCCGACAATGGCGGAGAAGGGGAATACGGCCACAGGAGCCCTCCGATATCCCTCGGCGCCCTTGCCGGGCGTCCATGTTCGTTGACGGCGCGACCGTAAACCTTGCCACGCAGCGGGGCAAGACAGGGATGGTCCGAACCCGCCGCCCGATGTCGCGCCTGGGGGCGACAGGGGCGTGCGCATGGCCGAGCCTGCGCGAAAGGGAACGAGGGGCCATGCAGATCACCGCCATATCCGTCTATCAGACCGACCTGCCCTATATCGGCGGTGCCTATGCCTGGGGTGCCGGGAACGCGATCACCGTGGCACGGTCCTCAGTCGTGGTGATCGAGACCGATGCGGGGCTGACCGGTTGTGGTGAGTTCTGCCCCTGTGGCGAGAACTACATGGAGGCGCATTCAGAAGGCGTGCCCGCCGCTGCCCGCCTGCTGGCGCCGCGCCTGCTGAGGGAGGACCCGCGCCAGGTCGGCCTGATCGAGCAGATCATGGACCACACCATCCGCGGCCATGGCTATGCCAAAAGCCCGTTCGACATCGCCTGCTGGGATCTGTTGGGGCAATCGCTCGGTGCTCCGGTCTGGCTGCTCCTGGGCGGCAAGCTGACCGATGGCGCACCGATGTACCGGGTGGCCCCGCAGAAACCGCCCGCCGAGATGCGGGCCGAGATGGCGGCGCATCGGGCGGCGGGCTATCGCCAGTTCCAGGTCAAGGTCGGCGCCGACTGGGCCGGCGATATCGAGCGCATCCGCGCTACGGTGCCGGCGCTGGAGCCGGGCGAGAAAGCTTTCGCCGATGCCAATCAAGGCTGGCGCGTGGACAAAGCGCTGCGCGTGGCCCGGGCGACCCGGGATCTGGACTACTTTCTCGAACAACCCTGCCAAACCTATGAGGAATGCCAGCAGGTCCGCCGCCGGATCGATCTGCCGATGAAGCTGGACGAATGCATCACCGATATGCGCATGGCCCATCGGG
>JBCBIS010000116.1:0-13017 GCA_038524325.1 Pseudomonadota bacterium
CGCCCCGGTGATCTGCGCGGGCCCCAACGCCCCGTGCACCAGCCGGGCCGCCAGGGCGAATGGCATCGAATATTGCGCCTGAGAGGTGGTGGCAGGCATCCCGGGAAACAGTGCTGCGGCTTCGGCGAAGGTGTTCACCTCCAGCGCCGCGACATCCTGGGCGGCCAGATCATGAGCGGTCACGATCCCGTCCAGCGCATCGAGCGCGGCATGGGCCCAACGGCAGATCGGATAGGGTTTGATGTAGTTGTCGAGGATCGTCCAGTGCTGGCCCAGATCGGCCCAATGCGCCGCCGCCTCGGGCGCTTCGGCGGTGATTGCGGGTGCGCCTTCGAACCCGTCTTCGGCGAGCAGGACCGCCATCGTGCCCACCAAGGCCCCCATGCCCGAGCCGTCATGCAGCATGGTGGGGTTGGCGATCTCACGCATCATCTGGCTGCGCGGGCCGTGATACTCGGCAATCCCCATGGCCTGGCGGAGCATCGCCACGTCCCCGCCGCGCAGCCGGGTGCCCAAAGCCGCGACACCCAGCCCGTTCCAGGCGCCGGAAGTGTGATAGTCGCTGACGCTGGCATGCAGGGCGATGGCCGCGCGCGCCGCGACCTCATAGGACATTGCGAGGGCGGAGAGGGCAGCACGGCCGCTGAGATCCGGCTGATGCTCGGCGAAAGCCAGCAGGGCCGGGACAACCGCACAGCCGATATGCCCTTTGGTCGGGTTATAGCCGTCATGCGCATCGAGATTGTCGATCTGCGTCGCCGCTGCAAACGCCGCTCCGGAAAGCGAGGCGCGCCGCCCGTCGAACAGCAAGGTCGCCGCGTCCTCTGGCCTGCCGGCGCCGTGGAACCGCACCGCATGGTCGCGGGCGATGCGCCCGGCCTCCAGCGGGATCGCGCCCGCGGCGACACCAAGCGTGTCGATCAGCAGGGTCGCGGCCATTTCCAGCGCCGTCTCAGGCACGGGGGTGTCCCTGAGAACGAAATCAGCGATGTCATCGAAGCTCATACTCTCTCCCTTTCCAGCAACTGACCATAGCCCGAGATCCGATCGCCGATCGCCAGAAGCCGCAGCGCCTGGAACATCATCGCCTGGTTCGAGCTGATCACCGGTTTGCCGAGGCGCCGCTCGAGCGCGTCAAGCGCCTCCACACTGCGCATTTCGGTGCAGGAGAGGACGATCGCCTCGGCCCGGGGATCGTCGGCGGCGAGGCCGATCTCCAGGACCGCCTCCGGGGTCAGCGCGCCCTGACCGGTATTGTCGAGCGTCTCCGCCATCTCCGCGCGGTTGAGGGTCTCCACCCCCATCTCGCCCAGGAACCGCACCGCCAGATCGTTGATTGCCGGCACATAGGGCGAGCCGAACCCGATCTTCGAAGCGCCCAGCACAGCGAGCGCATGCACCAGAGCGCCGGCTGCTGTGACGGTCCTCGCCCCGCTCTCCGCCTCGATCCGCGTGGCGAGGGCGCGGTCAAAGACCGGCCCATGGGCCAGCGTGGCAGAGGTGCAGCCATAGAGCACGATATCGGGCCGCGCCCCCAGCAGGAGGTGCAGCGGGCCGTCGAGATCCGCCGCGCCCAAGCCCTGCATCTGCCCCTCATCGGGCACCGCATCCTCGTCATATCCGCCCATCCGTGCGACATGCAGCGACACGCCCTCGGGCCGCATCAGAGCCATGTCCGGCTCCATGTTCACATTGGTGAAGGGGACCAGCAGCCCCATCCGGGCGCGTCCGCGTGACGGTGTCATCCCGGCCCCTTCCGTTGCCATTCTTCGAGCGCCGACAGGGCCGCCTCCATCGCGGCCGCATCGCCGATGGTCATGCGCAGCATCTGGGGCAGACCGGCCCCGGCCTGCCGCCGCAGAAAGATCCCGCGCGCGCGCAACCATGCTTCGGCGCCAAGTGCCCGGTCGGCATCGCCGAAATCGAGCAGCAGGAAATTGGTCGCGCATGGCGCGGTGCGGATCCCCGCGGCGGACACCCGGGCCGCGGCCCGCTCTTGCCGCTCGGCGGTCAGCCGGCAGGTTTCGGCGAGATAGGCCTGATCGGCGAGGGCGGCCACCGCCGCGGCCAGCCCGATGCAGGAGACATTGTTCGGGTTCAGGACCTTGCGCATCTCACCGGCGATGGGCGGCGGAAACGCGCCCCAGCCGATCCTGAGCCCCGCCAATCCATAGGCTTTGGAGAAGGTGCGCAGAACCACCGTGTCGCCCCGCGCGACCATGTCGAAGCAGCGCTCGCCCAGATGGTCGGCAAACTCGCCATAGGCTTCGTCGATCACCAGGAGCACATCGGGGCGGAGACCGGCGCGCAGGCTGCGGAGGCTGTCGACGGGGAGCCGGGTGCCGGTCGGATTGCCGGGATTGGCGACGAAGACCAGGCTGGTCTCGGGCGTCTGCGCCGCCAGCAGCGCTTCGACCGAGACCGTCGCATCACGCTCAGGCGCCGTGTCGAACCGGGCCCCGGCCATCAGCGCAGCACTCCGAAAGAACGGATAGGCATGGGCCGGCGCGAGGACGGCCCGGCCCGGCCCGGCGAACACCCGGGCGAGGGCGGCGATCAGGTCGAGCGAGCCGTTGCCGCAGAGGATCCCCTCGGCCGGAATGCCGTGATGCGCGGCCAGCGCGCGGCGGAGATCGCCCCAGGCGGCATCGGGATAGAGCTGAGCGCTCCCCGCCGCCTCCGCCGCGGCTGCCATCGCCAGCGGGCTGGGGGGACGCAGGCTCTCGTTCTGCGCGAGGGAAATCGGCACGACCCAATCGGGCGCCGACATATCAGCCGTGGCATAGGGCGCCAGTGCCGCGACGGAAGCGACGGGGGCGGCGGGGCGGATCACCCGGACACCCATGCGGATGATCCGCCATGCATCGGCGCGGCGTCGGGCTCAACCAAGCCGGCTTCGAGATCCTGTTGAACCCGCGCGGGAGGCCGGGCCTCGGGCGGGCCAAATCCGCCACCGCCCGGGGTTTCAAAAATCAGCACCTCGCCCGAGCGGAGCCGGAATTCGCCCTTGCCCGGCAGGTCGGGGCCTGCCTCGCCGATCCGGATGCGGCCCGTGGCGCCATCGCCGCCGCCCGCCCGGCCCCTGGCGGGATGGGCGATCCGCTCGACAGAAAGGAACACCAGCAGGTCCCGTTCCTCCGCGGCGCTCAGCTCGATCCGTTGACCCAGCCCGCCGCGGAACTGCCCGGCACCGCCCGAGCCCGGGCGCAATTCGCGGCGGTGGAACAGGACGGGCGCGACCGCCTCGGTCGTCTCGATCTGGCTGCCCCAGACCCCGCTAGGGAAGGCAGTGGCTGAGAGGCCGTCCAGCCCGGGCCGCGCCCCGGTGCCCCCGCTGAAGACCAGTTCGAGCGCGAAGGGAGGATCGCCCCGCTCCGCCGCCTCCGGCACATTCCGCAGCGGCAGATCATACATGCAGGAGGCTCCCTCGGCCGGCACCCGGTCGGGCAAGGCCTGCGCCAGACAGCCAAAGACCAGATCGGGCGTCATCTGCCCCAGCGTATGGCGCATGGCGACCGGTGCCGGCGGCCTCGCGTTCAGAATACAGCCCTTGGGCGCCGTCACCCGGAACGGCGCCAGGGCGCCCGCATTGTTCGGGATCTCCGGCCCGATCAGACAGCGCAGGGCGAAGACCGAATAGGCGGTGGCATAGTTCAGCGGCACATTGATCCCCTTGCCAACCACACCCGCCGTTCCGGCGAAATCCAGCAGCAGATGGTCCTCCGCGATGGTCAGCGCGGCAGAGAGGTCGATGGGGTGGTCATAACCGTCGACCCGCAGCCTGTTGCGCCAGGTGCCCTTCGGCAGCGCGGCGATGGCGGCCAGGGTGCCGCGATAAGACGTCTCGATGATATAAGTCGCGAGGGGGTCGAGATCGTCCAGTCCGAACTCCTCCATCATCCCGGCGAGGCCGCGCGCCCCCGCCTCGCAGCAGGCGATCAGCGCATAGATGTCGCCCTCATTCGCCACCGGCTCGCGGGAGTTTGCCTTGATGATGTCGAGCAGCAGCGCATTCACCTCGCCCCTGCTCACCAGCTTGCAAGGCGGGACCAGAAGCCCCTCGTCGAAGATGTCCGACCCCTCCGGCCCCATGCCTAGCCCGCCGAGATCGACCAGATGCGAGGTGCAGGCGGTGTATCCGACCACCGCGCCCCGGTGATAGACCGGCTGCATCAGCAGGAAATCATTCAGATGGCCCGAGGCGATCCAGGGGTCATTTGTCATATAGATGTCGCCGGGCGCCATCTCGGCCACGGGGAACCGGGCGACCAGAAACTTCACCGCCTCGGCCATCGTGTTGATATGGCCGGGAGTGCCGGTGACGGCCTGCGCCAGCATCCGGCCCTGGAGGTCGAAGACCCCCGCCGAGATATCTCCGCATTCACGCACGATCGGGCTAAACGCGGCGCGGATCAGGGCCTGCCCCTGTTCTTCGACGACGGCCAGAAGCCGGTTCCACATGACCTGCAGGCGGGTGGGTGAGAGGGTCATTGCGGATCCTCCTCCTTTTGGGTCAGCCAGATAAGCCCGGCCCCGTCGATCCTGGCGACAAAATCCACGCTGACCAGGGTCGTGGTCTGCGCCTCGACGATCAGCGCGGGCCCGTCGATCTGATCGCCCGGCCGCAGGGTTGTGCGGTCGAAGACGGCGGCCTCGCAGGGCTGTCCTCGCAGATCGCAGAGGATCTGGCGTTGCGAGAGGGGGTCGGGCCGCGCCGTTCCCGCGACCGGCGGCACCGGCAGGATCTCCGCAGCTTGGGACGACACCGAGAGGCCCCAGTTCAGCACCTCGATCGCCATGCCCGGAACGGTGCGGCTGAACTGCCGACGATACTCTGCCTCGAAGACCGCCGTGAGCTGCGGGATGTCCTCCGCCGACAGGGGGTGGGAGGGCAGCGCGATTTCGATCTCGTGGCCCTGACCGTGATAGCGCATATAAGCGACGCGGCATTCTTCCAGCGGCGCGTCCGGTGCCCCTAGACGGACCAGCGCGGTGGCCTCGGCGGACATCTCCTCCAGCAAGCCATTAACACCCGCCACATCCAGCGTCTCGAGCCGGGCATAGCGCGAGCGGATGATCTCGAACGAGACCGGCGCGAACAGAAAGCCCAGCGCCGAGCCGACGCCGGGATCGCCCGGGATCAGAATGCGCCGCACCCGGGCGCGGCGGGCCACCCGCGTGGCGTGGAGCGGGCCGTTGCCGCCGAATGCGATCATCACACGCGACGCGATGTCCTTGCCTGACTCGACCGCATGCATCCGCCCGGCGGCGGCCATCTTCTCATCGACGATCTCGCTGATGGCAAAGGCCGCTTGGGGAACGGAGATACCCAGCGGATCGGCGACATCTTTGCGCAAGGCGGCGCTGGCTGCCTGCCGGTCGATCCTCAACCGCCCTTCGGCAAAGCGGTCCGGGTCGATCAGGCCGAGATCGACAACCGCATCGGTCACCGTGGGCCGCGTCCCGCCCTTGGCAAAGGCGGCCGGGCCGGGATCAGCGCCTGCGCTGTCGGGGCCAATCTCGATCCGGCCCATCCCGTCGACCCGCGCGATCGAGCCGCCACCGGCGCCGATCTCGATCATCTCGATCACCGGGATCCGCACCGGCAGGCCCGAGCCTTTGATGAAGCGCGCCGCGCGGTCGATCTCGAAACTGCGGGCCGTTTGCGGGCGATAGCCGTCGATAAGGCAGAGCTTTGCCGTGGTCCCGCCCATATCGAAGGAGAGCACCGCGCCCGCGCCCACCTCCTCGGCGATCCGTGCGGCCAGAATGGCGCCCCCGGCGGGTCCGGATTCGACCAGGCGGATCGGCAGGCGGCGCGCCGTCTCGACCGTCGTCATGCCCCCGCCGGCTGTCATCATCAGGATCGGACAGGCCACGCCCTCGGCCCGCATCTGCCGTTCGAAATCGGTGAGATAGCCCGCCATTAGCGGCTGGATATAGGCATTTGCGAGGGTGGTGCAGAGCCGGTCATACTCCCGCGCCTCCGGGCTGACCTGATGGCTGAGCGAGATTGCCAGTTCGGGCAGCGCGGCGGCCAGCTTCTCGTACAGAAGCTGCTCATGCGCCGGATTGGCATAGGCATGGAGCAGGCAGATGGCGACTGCCTCGACCCGGGCCGCGCGCAGCGCCTCGATCAGCGGCGCGATCTCGTCCAGGCCCAGCGGGGTGAGTTCACGCCCCCGCGCATCCATCCGCCCGGTGATCGTAAAGGCGCGAGAGCGGGGGGCCAGAGGTTCCGGCTTGACCAGGTCGATGGCATATTGGCTGTAGCGCCGCTCATAGGCGATCTCGAGGATGTCGCGGAAGCCAGCCGTGGTCACAGTGGCGACACGCGCCCCGCGGCGCTCGATCAACGCGTTGGTCGCCAATGTCGTGCCGTGGATCAGCCCCGCCAGCCGCCCCGGCGCCAGCCCGGCCTCGGCCAGGCAAAGCCGCGCACCGGCGACAGCGCCCCGCGCCGGGGCCTCTGGCGTGGTCGGGGTCTTGGCGGAGGCCAGCAGGGTCTGGCGGTCATCGATCAACACCGTATCGGTGAAGGTGCCGCCAATATCGATGGCGAGACGCGGAGAGCCTGGATCGGTCATGGGAACGGGCAACCAGGAGAAGACGCAGGGCGGGCGAAGCGGGGCGTGTTCTCGGCAATCAGTCGACGAGGTCGCAGCCGGTGCTCCGGCGCATCATCGGCGAGGTGAGTTCAGGCGGCGCCATGCAGACATCCCAGAATTTGACCGGGTAAATGTTGCAGGCGTCTGGCCCGGGCGGTCAACCGGAAACGCGACCAAAGCCGTACAGCGCACAAAAAAACGGCCCGGAGATCCGGGCCGTTGATGTGTTTACGCAGGAGGGATCAGACGAACCACCAGCGCTCGGCAATCCGGCTGCCGTCGAGAAGCCACATATTGCCGACCGTCTCGGGATGACCGAGCTTGGTCGAGGCCGCGTCGACATAGTTGGCATACATCGGCACGACGACCGCGCCGTCTTCCGAGCAGAGCTGCTGCATCTCGCGATACATCTCGCCCCGCTTGGCGGTGTCGAGTTCGGCGCGTGCTTCGAGCAGCAGGCTCTGGAACCGGGCGTTTTCCCAGAAGTTGTCGTTCCACGGCACGCCCGACTCATAGGCGGTCGAGAACATCCAGTCCTCGGTCGCGCGGCCCGACCAGTAGCAGGCGCAGAACGGCTTTTTCTGCCAGACATTCGACCAATAGCCGTCATTCGGCTCGCGCACCACGTTCACATTGATGCCCGAGGCCTTGGCGCTCGACTGAAACAGGACCGAGGCGTCGACCGCGCCCGGGAAGGCGGTGTCGGCAGCAGAGAGATCGATGTCCAGCGTGTCGAAACCGGCCTTCTTCAGGTGGAACTTGGCCTTCTCGGGGTCATGCTCGGTCTGCGGCAGATCCGCGGCATAATATTGGTTCGCCGGGCCGATCGGGTGATCGTTCGCCACCGCGCCATGGCCGAGCAAGATCTTGTCGACCAGCTCCTGGCGGTTGAAGGCGTACTTGATCGCCTTGCGCACATCCGGGTTGCTGAACGGCTCCTTATTGGCGTGCATCGGGAAGGTGTAGTGTTGGTTGCCCGTCACCTCGACGATGTCGACATTCGGATTGCGCTCGAGCAGGTTCTTGGTCTTGGTGTCAACCTTGTTGATCGCGTCGACCTGGTTGGTCATAATCGCGTTCATCCGGGCCGAGGGGTCCGAGATCGCAATCGCTTCGATCGAGTCGAAGAAGCCCGCGTCGTCGCCCTTGTAGTGGTCGGCATAGCGGCTGGCGACGGCGCGCACGCCCGGCTCGAAGCCTTCGTTCTTGTAGAGACCGGTGCCGATGCCCTTGGCGATCGATTCCTCGATCATGCCCGCCGGGTGGATCAGGATGTGGTAGTCCGAGAGCAGGAAGGGGAAATCGGCATTGCCGGCGGCCAGCACGAACTGGATCTGGTGGCTGCCCAGCTTTTTCATCTCGGTGATGGCCGAGATGATCGGCTTGGCCGGCGATTTCGAGTTCTCGCCAACATGCAGCGCAAAGGTCTCGATCACGTCATCGGCGCCGAAATCCTTGCCATTGTGGAAGGTCACGCCCTGGCGGAGGTTGAAGGTCCAGGTCTTGGCGTCCGAGGTGGCCTCCCAGCTTTCGGCCAACTCGCCCTTCAGGCTGCCATCGGCCGCGATCTCGGTCATGCAATCAAAGACACAGCCATGGGCCATGTTGATCATGAAACTGTCGGAATGGGTCCGGCCATCCCAGCTGTCCGAGGTGCTGGCGCCCGACAGGCCGAGGCGCAGCGTCCCGCCCTTTTTCGGCGCAGCGCGGAGCGGCGCGCCGCTGAGCGAGACGAGTGCGGTCGCACCGGTCGCCTGCATCATATGGCGGCGGTTGAGGTTCAGTGTCATCGGTGGTCTCCCTGTTGATCCCGATTATGCGATTTCAAAGGCTTCGGGCGCGCCGATCACGCGTCCCTTTATATTCTGGTTCACGATACGGTGTTTGATCGCGCCCGCAACAGGCCAGTTCTCACGCGCCCGTGAGTCCAGACGCTGTCGATCTGGTCCTCGGAAATGCGCGCGGACCCTATGCTGTCCGCCACACCGCCCAAAAACACTCGACAATTAGACAAACAGCGCGATTGATCCGCAAATTGGATCGAGACATCTGGACCTATGATTTTTTCAAATTGCTGTGAGGCCGTATTCTGAACCCAGCAAGGAGAAGACGACACATACACAACTTGGAGATATCCGATGCCCAGCGTCCCCTCGGTTGCAGACATCAAGACCAAAGGCTTCGATAAGAGTTTCTGGCAGAAACACCGTGACAGCAAAGTCAGCGGACATGGTGTCGGGAAGAAGATCAACGCAGTCCGAAAGATCGCCGACAAGGGCGGCATGGTCGCGGCAAAACACGTCCCGAACGGCCCTGCTCTGGTCAAGGTGCTGGGGATCTACAAAAGCCTGCTCGATGTTCTTTCCACTGCGAAAGACACGGCCACGGATTACGGCAGAAAAGACACGATCAAATTCTGCCAGAACTTCATGCAGGCGGTGAAGGACCGGCAGGAGGATGCCCGGACGCTCTGTGAACAGGCGATGAACGGCGCCGTGAACATGGCGAAAAACGAGGACATCAAGAAGGCGAACGAACTGAAGAAAGTGATGCAGAGGCATCTGAACACGCTCAAAGACAGCCTAAAGGAGGCTGTGAACGTTCAAAAAATGTCGAGCGGCAATCTCGAGGTCATCAAGACCCTGATGAAGAAAAATCCGCCGAGCCCGCAAGAGCTTGCTGCCGCACGCAAATGCGTCTCCAACCTGGAGAAATGCAGCAAGCAATGGGCCGTCATCGGCAAGAACGCGGCGCAATTGGCACCGACCTGGAACCTCAACAAATATCCCGAGCACAGTAAGAAGGTGTTCGCGGATGTCCTGACAACCCTCGACACGACGCATGGCGCGATCCTGACCATGCTCAAGGGCAAGATCCAAATGGATGAGGTTCACAAAGCCGCCGATGAGGTCGCGAAAGCCGAGGCGCGGATGTATGCGGCGGCCGTCAAGCCCCAGGGGGAAAAGGCCAGCCAGCTCTTGATCAAGATGAAGATTCTCGAAGATGCCATCGCGGACTCGATGATCAGCTTGCGTGCCTCGATGAAGAGCAAGAAAGCCGACCCAACGATCACCTTTAATACAGCCGAGACCATGGAGAACACGTTGGCCGCAGGCCTGAAGAAGCTCGCCGATAAAGCGACCGAACTTCGGTCGATGAATTTCGACGTCGAGGCGAAGAAATGGCCGCCCGCTGCGACCAAGCATTTCACTTCACAGACCAAGTTGCATCTGAAAGCGATCACCGCGGCGAAGCTCGCGCTGCCGAAGACGACGAAGACCTACAACAACGCCAAGACGGAAGTGGCGAAAATGCTGAATGTGCTGTCGAAGGAGATGGAGGGGGCGTAACCCCCTCCGGCAAGGCCTCTCAGATCTTGGCGGAGGCCGCGTCGCCAATATTCTCGACCCCCCGCTCCGCCAAGAGCTTGTCCAGCCAGTCCGGGTCCATCTCGGGCACGGAGCTAAGCAGAAGGTCGGTATAGGCATGGTGGGGCGGGGTGAACATCTCGTCCTTCGGGCCCGCCTCGACCACCCGGCCCTCCTTCATCACCACCACCTCATCGGCAATGGCGCGCACGGTGGCCAGATCGTGGGTGATGAACATATAGGCGAGGTCCAGCTCGTCCTGCAGCCGGGCCAGCAGTTTCAGGATCCCCTCCGCAACCAGTTGGTCCAGGGCCGAGGTGACCTCGTCACAGATGATGAATTCCGGCTCGGCGGCCAAGGCGCGGGCAATCCCGATCCGCTGTTTCTGCCCGCCGGACAACTCGGTCGGATAGCGGTTGTAGTAAAGGGCGGGGTCGAGCTCGATCTGCTCAAGCAGATACTCGACCCGCTTGCGGCGGTCCGACCCGGTCAGGCCCATATAGAACTCCACCGGGCGTCCGATGATGTCCTTGATGCGCGAGCGCGGGTTCAGCGCGGTATCGGCCATCTGATAGATCATCTGCGCCTGGCGAAGCTGTTCCTTCGAACGTTTCTTGTAATTGCCAGGCAGGGCCTGGCCGTTCGAGAGGATCTCGCCCTCCAGCGGCGGCAGCAGGCCGGTGATGCAGCGCGCTGTGGTGGATTTGCCCGAGCCTGACTCGCCCACCACCGCCACCGTGCGGCCCCGGTGGATGTCAAAGCTGACATCGTGCAGCACCTTGACCGCCCCGCCATAGGCGGCGGTGACGTCCTTGACCGAGATCACCGGCGTCTCGCTGGGCCCGGCCAGCGGTTTCTGCGTCCGCTCGAAGCTGCGCACGGCCCAGAGCGATTTGGTATACTCCTCCTGCGGGTCCGAGAGCATGGTGCGGGTATCCGCCTCCTCCACCTCGTCGCCCTTCAGCAGCACTTTGATCCGGTCGGCCATCTGCGCGACGACGGCGAGATCATGGGTGATATAGATCGCCGCCGTGTTGAACTGCTCGACGATGTCGCGGATCGCGGCCAGAACCTCGATCTGCGTGGTCACGTCCAGCGCGGTGGTCGGTTCGTCAAAGATGATCAGATCGGGGCGGCAGGAAATCGCCATCGCCGTCATCGCCCGCTGAAGCTGCCCGCCCGAGACCTGGTGCGGATAACGAAACCCGATTTCGTCTGGGTTCGGCAGGCGGAGGCGGCGGTAGAGCTCGATCCCGTCCTCTTGGCTGTCGGCCTTCGAGGACACGCCGTGGATGGTCGGGGCCTCGGTATGCTGGTCAATGATCTTATGCGCGGGGTTAAAGCTGGCCGCCGCCGATTGGGCGACATAGGCGATGCGTTTGCCCAGCAGCTTGCGCCGTGTATCGGCCGAGGCGCCGACCAGATCGATCCCATCGAACTCGACCGAGCCGGCCGAGATCCGGCAGCCATCGCGGGTGAACCCCATGGCGGCCAGCCCGATGGTGGACTTGCCCGCGCCGGACTCGCCGATCAGACCCAGCACCTCGCCCTTGTGGAGGTCGAGATCGACGCCGTGGACAATCTCGTTCCAGGTCTCATCCGCCCGGCCCTCGATCCGCAAGCCGCGGATTTTGACGAGAAGTTCCTGATTGCTAAGGCTCATCTCTTACTCCTTCAGACCGCTGGTCCGGTGCAGCATCCAGTCCACCACGAAGTTGACTGCGACGGTCAGCAGCGCGATGGCCCCGGCGGCCATCAGCGGCAGCGAGGCGCTCAGCATGTCCCATTGCGCGAAGCTGATGAACTGGCGCAGTTCGGACACCATCGAGCCCCAATCCGCCAGCGGCGGCTGGATGCCCAGGCCGAGGAAGCTCAGCGCCGCGATCAGCAGGAAGACGAAGCAGAAGCGCAGCCCGAATTCGGCCAGCAAGGGGGCGGTGGCGTTGGGCAGGATCTCCTTGAAGATCAGATAGGGCAGCGTCTCACCCCTCAGCTTCGCTGCCTCGATATAGTCCATCACCACGATGTTCAGCCCCACAGCCCGGGCCAGCCGGAAGACCCGTGTCGAGTCCAGAACCGCAATGATCAGGATCATGAAGATGGTCAGCGAGATGCCCAGGCTCGACGCCCAGGCCGAAGCAATGGTCATCAGCAGCAGCGCGAAGATCAGCTGCGGGATCGCCATCAGCACGTCATTGGTGCGGGACATCAACTGGTCGACCCAGCCGCCCAGCGTGGCCGCCAGGAAGCCCGCCGTCGCCCCCAGCAGGAAGGCAAGGCAGGTGGTCACGAAGGCAATCCCCACTGTGTTTCGCGCGCCATAGATCAGCCGGGTCAGCAGATCTCGCCCGATCTGATCGGTGCCCAGGATATGCGCCGGGTCGCCGCCGACCGAGGGATCGCCGCCCGGGGGCACGTTGATTGCCGAGAACACCTCGGCCTCGCCATAAGGGGCCAGAACCGGCGCAAAAACCGCGGCGATCACATAGATCAGGATGATCAACAGACCAAAGGCCGCCGTCAGCGGGGCCTGGCGCATCGGCTTGGCCACGGTCTCAACCGCGAAGCGCCGAAGGACAAAGCGGAAGATCCAGGCCGCCAGCCCGCAGCACGAGATCACCAGGGCAATATAGAGCAGCGGCGTGATCCAGCCGATCAGACCAGCCATTCCCTCCCCTGCCGCGGCCTTCAGCGTGCCGATCACCGCATGGCCTGCATAGCCGGACCCTCCGCCGATCAAGACAGCGATCAATCCGCCGGCCAGGATCGCCGCCACCGAAATCGCCAGCCCCTGGATCCAGCCTCCACCAGAGCCGCCCTCATCGGCATAGACCATGTCTTCGCTCGAGGTCGTCATGGCGTTCTCCTTATTTCGGATGCCGCAGACGCGGATTGGTCAGGATCGACAGCACATCTGCCGTCAGGTTCAGCAGGATATACGCGGCAGCAAAGATCAGACAGCAGGCCTGCACCACCGGGATATCGCGGATCTTCACCGAGTCGACGAAGAGCTGGCCGACGCCCGGATAGACAAAGACCAC
>JBCBIS010000117.1:0-13000 GCA_038524325.1 Pseudomonadota bacterium
CACCGACGGTTCGTACAAATATGTTGGCCGCCTCGTCATCGATTTCGACGAGAAAGGCAACATCATCGCCGAGAGCTACGACTCCGAAGTCTCGGGCGCCTATGCGACCGACGATCAAGGCGTCGCCGATCTGAACGCCGCTGGCCTGATCGATCCCGAGGTCCAGGCCATCGCCGATGCGATCCAGGCCCAGATCATTGCGACCGAAGGCAATGTGTTCGGCATCTCGGACGTGTTCCTGAACGGTAACCGCTCGGGCGACAATGCCGACCCGACCGACCCCGACGGTGTGCGGACGCAGGAGACCAACCTGGGCAACCTCACTGCTGACGCCAACCTCGCCGCAGCACAGGACGCCGATGAGACCGTCCTCGTCTCGCTGAAAAACGGCGGCGGCATCCGTGCCAATGTCGGCGAGATCGTCGTTCCCGCCGGCGGCACCGAAGCCGTGCGCCTGCCGAACGAGGAAATCCTCGACGGCGACGGCAATGTGGTGAAGCCGGAAGGCGGCATCAGCCAGAACGACATCCAGACCGTGCTGGCCTTCAATAACGGCCTGGTCCTGATGACCGTGACCAAGGAAGAGCTGGTCGCCCTGCTCGAGCATGGCGTCAGCGCGATCCCCGAAGTCTCGGGCCGCTTCCCGCAAATCGCGGGCGTCGAGTTCAGCTATGACCCCTCGAAAGCCGTGGGCAGCCGGATCGAGAGCGCCAGTGTGACCGGCCCGGATGGCGAGCCGATCAACCTGGTGGTCAACGGCAATATCTCGGGCGACCGCGAGGAGCTGTTCCGGATCGTCACCCTCGACTTCCTGGCTGCCCCGCGCTTTGACGAGGATGGCAACTTCACCGGCGGTGGCGACGGGTATCCCTTCCCGAACACCAATACCGACCCGAGCGAAGGCGAAGTCGGCCCCGATGCCGCGCGGATCAACCTCGTGGTGCTCGAAGACGAGACCTCGCAAACCGGTGGCGCCACCTTCGCGGATGACGGCACCGAGCAGGATGCTCTGGCCGAGTTCCTGCTGGAGAACCACAGCACCGAAGAGACCGCCTTCAACGAAGAAGACGCGGGCCGCGACACCGATGGCCGGATCCAGAACCTGGAATTCCGCGACGACGCCATCACCCTGGGTGATCTGAAAGCACCGGTGGCCTCGGGCGATATCGCCGCGCAGACCAATCTGGTGATCCAGGCCGAAACCGATCCCGAGGACGAAGACAGCCCCGAGGGCGGTTCGGAAGTGGTTGTGTTCGAAGACGGCCTTCTGGTCTCGACCAATGGCAACCTGCAGCGGGTCGACATCTTCGACGCCGAGACCGGTGTCCAGGAAGGCTTCATCGATCTCGCCACCGAGTTCGGTGAGGATTTCGACGGCATCCAGTCGGTGGACATCAAGAACGGCATCGTCGCGGTCGCAATCAGCCGCCCGAATGGCGAAGGCGAGATCTTTGGCCAGACCTTCACCACCGCCGAGCCGGGCTTTATCGCCCTGTTCGACGTGGTGACCAAAGAGCTGCTAGGCCAGGTCGATGTGGGCAACCTGCCCGACATGCTGACCTTCAACGCCGATGGCACTCAGTTGCTGGTCGCCGGCGAGGGCGAGTTCAACGAGGACTCGATCGACGATGGCGTCTTGCCGAACCCGCTGGGCACCGTGGCGATCGTCGACACCACCGACCCTGCAGCTCCGGTGGCGAACATCCTCGACTTCACCCAGTTCGACGGGTTCGAGGCCTTCGCGCGCGATGCCGGGATCCGCATCCAGGCCGGCGAAAACTTCGGCAACGATGTCGAGCCGGAATACATCGCCATCAGCCCGGACGGCACCACGGCTTATGTCGCTCTGCAAGAGAACAACGCCCTGGGCATCATCGACCTCGCCAATGGCGAAGTCGTCAATGTGGTCGGCCTCGGCACCCAGGACTACAGCGAGGTGGCCTTCGATCCGCTGGATGACGGCAATATCGACATCCGCACCTTCGAGGGCGTGGTCGGCTTCCGCATGCCGGATGCCATCGCCGCCACCGAGATCGATGGCGAGACCTTTGTCCTGACCGCCAACGAAGGCGACAGCCGCGACTTCGACGAAGCCCGGGTGTTCGACCTCTTCGAGGACGGTCTGCTGGACGAAGATTTCGCTCAGCAGCTGATCGCCGATGGCTCGCTCGATCCCGAGAACGAAGATTTCGGCCTCGGCCGTCTCGAGGTCTCCAGCGTCGATGGCGACACCGATGGCGATGGCGATATCGACCTGCTGCACTCGTTCAACTCGCGCTCCTTCTCGATCTTCGATGCCGAGGGCGGGCTCGTCTTTGACAGCGGCTCGGAGTTCGAACTGATCCTGGCCGACATCGCGCCGGAGCGGTTCAACGACGACGACGGTGAAGATGACGAGGACCGTTCGGACGCCAAAGGCCCCGAGCCGGAAGCCGTGATCACCGGCGAAGTCGATGGCCGCACCTATGCCTTTATCGGGCTGGAGCGGGACTCGGGTGTCATGATCTACGACATCTCGACCCCGGCGGATGCGTTCTTCGTCGACTACATCCCGGGCTTCGACGACGAGTTCGGCGAGAACGAAGGCGACAATGTCGGTCCCGAGACCATCGCCTTCATCCCTGCCGAGGAAAGCTCCAGCGGTGTCGCGCAGATCGCTGTTGCCTATGAGATCACCGGCACGATCGCGGTCTATGACCTCTTCACCGAGGGCCTGGACATCAACGATCAGGAGAACGCCGTGGTCAACGGCACGCCGTTCGATGACCACATCACCACCGGTGCGCTCGACAACACCGTCGACGGGCTGGCAGGCGATGACAAGATCATCACCGGCAATGGCAACGACACGGCCTTTGGTGGCGAGGGCGAGGACGACATTCGTCTCGGCCGCGGCGACGATGTGGCCGAGGGCGGTGCGGATGACGACTTCATCCGCGGCTTCTTCGGCGATGATATCATCGATGGCGGCGAAGGCGATGACCGTCTGTTCGGCGATGCCGGATCGGACACGATCTCGGGCGGCACCGGCGACGATCTGATGCGCGGCGGCGCGGGCCCGGACACCTTCGTCTTCGGCGAAGACTTCGGCCTGGACCGGATCATCGATTTCGATGTGACCGAGGATCTGCTCGACTTCACCGCGGTCTTCCCGGATGCGGCCTCGATCGACGATCTGATGATCCGCTCGAATGCGCGGAACACCACCATCATCGATGGCGAGGGCAACCGGGTCTTCCTGGCAGCCGTGCCCGATGGCGAGCTGACCGACGACAACTTCGTCTTCAACCAGCCCGACGCGCTGCTCTGATCCTGTCGATCCTGTGACTGGCCGCTCCCGCTTAGGCGGGGGCGGCTTTTTCTTTTTAGAGGTGGGCGCTGAGCTGTCGTCAGCTCGCGCTGTTGCGCAGGCGGGACAAAGCGGCCCGCGCCGCCTCGATCCCTGCGAGATTGCGCGCCAGCCGTGCCGGAGCGTATCGGCTCATCGCTGCAAGCGCCGCACCTTCCAACACCAGCGCACCGGCGCGGAGCGGGCCCTCCTCGGCCATATCCCCCCGACGGCGCAGGTCGTCCGCGAGCAGCAGGACATCCGCTGCGACCGAGACCCCCGCGAGGGCAAGCCGCGCCGGCGGCGGGGCAAGCGGGATGAAAGCCCGGCTCACCTGCCGCCCGCGCTCGATCAAAACCCGGTGTCGGCCAATCCAGCCCGGCGTCACATCGCGCGCCTCGGGATCCGGGTGATCGGGCGGCAGAATCTCCGCCTCCAGCGCCTCGTCGGTCTCTGAGGATCGTTTCATGCGGCGATATATAGCGTCGGCGGCAACCAGCTCAAAGCCCCAGCATCTCGGGCAAAGGGACAATCTCCACCCCATCCGCCTCCAGAGCCGCACGCGTGGCCTTGGCGACGGCCACCGAGGTCGGCTCGTCACCATGGACGCACAGGCTGTCGAACCCGATCTCCATCGCCTGACCCTGGCGCGAGATGATGCGGCCGGTCCGCACCATCTCGACGGTCCGCGCGGCCGTGCTGTCCGGATCGGTCAGGACCGACCCCGCCAGACTGCGAGGACTGAGCGTGCCACCCGGCTCGTAGGTCCGGTCGACAAAGGCCTCGCGCGCCAGGGTCAGACCGGCCTCCTCGGTCGCCCGCTCCATCTCGGTGCCGGGCATCACCAGATGGATCAACCCGGGATCGACGGTTTTGACGGCGCGCGCAATAGCCATGGCATAGGCGCGGTCGACGCAGGCCATATTGTTCAACGCCCCATGCGCTTTCACATGGCTGACACGGATCCCTGCATAGGCCGCCATCCCCTGCAGCGCTCCGATCTGATAGGCGACCAGATACTCCACCTCCTCAGCCGCCATCCGGATCTGCCGGCGTCCAAAGCCCCAGAGGTCGTTGAACCCCGGATGCGCCCCGATCGAGACTTCGCGCTCGGCCGCCGCCATGGCCACCCGGCGCATGATCCCTGCGTCTCCGCCATGCATCCCGCAGGCGATATTGACGGATTTCACGATATCCAGCAGCGCCGAGTCATCTCCGATGTCATAGGCACCGAACCCTTCGGCCATGTCGGCGTTGATATTGATGCGGCGGGCCATGGGTAGCTCCCTCGATTGCGCGGCATTGAACGGCTGATATAGGCAGTTTAGGCTTAGGCCTCGTCCCGCCGCAATCAGACAGCCGTCATGCAAAGCCCCAGACCATCGCAGAACGTGCGGTATCTCCCCGCAGGCGACGCGGCGCTGGTGGTGGAGTTCGGCCAGGAGATCGATCTGGCGCTGTCGGCTCAGGTGATGGCGCTGGACACCGCGCTGGCCGCCTCCCCACCACCCGGGTTGATCGAGACGATGCCCAGTTTCCGCTCGCTCCTGGTGCAGTTCGATCCGCTGGTCACCGATGCCGGAGCGATCGAGGAAGCCCTGCGGGCTTTGGAGACGGGTCTTGGGGATGTCAGCGCCTCGGGCCGAGAATGGGTGCTGCCCGCCAGCTATGGCGGGGAGTTCGGGCCTGATCTCGCCGATGTCGCCGCACGCACTGGCCATACCGAGGAGACGCTGGTCGCCGATCACACCGACATACTCCACCATGTCTATATGATCGGGTTCCTGCCCGGCTGTCCCTATATGGGCGATGTGCCTGCGCCGCTGGACCTGTCGCGGCGCGAGACCCCGCGGGTGCATGTCCCCCAGGGCTCGGTCGCCATCGCGGTCGGTCTGACCGTGATCTACCCGGTCGAGAGCCCAGGGGGATGGAACCTGATCGGGCGCTGCCCCGTACCGCTGTTCGACCCCGGCGCCCCATCGCCCGCCCTGCTCGCGCCGGGCGATCGGGTGCGGTTCGAAGCAATCGACCCGGCGGCCTATGACACAATCTCGGCGGCGATCTCGGCCGGAGAATGGCGGGCCGAGGCCGAGGCACTCAGGTGAGCGCGCTCAAGATCATCGATCCCGGCCTTTTGACGACCGTGCAGGATTTCGGGCGCGGCGGAGCGCAACGCTATGGCGTTCCCGTCTCGGGCGTCCGTGACCGCGAGGCGATGGTGCTGGCCAATGCCTTGGTCGGCGCACCGATCGATCAGGCGGTTCTGGAACTCGGCTATGTCGGGCCGGCCTTTCTCGTGCAAACCGACACGCTCGAGATCGCTCTGGTCGGCGCCGAGATGCAGATCGAAGTGATGCGGGATGGTGAGACGCGCGTGTTTCCGGACCGGAGGACAATCCCGCTCAAGCGCGGCGACCGGGTGCGCTGCGGAGCCCTGCGGGGCGCGCCCTCGGCCTGTCTGGCGCTGTCCTGCGGCGTTGATCTGCCTCTTGTTCTGAACAGCCAGGCAACCTTTGCGAAGGGCAGTTTCGGCGGATTCCGGGGCCGCGCTCTGGCGCAAGGCGACCGGCTGCCGCTGGGAGGGGCGATGCCGCCGGGCCAGATCCTCTGCCTGCCCGCCCCCTTTCCCGCCGCGCCGGCCCAAACGATCCGCGTCGTGCTGGGACCGCAAGAGGATCATTTCACCCCAGAAGCGGTCGAGACCTTCCTGACCCGGCCATGGCAGGTGACGCAGGAGGCCGACCGGATGGGGCTCAGGCTCGATGGTCCCCGGTTGAGCCATGCCAAAGGCTACAACGTCACCTCGGACGCCATCGTCACGGGATCGATCCAGGTGCCGGGAAGCGGTCAGCCGATCATCATGCTGGTGGATCGGCAAACCTCCGGCGGCTATCCGAAGATTGCGACCGTGATCACCGCCGATCTGCCTGCGCTGGCCCGCTTCTCACCCGGCGCCAGTTTTCATTTCGCGGCGGTCTCGGCGTCCGAGGGGGCACATTTGGCGCGCGCACGGGCGGCCGAGATGGCGGAACTTCTGGCCTCGATCGCGCCATGGCGGCCCAGCGGGCAGATCGACGAGGCCGCGCTTTATCGCGAAAACCTGATCTCGCCCCCGATCCTGGACTAGCAGGTCTGTGTCGTCCCGGGCGCGCCTGGGCAAACGAAAAAGGCCGGGACGATGCCCGGCCTTTATCTTCATGTCACGGAGTGATCAGCGGGTGAGGTACTTGATCTCCCAACCCTTCAGGCTCGGTCGGGCGGCCTTGCCATAGCCGTTGGCGGCATCGGCACGCAGTTCCGGGAAGATCTCCAGCAGCTCGCTGCGCGAGGCATCGTCCATGATGGTCAACGCTTGCTCGCCCGGGTGGAAGCTCTCCGAAGGTGCACCGTTCGCCGTCACGATCTGATGGGTGTCGAACAGGATGTGCCAGTACTCGACCTCTCCGCCCTCGGCGCGATAGACCGAGTCGCCGTTGATAAGATCCTTGGCGGCAACCAGCACCTCCGGCTCGCCAAACATCAGATCGGCCCGCCAGTCGCAGATCAGCATGCGGTGCTGGGGCGAGACCAACAGATCGCGGTCATTGCCCATGGCGCCCGCCTTGATCATGATCGGCGCGAGGTTCGCCACCGCGGGCAGACGGCGGGAGCCGATCCAACGCACCGGCAGCGCACCGTTGTCGCGGGTCATGACCAGATCGCCGACCGACAGATCCTCGATCGCCACCTCGCCCTTCGGCGTCTCGATCATCGTGCCCCGGGTGAAGCAGACGATGCCGGCGGTGATCAGATCCTCGATCTGATTAGCCGGATCGTCGGTGCGGATCGTGCCCGGCGGGATGGTGATGGTCGAGCCGTCCGGGAAGGTCAGCGTCTGGCTGCCATTCGGGAAGTTCGGATCGGTCGGGTCCACCGGGTTGTTGGTGACCACGATCTCGCCGGGGCGCACAGGGGTGCCCGGGAAGTTCGGATTCTCCGACGGGATATCGGTCGGGTCGAAGATATCCTCGCCCAGGGTGAAATCCGGGATCGTGTCATCGCCGAGATCCGGGTTGATGTCGAACGTGTCATCGCCCGGCCCGCCGAACAGCAGATCGTCACCATCGTTCGGTCCACCGCCGCCCGAGATCGTGTCGTCGCCATCGCCGCCAAAGATGGTGTTGTCATCATCGTTGCCGGTGAGGTCGTCGTCATTGTCCGAGCCCTCGATATTCTCGAAGTTCTCGAGGATGTCGTTGCCATCGGCACCGGTCGCGGTGTTGTTGTTGAGATCGACGGTGACCGGGCCCGGCGCATTCGAGTAATCCGCCGTGTCGATCCCGTCGCCGCCGTCCAGGCTGTCATCGCCCGGACCGCCTTCGACCGTGTCATCGCCGTCGCCTGCGTCGACCGTGTCACTGCCCGGGCCGGCATCGATCACGTCGTCGCCGTCGCCGGCATCGACGCTGTCATCGCCGTCTCCGGCATCGACGGTGTCATTGCCCGCCCCGGTGTCGATCGTGTTCGGCGCATCGGTGCCCGTGACACTGTCATCGCCATCGCCAGTGACGACATTCTCGAAATTCACCGCTGTGTCGTCGCCGGTCTCTGGGCCCGAGGCGGTGCCCGCCTCGAGATCCACCACGACAGGGCCGGTGTTCTCGGACATGTCGAGGGTGTCGATGCCGTCGCCGCCATCCAGGCTGTCATTGCCCGGACCGGCCGCGACAGTGTCATCGCCGTCGCCTGCGTCGACCGTGTCGTCACCGGCCCCCGCATCGATGCTGTCATCGCCATCGCCCGAGTCGATGACGTTCGGACCATCATCCCCGGTGATGCTGTCTGCCGCGTCGCCGGTGGTGACATTCTCGAAATTCTCGAGGATGTCGTTGCCATCGGCCCCGGTGGCTGTGTCGTTCGAGAGATCAACCGTGACCGGCCCCGGCGCATTCGAGTAATCCGCCGTATCGATCCCGTCGCCGCCGTCCAGGCTGTCATCGCCCAGACCGCCCTCGACCGTGTCGTCGCCGTCCCCAGCATCAATGGTGTTGGGGCCATCATCGCCGGTCAGGTCATCGCCAAAGTCCGACCCCGTGACGCCTTCGAAATTCGTCAGGACGTCATTGCCATCGGCCCCCGTCGCCGTGTCGTTCGACAGATCGACCGTGACCGGGCCCGGGGCGTTGGAGTAATCGGCGATGTCGACGCCGTCGCCGCCGTCGAGACTGTCATCCCCACCACCGCCTTCGACCGTGTCGTCTCCATCACCGGCGGAGATCGTATTGGTGTCGTCGTCACCGGTCAGGTCGTCGCCGAAGTCGGAGCCGTTGATGCCCTCGAAATTGGTCAGGGTGTCATTGCCATCGGCACCCGTCGCGGTGTCGTTCGACAGATCGACCGTGACCGGACCTGTGGCATTCTCGAAGTCAGCGATGTCGAAACCGTCGCCGCCGTCGAGGCTGTCATCGCCCTCGCCGCCTTCGACGGTGTCGTCGCCGTCACCGGCTTCGATGGTGTTGGTGCCATCGTTCCCGGTCAGGTCGTCGCCGAAATCCGAGCCGACCACGTCTTCGAAATTGGTCAGAGTGTCGTTGCCATCGGCGCCGGTCGCGGTCTCGTTAGAGAGGTCGACGGTGACCGGGCCGGTGGCGTTTTCATAGACCGCCGTATCGGTGCCGTCGCCGCCATCGAGACTGTCATCGCCGAGGCCACCCTCGACGCTGTCATCGCCATCTCCCGCGGTGATGGTGTTGGTGCCATCGTCGCCGGTCAGATCGTCGCCGAAGTCGGAGCCGTTGATGCCCTCGAAATTGGTCAGGGTATCGTTGCCGTCGGCCCCCGTCGCCGTGTCGTTCGACAGATCGACCGTGACCGGACCCGTGGCATTCTCGAAGTCTGCGGTGTCGAACCCTGCACCGCCGTCCAGGCTGTCATCGCCCTGACCGCCCTCGACCGTATCGTCGCCACCGCCGGCTTCCAGCGTATTGGTGCCGTCTGTCCCGGTGATGTCGTCGTTTTGCTCGGTGCCGATGGCGTTCTCGAAATTCACCGCGATGTCGGTGCCGCCTGGCGTCGAGGAGGTGCCGCCTGCCAGGTCAATCACCGCCGGGCCGGTCTCGCCCGAGACATCGAGTGTATCGACGCCGTCGCCGCCATCCAGACTGTCATCGCCTGCGCCGCCGGCAACGGTATCGTCACCGTCACCTGCGTCGATCGTGTTCGAAGCGGCATCGCCAGTCAGGCTGTCGCCCGCCGAACCGCCAAGGACATTCTCGAAATTGGTGAGAACGTCATTGCCCTCGGCCCCGGTCGCCGTTTCGTTAGCGAGATCGACAGTGACCGGCGCATCGGCGCCCGAGTAATCGGCGGTGTCGATGTCATCGCCACCATCCAGCACATCATCGCCCGAGCCGCCGGCGACAGTGTCGTCGCCCGCATTGGCATTGACCGTGATCCCGCCCGTATCGGCCTGCGCATCGATCGTGTCGTTCTGATCGGTCAGATCGAACTGCTCGATTTCGGCAAAAGTGTCGGTGCCAGTATCGGTGCCAGCAACGGTGCCCTGCTCGTCGCCATCGAGGACGACATCCACAGGGCTGGTCTCGGCCGAATAGTCGAGAACGTCTTGATCGACGCCGGTCTCGCCGCCGATGATCGAGTCGTCGCCTTCCTCGCCGACAAAAGTATCGGCATCGCCGCCACCCGAGAGCGTGTCGTTGCCCACGCCGCCATCGAACGTGTCCGAACCGATATTGCCGAACAGCGAGTCATTGCCGATGCCGCCCAAGAGGCTGTCATCGCCATCGACCCCGTCTAGGCTGTCATCGCCCTCGCCGCCCACGAGCGTGTCGCCGCCGCCACCCCCGAACAGGGTGTCGTTGCCGAGACCGCCATCCAGCGAGTTGTTGCCATCATCGCCCAGCAGGATGTCATTGTTGTCCGAGCCCAGAATGTTCTCGAAATTGGCCAGGTCATCGCCCTGCGCATCGCCGCCGATCCCGGTGCCGGTGTTCAGGTTGACGATGACCCCGGCGCCGGAGGCCGTGTAATCGACGGTATCGATGCCCTCGCCACCATCCAAGCTGTCAGCGCCGGACGAGCCTGCGATGCGGTCGTCGCCGCCTTCGCCGTCGATCGTATCGAGGCCTTCGCCGCCATCGATGCTGTCGTTATCGGCCCCCCCCAGGATGCTGTCATCGCCAAGCTGGCCGAGGATCGAGTCCTCGCCCGCGCCGCCATCGATGACGTCGTTGAAGGTTTCCGGAACGGTCGAGAAGAAGATGTCCGTGACATCGATCCGCTGGCCACCGGTGTCGAGGTTCAAGTATTCGATCGAGAACGTCGCAATCGGTCCTTGGATCGAGACGAGCAACGAACCCGTCCCACTGCCGGGGTTGGTGTTGGCCGCCGCCGGGTCGGTATCGGGCAGAGAAGTCGCCGTGTCCTGATCGACCGCGCCCGCATCCGTGTCGCTCAGATCGAACAGGGCAGCATCGGTCAGCGCGACGGGAACTGGGTTGCCGTCAGCATCGAACGCTGTGATCCGCACCTGATCCTGCCAGGTGCCGGTATCGATATCGTTGATGCGGAACTGGACGTCGCTCACTTCGTCCTGGAAATCGACATCGGTCGACTCGAAGGTGAAGGTCGTGGTCGATGTGGTGTTCGCGGCGCCTGCGGTCGCGCCGCCACTGCCGCGCAGGATAAGCGCGCTGTTCGGATCGACAACGCCGCCGCCGGCATCGATCCCGGTGACGAATTGCGTGTCGCTGTCGTTATAGGCGAAAGAGGTCGGCGTGCCTGCGGCGCCGTCATCGGTGAAGGCGACCGTGACGGTAATGCCGCCCGTGTCCTGGGTGACGCCGGCCGAGAGGTTGTCATCGTCGTCGATCAGCCCGCCATCATCCGGGTCCGGAACCGCCGACCAGTTCAGCGAGAGCCGCTGCGGCGGTACGCCGACCGAGTCAACCGCATCGCCCTGGATCGTGTCGTTGCCCTCGCCGCCATTGATGCTGTCATTGCCGTCGCCGCCAAAGATCGTGTCGTTGCCGCCGAGACCGTTCAGCAGGTCATCCCCTTCGAGACCGCTGATCAGATCGTCTTCGTTGTCGAGCCCGTCCAGCGTGTCGTTGCCCGGCGTCCCTGGAATCGTAGCCATCGTCAAATTACCCCGTTCATTCTGCGCCCGGCTCACCCGCACATGCCGGGGCGTGTTTGCTCGCGATACCTGCCCCCCGTGGCAACGCGCAAAGAAGCGAACACACCACAACATGTCTTTGACGCCCATACATCACATCTTGATCGTTAAAATCAATAATACTTTGTAGTGATCTCGAGGTGATACGGCGATTGCCCTGTTCTGGGGCGGCATTTCACGTTTGACGCGAATTACGCTGTGAAGAATGCGGTGGCCGGGTGGCAAATTGGTAAATTTCTTGGCCAGTACAGGCCTAATATCTGCCACAATGCGTTAACGATAACTCGGGCGATCCATGAATGACAGCGCTGATGTTGGTATCTGGGGCTTTCTTTTCCGGTAGACTAAAGCAATACTTGTCGATGACAGGCAACAAAACCTTGCAGTGCAGCACGATCGCCATACGCGCTTCCTAACCCAGCGTTGAGCCGGTCAAACGCATGTTGCAGTGGCCTGAAGCGTCAGTTGCGTCACCGGGACACATGGCCTAGCCTGAAGGAGCACATCATGCTCCGGTAAATATTTTTTACCAAAAGACGAGGATCAAATGGCTGAGACGCCCCGCGTGGCTCTGATGATGACGTGTTTGGTGGATATTATCCGCCCCTCGATCGGGTTCTCCAGCGTGAAACTGCTCGAGCAGGCGGGCTGCACTGTCGAGGTGCCCACGCAATCCTGCTGCGGCCAGCCGAATTACAACTCGGGCGACCGGGCCGGAGCGGCGGATCAGGCGCGCAGTATGATCCGGGTATTCGAGGGGTATGACTATGTCGTCGCCCCCTCCGGCTCCTGCGCCGCGACGGTGATCAAGGACTATCCGCAGATCCTGGCGGGCGATCCGATGGAGGCGGCGGCCAAGGATCTGGCCGGGCGCACGCATGAGATCGTCAGTTTTCTCACCGATATCCTGGGCATCGGCGCGGTCGAGGCCGCCTTCCCCGCCCGCGCGACCTATCACGACAGCTGCTCTGGCCTGCGCTCGCTGGGCATCCAGGCGCAGCCCCGTAAACTGCTCGCCTCGGTCGAAGGGCTGGAGATGGCGGAGCTTGAGGAATCGGATGTCTGCTGCGGCTTCGGCGGCACGTTCTGCGTGAAATACCCGGATATCTCGAACAAGATGGTCTCGAACAAGGCCGAGAAGATCGCCGCAACCGGGGCCGATCTGGTCCTTGCGGGAGATCTCGGCTGCCTGATGAATATGGGCGGCAAGCTCAGCCGCGAGGGCCGACCGATCCAGGCGCGCCATGTGGTCGAGGTCCTCGCCGGCGACACCACCACCCCCGCGATCGGAGAAGAGCGATGAATGCCATTCTCGACAACCCGACGACGCCGGAGTTCAAGGCCAACGCAAAAGCGGCTCTGGCCAATGAGAAGATCCAGTCGGCCATGGCGCTGCAAACCAAGTGGCGGCAGAACCGGGCCAATGCCGCCGAGGCGGTGCCAGAGTTCGAACAGCTTCGCGATGCGGCGCGGGACATCAAGAACCATGTTCTCGG